>NZ_JARUJP010000006.1:0-202433 GCF_033659955.1 Clostridium tanneri
TCTCCATCCATTTCCATACCCAGAAACAATGTCTTTTTCATTACTGTTAAATACATGGTTTAAAGTAATTGGCATTTTGCTGCCACTCATACTTATATCATTATGGATAAAGACAAGATTGCCATTAAAATCGTTAACATATCCAGTTCCTGCTCTCCCTACATCCTGAGAATGGTAAGTCCAGTAGTTTTCTAATCCTGAATTATTAACATACTGTATTGCTATTACTGGTCTAGCTATTGCAAGATTATTACCATACTCATCATAATCACTTACATCCGAGGAAAAAAACTGATTATAGCTAAGAGTTTCATCACTGTTTCTAAGCATTAATCCATAGTTTGCACCGTCTCGAAGCCATTCCTTTACTACTCTTGTTATATCCCATGTAACCCAGCTGCCTGCAGCAGTGCTAACTAGCTGATAATCTTCTATTCTTTTATCGTTTACTGCCGGTGCATTGCTCCAACTTATACTTGCTGGATCCCAAGGTGCCAGCACCTTATAAACATTAACCTGTCGTTTATCATAGTTTGATATTGCCAAGTTTAAGTTTAGATAAGCTCCTACTACTAAGTCACCGGACGTTAACTTATCTGTTGGCAGTGTAAACCTAATAAAGCTTCTTGTGACACCAAAATCATTAAATTTTCCTACTCTTAGAGCAACACTTTTTCCATAGTTTGAATTTGAGTAGTTTGAGGAGATATAGCTATCAAAAATACTTTTAGCTTCCTGTGGTGTTGAAATTGTTGGATCTATAATAATAGGATATTTTCTATTAGCATCCTTTAACCATTGGTTGTTCGGAATCCATGATAAATTATAGCCCTTTTTATCTTCAATAAGAGTTACCTTAATATCCTCACTTGTTTCTCCATTTCCATCATACATAAAGGGTGGATCAATCTTAAATACAACTATTGATGTGTCCTTATCATCATAAAATACTATTGAATAGTCTTGCTGAATTTTTGGCACCAAATTTTTTACATTCAAATTAAAAGTAAATACAGGATTATCTACTTTGCTTTTGATTATTAAACTTTCTTTTAAATTATTTGCAATTATTGTGTATTGTAAATCTATATTGGGATACACATTTTGGAATTCTACTGTAGATGAGATGTTTTTTAGAGTTTGTTTATTTAGATTTTCAGTTTCAATGATTTTGTTGCTTTCATCTTGCTGTTGTCTGTATTTAACTTGTTTATCACTGCTTTTGTTTCTAGGTTGATGCTCGTTTTTAGATCTCAACTTTTCTTTACCTTTTACTTTACCATTAGAATTTGAAGCTTTATCAATTCCCCAAGATATTTCATATTTATCTTTTCTAATAGTCACTAATTTCTTATTTTTAACCTTTTTACCAATCTTAATTTTAATGTCATTTTCCCTATTTTCAAATACATCGTTATTTTCTTCGTCTTTACTATCTATTATTGAGTTATCTATATCTTTCCACTGCCCATCACTATAATAGTGAACATTTTCATTATAAATAACTGCTTCAAAGGTTAGATCTTCTTTTAAAAAGTGCTTAACATTCTTTTCTCTTTTTTCTTTAACTTCTCCCACTATTCTTTTCTTTTTTCTTTTAGGATTGATTATTTCAGGTTTTTTAGTTGATTCTGATAGATTAGAATTATTCTGCCTAAGTAGATTAGTCTTTTTATGTTTTCCCATAAAATCCTCCTAAATCAGCACTATTGTATCATCTTATGCTTCTTGAAGGGAATTTGTTACTTTCAATATTAGTTAACTTAGCTCGCTATAATTCTTATTTCTAATATCTTCTTATCCCATTATGTGATAATATTATTCTTACCATTCTATAAAATGGTTATAATATGAATAGATTTATATTTATAAAACATATAAAAACTACATTTTAGGCCTAACTAGAAAAATACCCAAAGGAGAGATAAAATATGAAGAAATTACAATTAACTAAAGTTGACTTAGACAAGGTAAAGGTAGGTACTCCTCAGCCTATAGTTAAGCAGCATATTCATGGTGGAACCTACGTTGGAGATAAGAAAGATGGCAAAATGGAAGGACAGGGAACCTACTATTATAAGGATGGCAGTAAATACGTAGGTCAATGGCACAACAACCAAATGAATGGTCAAGGTACTCTTACCTGGATATCTGGAGAGAAGTATATTGGAGAATGGAAAAATGATGAAAAGCATGGCTATGGAATATATACTTGGCCAGATGGTGAAAAATACATAGGTAACTGGGAAAATGGTGAAAAATCAGGAGAAGGCATTTACATCTGGTCTGATGGCGACACTTATGCAGGAAGCTGGAAAAATGATTTAAGACATGGTGAAGGAGTTCATACCTGGCCAGACGGTGAAAAATACATAGGTCAATGGAAAGATGATAAAAAGGAAGGACAGGGTATGTTTGTCTGCGTTGATGGAGAAGTTATTGTAGGAGAATTTAGCGATGACAGGCTGGTAGAAAAATAAAATAGATTGTCAACTTACTAATAAGGGTAGTTAGGTTTGTGTAAATCACAACCTAACTACCCTTATTTTTACATAATTCATGTTTAATGACATGTATAACACACTTTAGACATAATTTAACAGGTATGTTGAGTTTTATGAAAATTATGGTATAATTAAAACTGTTATTAAAATAGTAGCTTAAACAAATAATAGTTAAACTAAACAAGGCAAACTTATCTAAAGATAAGGACGCAAAGCCATGAGTCTAAAGGATATTTTCCTATGATTGTCAGGTTGCTAGGTTAACGCTGTTTAAAAATCGTATTGCTTAGCATTGCTATTTTTTGTTTTTGCAGCAAGTTATTAGGAGGAGTTACTATGTATAAGAATGTACATATAGTTGGAGTTGGAGCATATCATCCCAACAAACAATTGGATAATCACTATTTTATCGAGCATTTTAAGAAATACCAACTTGAAGATCATGCTGCAGCGCTTATGTCCAAGTTAGGTAGAGAAGTTAGAACACTTGCCGATAATAATGAAACTAGTGTTACTATGGCAGTTAGAGCCTCTAATGAAGCTTTAGTTAATGCAGGATTATCTATATCTGATATTGATATGATTATCTCAGTTTCAGACACCCCTGAATATCTATCACCTTGTTGTGCTCTTTTAATCAAAAATCAGCTTAAAGCAGAGAATGTTTCGTCAGTCTTCGATGTTAACTCTAATTGCATAGGTATGATAACCGGTATGGACATAGCCGCTAGATATCTTAAAACTGACAAAAAATACAAAAGAATATTAGTTGTTGGCTCATTACTAATTAGCAAACTAGCTAGAGAAGATGACATGGTTGCCTTTGGCTGTTCTGCTGACGGCGCAGCTGCATTAGTGCTTGAAGCAAAAGAGGAAGAAGAAGAAAGAGGAATTTTAGGTTCTAGAATGTTTACAGATGATTCCTACTATTGGTCTATAACTATGCCAGGATGCGGTATGTCAAATATTCCCAACAGCTGTATTGATTCTGAAGACAAAAAGATGTTTTGGAAACCCTTTGATTTTAGTTTTCTTTCGGAAAAATGGAGTGAAACAATTATAGAACTTTTACAAGATCATGGATACAAACCAGAGAACGTTAACCATTATTTTATGTCACAATTTTCACGAGTAGATCTTGAGTTAACCTTAGACAAGCTTCATGCCGATATAAGTAAAGCAACCTTCATTGGAAACAAATATGGATATACTGGGTGTACAAGCCCTATTATGGCTTTAGATGACAGATTAAAATATAAAAAATTTGATAGAGATGATATAGTTATATTCTGCTCAGTAGCCTCTGGATATAGTATAGGAACTCTATTGTACAAATGGTAGTAATTTCAAGGAGTTGAATAATAATATGCAAATTGATTCAAACACTATAGTTAAATATCAAGAGCAAACATTAAAATTCGTCATAGTTATCTACTCTATAAGTGCATTAATAGCAGGATCAATGTTTGCTATAATGAAGCTATTAGGTTTATATAATGAAGTTAGTTGGACTTATTTAATCACACTATTTTTTCTAGGTATTCTTGAAATAGTTGTTCTCACTGTTATGTATAAGCAAGCAATTGCAGATAAAAAGCTTAACAATAAAGTCTTTAAAAACTTAAAAATGGTTATACTTGCTGCTTCTTATATAAATTACATATATATGGGTTTCATAATTCCATCTAGAGAACTTTGGGTAACAGTGTTTTATTTTATCATACTAGGTTCCCTATTTTTAGATAATAAGATGAATATAATTTCCATTATATTAAGTGTTATCTCAGAAATTATATTGTTCACTACAAACCCTTATACATTGCCAGATCAGTTCTTTTTAAGAGAGTTGATTCTTAGAATAATCTCTATATTCCTAGTTTCCTTTGCTATTATAGCTTTTACATCTTTTTCATCTAGACTACTAAATTCTATTGAAAAAAGCGAAGAGGAACTAAAGAATAATAACGAAAATATACGTAATTTATTTAATAAAACTGCCGAGTTTGCTAAATGCTTATTAAGCTCAAGTGAAACATTAGCTGCTATAGCTACGGAAGAGAGCAAATCTATGGAGGAAATATCAAACACTACTCAAACAATTTCTGAAGATGCAGATAAGCTGCTAAATAACTCTACTGAAAATACTAGAGTACTCAATGAACTTTTAAACGCAAACGAATCTATCTCAATTAAAGCTAAGGATACTGAAAGTAATTCTACAAATCTCATTCATTTATCTAATCAAAATGAAGAGGCATTAACTGAAACTCTAAATATTATAAGCAGCATAAAAGATAGTGTAGAAAATACCTTTGATGCTACAAAGATACTAGAAGAAAAATCTCAACAAATCGATGATATACTCTTTATAATAAGAGAAATATCTGAACAAACTAATCTTCTTGCGTTAAATGCATCAATTGAGGCCGCAAGAGCAGGCCAGCTTGGAAAAGGTTTTGCAGTTGTTGCAGATGAAATCAGAATTCTTGCTGAAAATACAAGGAATTCCCTAAACGATGTAGCTCTAATTACTAATGAATTTAAAGAAAGAGTTATTCAAGTAGAGCATCTCATGACTGAGAATACTGAAAAGATAAACAATGGAGATGCTATTATAAACAATGCTGTTGACAACATTAGGATTATGCTAACTGGGTTAAAGGATTCTGGAAAAAATATAAAAGAAATAAGTAAGTTAACTAATACTCTTCTATTAGAAACTGAAAATGTTGTTACTTTTAATTGCAATATTTCTGACACCACAAAGGAAGCTATAAATAATTTTAATTTAGTTAGCAAGTCTATAAGCCAAAACCTAGCTGTAAGCGAGGAGTTAACCAGCAGTGCCGAGAGTTTAAAAAATATTGCTGTTGAAATGAATAAATTAATTTCCTAAAATAGTAATTTTGTAAACATACCTCTTGTAATTTTTTAACTCTTATTTTTATCAATAGATAGAAGTGTAAAATATAATTAACCATGAAAAAGTCTCCTGTAATTGACTTTATCCCAAGTCTGACTACAGGAGATTACTTTTATACTTTAAGCTGTAACAGTATAGTTACTTATGTTCAGATAACTGTACTCCGCCCACACCTACATTATCAGCATCATACTCATCAATAAGTACAACAAAAGCTTGTTTAGGTATATTAGTTATATCACTTAATGTTTCTGAAACCCTTTCTATTACTTCCTTTTTCTTTTCCTTAGTAAGTTTTGATATTCCTACTTTTACAACTGGCATAATATCACTCCTTAGTATATTTAGTGCAATAATCACTACACCAATTTATTTTTTCTATCTATTTATGTTGTAGATATTCTTATTTTACCTTATATAAAGGATATCATTCAATAATGCACTTTTTTGTAGTATAGTACCCTTGTTGATACTAATTTCTCTTACTTTTTAGCTATATATTTTCTAATATCAAAAGCCACTGCAGAAACAATTATAAGACCTTTTATAATAAGCTGCCAGTAAGGACTTACCCCTATAAAAGTTAATCCATAGTTTATTACACTAAATATAAGTACACCTACTACAATTCCTGGAACTGTACCAACACCTCCAGATACTGACCACCCTCCAACAACACAGGCTGCTATTGCATCCATTTCATACATGTTACCATAATTGTTAGTTGCTCCACCAGTTCTCGCAGCCTCAAGAACACCAGCAATACCATAGAGTGTGCCGGCAATGATATATAGCCATAACAAACTACTTTTTACATTTATACCAGAAACTATTGCTGCATCCTTGTTTCCTCCTATTGCATACAGATTTTTTCCTAGTCTTGTTTTGTTTAACACTATCCATATCACTAATACTGTTATAATAGCAATTATTAATATATAGGGAATCCCAAATAAAGAACCTGTCCCAAGTTCTGAAAAATCCTTTCTTAATCCTCCTATAGGTTGTGAATTATTCGGAGGAAGATCAAAATAAATAGAGTTTGCTCCATATACAATAACCATTGTACCTAAGGTTGCTATAAAAGGCGGTACTTGAAACCTCGATACAACAAAACCATTTAAAACACCTACTGCAAGTCCCGCTGCTACAGCGATTAGAATTGGTAATATAAGCGGAAGATGAGGTAAATTAGGATAAAATCTATTTGTATATGCAGGTGATTGAAGCATGGAAGCAGAAATAACTGCTGAAAAACCAACTACACGACCAGCGGAAAGATCTGCACCACCAGTTAATATTATAAATGCAGCTCCTAAAGCAATAATTACTCTTGTAGAACTCTGAATCAGAATATCTCGAAGACAACTTACTGATAAGAAACGAGGATCTTTTACAGCAATACCTAATATTAATACTACTAAAACTATGTAAATTGCATTCTGTTTAATAAAACCAAATACCTTTTTTCTATCTAAATCAGCCATTTATAGAAACCTCCCCATTTTACACCATATACTTACTTGCAAGGGTCATTATTTTTTCTTCTGTAGCAGTTTTTCCATCGATTATCCCTGCAAGTTTTCCTTCGCACATAACCATTATTCTATCAGACATACCTAAAAGTTCAGGCATTTCCGAAGATATCATCACAATACTTTTACCTTGCTTTGCTAACTCTACTATTATTGTATATATTTCATATTTTGCACCTACATCAATACCACGAGTAGGTTCATCAAGAATCAATATATCTGGTTCTGTAAGAAGCCATCTAGCAAGAAGTACTTTTTGCTGATTTCCCCCTGATAAGTCTTTAATTAATGTTTTAAAAGAAGGAGTTTTAGTCCTAAACTTTTTTATCCCCTCCTCTGTATCTTCTCTTCTTTTTTTGTCATTAAGTAATCCAATCTTATTTCTATAGTTATCTACATTTGCTACTACTGTATTTTCAAGAACGGACAACACAGGAAATATACCTGTTGCTCTACGTTCTTCAGTAAGTAATGCGATTTTATATTTTTTTGCATCAATGGGAGACTTTATATTAACTTCCTTACCATTTATAAAAATCTTCCCAGATTCTATGCTTCTAAGTCCAAAAACTGCCTCCCAAAACTCTGTACGTTGAGCTCCAACAAGCCCCCCTACCCCCAATATCTCTCCTTTTTTAAGCTCAACAGATACATTTTTAAAGGATTTGGGGAATATGGATGTAACTCCTTCTATTTTTAATACTACTTCACCAGGTTTATTATCCTTCTCCGGAAATCTATTTGTAAGGTCTCTGCCAACCATTTTAGATATTATAATATCTGTGGTAAGTTCTGATGCGTTCCAAGACCCAACCTTTTTTCCATCTCTCATTATGGTTACTTCATCTGATATTTTAAGTATCTCTTCAATTTTGTGAGATATATAAATTATCGCAACACCCTTTTTCTTTAAATCATTTATAATTTTAAAAAGGTGCTCTACCTCATTCTCCGTTAATGATGAGGTTGGCTCGTCCATAATTATAACTTTTGCCTTATAAGAAACAGCCTTTGCTATTTCCATTTGTTGTACCACAGATACTGATAAGTTGCCAACTACGGTGTTAGGATTAATATCCATATCTAAGCTTTTAAAAAGCTCTTCAGTATCCTTATACATTTGTTTTTCATCTACCAATTTAAATAATCCATAGTTTTTCATAGGAAATCTTCCAAGCCACATATTCTCCATTACATTTCTAAATTTAACAGGGTGAAGTTCTTGGTGAATCATTGCAATTCCTAAGTCCAGTGCATCCTTTGAACTATTTGTCAATACCTTTTCACCATTTAACAATATATCACCGGAATCCTGTTTATATATTCCGAAAAGACATTTCATAAGTGTAGACTTTCCAGCACCATTTTCTCCCATCAATGCATGTACAGAGCCTGCACGAACCTTAAGTGTTACATTATCTAATGCCTTTACACCAGGAAACTCCTTTGAGATGTTATTCATTTCCAGTAGATATTTATCTTCATTCACTCTACCGCCTCCTGTAGTTCTTTAATTTGCCAAAGAAAAGAAGTGATAACTTTTTCACCTACTAAAACATAAACTTTTCTATATAGACCAAAATAAATCTACTTGCTTATAATCAGAAAACAAGGTAGTAGCAGAAAATCATACTACACCTTGTTTTTATCTTCACAATATTTTAGCTTGTAATATTAATCCTTATTTAGCGTCATTCATATTGTCTTTAGTTATTGGTTTATAGTTTATCCAAATATATTTTCCATCAGTTATATCATAACCTATATTTTCTTTGCTTGGAGTTTGTCCTTTTGCAAGTACTTCTGAAACTTTAAATGTAGCAATACCTTGATTTTTAGCATCATTAAGTACTGTTCCTAGCATAGTTCCGTCTCCAATTGCTTGTAATCCTGGTGCAGTAGCATCAACTCCAACTACTGGAACATATTTATCTCCTTTAAAATATCCACCAGCTTTTAAAGCTTCTATTGCTCCAAGAGCCATATCGTCATTATTAGCAAATACTGCTTCTATTTTGTCTCCATTTGAAGCTAAGAATGCAGCCATTTTTTCCTGTCCTTTTACACGATCCCACATAGCTGTATCTTCAGCAAGCTTTTGTGTCTTTAATCCTGCATCTTCTACTGCTTTTATTGAATATTTTGTACGTAATTCAGCATCTTGATGTCCTGGTTCACCCTTTAACATTACATATTGGATAACTCCATCCTTGTTTTTATCTGCTTCTGGATGAGCCTTCCAGTACTTAGCTATAAGTTCTCCTTGCATTGTTCCAGATTGCTCTGCCTTTGCACCTACATAGTAAACCTTATCCCATTTTTTCATGTCTTCTGGTAAAGGCTCACGGTTAAAAAATACTACTGGTATATTAGCTTTCTGTGCTTTATCAATAATTACACCTGCAGCAGTACGATCAACAGGGTTTATTTCTAAGCTTTTAACCTTCTTTGTTATAAAGAGGTCAACCTTATCATTTTGTGTAGTCTGTGAATTTTGGCTATCTACTATTTCTACATTAGCCTTGTCCTTTGCAGCCTCAGAAATGGCATTACGAACTCCAGTCATAAAAGTGTCATCGAATTTATAGATAGCGCATCCTATGGATGGCTTCTCACTTTTATTTTCTGTGGAACTGCTTGTTTGTTGAGATGAACTACATCCTGTAAATCCGGTAGCTAATGCTGCTGCCAATACTACCATTGAAATTACTTTTTTCATAAAAAGTACCCCCTAAGTATTTAAAATTTTAATATATTAATATTACAAGCCAAGCTAGTATCATAAAATATTTTTACGAAATTAACCTAGCTGGTAATATTTAACCTTAAAGCATTAATATTTATTAACAATAATTATGTAAACCTAATTAACTAGGGTCTTTTCCATATACTTTAATTTATTTTAGTTCTTAAAAATTTATTACATATATTGAAATATTTTATTATTTTGCGCTATTTACACTTTTCTGAAAAGAGACTAAATATATTATTCTATAAAATTCCTTAAATTCCTTCATGTTACATGATAATAATCCCAATAAGCAGAAATTTTTATAACAAGTTCTGTTAACTCTAAGCCGTAACATAATAAAAACTATTGTAAAGTC
The DNA here is from genome assembly GCF_033659955.1 of Clostridium tanneri. Lineage (NCBI taxonomy): Bacteria > Bacillati > Bacillota > Clostridia > Eubacteriales > Clostridiaceae > Clostridium > Clostridium tanneri. Next base: position 10,070 of record NZ_JARUJP010000006.1, read on the forward strand.
TAGGATTTTACTACCTAAACTTTACAATAGTTTACCTAATTAAAAGATCTCCAAAAGTCACCGTTAGTGTCGATAATATTCATGATATCCTTAAAATCTATTTTAAAGGTTGGCGTGCCTGCAACATATGGTGCGATTTCATAAACATTAAAATAAATATAAAGAGCATCGTCCTTTATATAAAAAGGTTGGTCCTCCTTAATTCCCTTGTAACTGTCTAACCAAACGTATTCATACTGTTTATCATTTTTTATTTTATATTCTATAATATCACTTAACACTTTCACATAGTTACTATTCTTTTTGAACAAATCTTTAAGCTGATAAAATACTCCTGTTACTAAATCAACATTAGCATAAACTCTAGTTGGCATTCCATGAGCTGCACCAAAGTAATATTGGTATCCCACAAGCTCTAAAACTAATAAATTCTTTCTGAAAAATTCAACGGAAAAGTCCCCAGTATAACTATATTCAAGTTGTATGTCAACATCAATAGGTTTAACCTGTGATAACTCTTTTAACTTGATATTCGCCTTTTTTTGTCTTTGCTTATTTTTCATACCTTCAACTTGTGGATAGTACACCAGGTAATCCTTATTTGGTTTATATTTTTCTTCCTTTACAGCATACTGATTATTCAATGGAATTACAGTATTTTGCTTAAATATAACTTTTCCCATTTTGCTATAGTAGGATAACCTCTGGTCAACCTCTGCCCTAATCAAGTCTCCTTCAAAGGATAGTACTCCACTTCCCTCTACCTTAGGAAGGCCTTTAGCTGCCATTCCTGTTCTATCAATAAAAAATGTATATTTACTATCATAGGCGGAGGCAAATCCACTGCTATAATTTGATACACCGTAGTAAATAAAATCAGTAAGAAGTTTACCATCAGCATTTGCAATAGCATATTTTGAACCTATACGTGGATTTTCTTTACTAATAGCTATTCCCAGAGAGATCATACTTTCTCCTAGCAAATTCACATCGTTATACCTAGGCATAATTATAAAATTACCTCTTCTGTCAATGACACCATAACTGTTACCATAATCTTCAGCAACATTAACCACTGCTCTACCTTCATTAAAAGGCTGTGCACTGGTGTATCTAGTTAGTATGACCACATTTCCACTTTCATCTATATAACCATACTTACCTTCTTCATTTTCCTTGAATGCTAAAAGGCCTTCATTTAATTGTCCTACAAAGGCATATTTATAAGTATTTAGCTTTTGTCCCTTAGTATTTATAAGTGCATATTCTCCTTCATTTATTTTAACAACAGCCTTACCATTTTTAAAATCACCTGCATCTTTATAATTTAAGGATATTGCTTCATTACCTTCTTTATCTAAGTATCCATATAGCCATTGTCCCTCTGTATTAGTTCTTACTGCTATTACCATTCCTTCGCTGTAGCTTCCTATAAATGAGTAGGATTTTTTAGTTAACTCAATTCCTTTTTCATCAATTACCTTAAAGCCGCTACTGTCTACCACTGATGCCCTACCTTCTGAAAATTGATTTATAGTATCATACTTAGGCTGGATAACATATTTTCCTGTCTCATCAATAACCCCATAAAGATTGTTTTCTTGAACAATTGCAAGATTATTATCCTGGAAACTATATGCATTAGTATAAATAGGCTTAATTATAAAATCACCATTATTGTTTATAAATCCCCATTCTACACCACCTATAATTTTTACAGATGCTGGGTATAACTTTATACTTCTATTTTGTAACTTTTCTAATATTTTTCTTTCTAGTTTAATTAGATCATCCTCAGAAGGGTATTCATATTTAAATTTCATAACTAACTTCATAGCCATATGGACAGATCTTAAAGCTTTTTCCGGCATTTCAGCCTTTAACTGAGCATCTGCAAGATAGTACCAGTAAAAGGCAGCCTCCGGTAATTCCTTTACCCTATTTTCATAGTATGAGACCACTCTTTTAAAATAATAAGGATATACATCTAAAGCTGGAACTAATTTTTTACCATCCCATCTAAGAACTTCAACTTTATATGCCTTTCCCGTATCCTTCTTCCACAATGCTATTTCTGCTTTTCCATCTTTGACATTGTCTCCCACCATGTCTTTAACCTGGATTTTACTATAAGGTATATCTTCATTAAGTATGTTTTTAAGCCCCTTTTCTGTCCATTGAAAAATGTCAAGCTCAGCCCAGATGGCCCCCACTTGCCATCCTATTATTAGATTATTAGTTTGTTTATCTTCAACCTTGTTAGCATTTAGATAGTTTATATCGTAGCCCTTACCTTTAATGCTAGCAGCTACACACCATACATCTTTGTAGTTTTTTATTATAACAACATAACATTCACCCTTTAACTTATAGGCTGCAATTATTTCTGACTTTTTATCTCCATCTAAGTCTGCTGTGATTATTGCCAATCTTTTATAGGGTTTTTTAAACCATAAAAGCTCTGCCATAGGTGGCAAAAAATTTTTGACAAAATTACTTAAACAAGTTTCGCAGTACATTATTATGCTTCTCCTATTTATTACTCTTAGGGATATTATATGAATGCTGTCTATATATGTGTGACAAATTGATAAATAAATTAATTGTTTTTCAATTTTTGCTCTTAAACAATTTTCCCTATAAACTCCGAAGTTTATCTCTTAGTGATGAGTAAACATTCGGTTTCTGTCGTTTTTTCATTAATGAAAAATATAGAAAAAAAGTATATAGTATACTATAATATTAGAATAGGTGACAAATATTGTATTATTAACAAAATAATATAATAAACTGTATAATTTAGGTTTATTGTGTTGCAGGAGGAATGCTATATGGAGCAACAAATTGTCTCTAAATTCAACAAGTGTAATTTATTAAATAGAAAGTCAAATATAGTTACATACTTATTCGGAATTATTTTATGTATTACAGCTTCCCTCTTTATAGCACCAAAGAACTACTCATTATTTCATAGTACAATGATGTTTACTGGTATAATAGTACGATTTTCAGTGCTTTTATTTGCACTTAATACCTACGATATTTTGAAAAATGATTTTCTACTGGTACTAGGTATAGGCTACGGTTTCGTAGGCAGCCTTGATATCCTCTATACCATTGCTTACTGCCAAGCTAAAGCCTTAGGCTTCTCTCATACAAACCTAACTTCTCAGTTATGGGCCTCTGCTAGATTTTTAGGATCTGTTGCAACTTTAATAGCTAGCATAATTTTATATAAAGATTTTAAGAAGTTAAAAATAAATCTATTCTTTTATGGATACTTTATTGTAACCTTTTTCATATTAATATCTATATACTATTTGAGAATATTTCCTAATGTATACATTACGAATAAGGGCTTCACCGCTTTTAATACCTATACAAGGAACATAACCTGCTTCATTTTTCTATGCAGTATGGTACTATTTTTTAAAGCAAGACACAAATCAAATAGAGAAATGATTGTATTTATGGAACTTTCAGTTGGCCTTAGAATTTTAAGCGAACTTATGTTTTCTATTTTCACTAATCCTTATGGTATTGTTCATATAACTGCCTTTGTTCTAAGGGCACTTTCCTTCTACTTACTTTATAAAGCGGTTATACAAATAGGCTTAAAGAAACCATATAGAAAATTATACAGTGATTTCATAGAAACTCGCGAAAAATTGTTTAACGAAAACAATCAAAAAAGGCTATTGGAAGAGGCATTTTTAAAGAATGACGAATGCTACCAGCTTCTAATTGAACATTCTCATGATGCTATCATGATATATGCAGAAAATAGAATTATTTTTGCAAACGACACTGCCTCCAGACTTGTAGGCTTTGAAAATAGTAATGATCTTATTGGACTGGCTGTTACAAATTTCTTACATGAAGATGAAAAGATGAATTTTAAAAATTCCATTAATAAAATAATCTCAGAAAAAAATATCTCTTATTCTTATGAATCTAAAATTTTAACTAAAGAAGGGACTTCTATTGATATTGAAGGCCGCGCAACTTACATTATCTATGGTGGCAAAACTGCCATATTGGACATTATGAGAGATATTAGCTCTGATAAACAAGTTGAAATACTAAAAAAGGATATAGTGGAAAATCAACGTATACTAAAGGAAACTCTAGAATTTAATAAAGTACTTACTGAACACTTCGCTAACATATCTCATGAACTTAGAACACCCTTAAATGTAATACTAGGTGCTGTACAAATACTTCCTATATATACCAAGGATGTATCTTCTGCTAACTTAGTTAAGGTGAGAAATTATTTGAAGACTATGAAGCAGAACTGCTATAGGCTTTTAAGACTAGTAAATAATTTTATAGACTTATCTAGAATAGATTCTGGTTTTTTTACCTTGAATTTAAAAAATCATAATATAATTAGTGTAATTGAAGATATTACTATATCCGTAGCAGAATATGTAGAAAGTAAAGGTATAACCCTTATATTTGACACAGATATAGAAGAAAAATTTATGAGCTTTGATGCTGATAAAATAGAGCGGATAATGTTAAATCTATTATCCAATGCTATAAAATTTACAACCTCTGGAGATGAAATAAACGTAATAATATCCGATAATGGTGAGAGTATAAGTATATCTGTGAAAGATACCGGTCCTGGTATCCCCAAGGATAAGCTAGAAATCATCTTTGAAAGGTTTAGACAGGTTGATAAATCTCTTTCTAGACGAAGTGAGGGCAGTGGAATTGGTCTTTCTCTTGTAAAAGCACTTGTTGAGCTTCACGGAGGAGAGGTATCCGTAAGGAGTTCTATAGGAGTGGGTACTGAGTTTATAATAGAGCTTCCTGTAAAAATATTAGAAGGTCAAGCTAAAAACATAAAGGAGATACATACCAAATCCAAAATCGAGAGAATTGACATTGAATTCTCCGATATATATTCTTTAAATAGCTAATTAAAAGCAAATTATATTTTAGGAGGTCTCAGAGTATGTTGAAATTATTAAAGAAGAGAAGAAGCATTAGAAAGTATGAAGATAAGAGAATTGAAAAGGAAAAGATTGTTGAAATAGTCCAAGGCGCTCTTTTATCTCCTTCTTCTAGAGGTTTAAATCCTTGGGAATTTATTATAGTAGAGGATAGGACTCTACTAGAAAGACTTTCTCATTCAAAACTAGGGTCATCCTTTTTAAAAAATGCACAACTTGGTATAGTTGTACTTGGAAATTCTTCCCGAAGCGATGTTTGGATTGAAGACACATCTATTGCTTCAGCCATAATTCAGCTTACTGTAGAATCTATGGGGCTAGGCTCCTGTTGGATACAAATAAGAAAACGAAATCATACAGAAGGAAAAACTGCTGAGAATTATGTTAGGGAGATTTTAAATATCCCAGATAACATAAATGTTTTATCTATAATTTCAATAGGATATCCAGATGAAATAAAAGAGGCCCATAAAGAAGAAGATTTGGATTACGAAAAGGTACATAGTAATAGTTATGGAAAAAGGTATGATATTAAATAACTTGTAACTTACCTTTTTTATAATGTAAAAACTTATAGGAGATGGGTGGTTTAGTATTAATATCACTCATCTCCTATTATCTACAATTAGCCTAAATCTATAGTAAATGATTTAAACCATTATTTTACTTCCATTCCTCTAAAGTGAAGGATACATTCTTTTCTTTGCCACTAGTATCCTTTATTTTGAGTTTTATATTTTTTCCTGGCCCTACTGCATATAACTCTTCTTTTAATTGGCATGCAGTATTTATTGCTTTTCCGTTAACAGCTAAAATAGTATCTCCCTTTTTAATTCCAGCTTTTTGAGCACATCCGCCATCCTTACAATCATATACATGCACTCCTTCGGTAGCCTTAAACCCATATGCTTTAGAAAGCTCTTTGTCTAATCCTTGAATTCCCATAGTAGGAGTTGCAAATTTACCATCCCTGACTATTTTGCTTATTACAGGCTTAGCAATATTAATTGGAACAGCAAAACCCATAGCCTCTGCCGTAAGCACCTTTACAGTGTTAACGCCTACTACTTGACCATTTGCATTAATTAGTGGTCCTCCGCTATTTCCTGGATTTATAGATGCGTCTGTTTGAATTAACCCCTCCATGAAATTTCCTCCTTGGACTTCTATAGTCCTGTTTACCGCACTAATAATTCCTGCAGTCACTGTTCTTTGGAAGGTTAGTCCTAATGGGTTTCCAATGGCAATAGCCTGTTCTCCCACTCTTATTCCCTGTGAATCACCTAGTTCCGCTGCCGTTAACCTATCTGTGTCAATTTTAACAACTGCAAGATCCTGAACAGGATCAGCCCAAAGATTTGTTCCACCTACTTCTCTGCCGTCATATAAATATACAACTATATTTTCTACATTCCTTCCTGCTACATGGTTGTTAGTTAAAATATATCCCCTTTCATCCACTATAATCCCCGACCCGACTCCCTGTACCTTTTTCCCACCTTCTCCAATAACCGTTGCTGTAATTCCAACTACTGATGGAGATACCTTTGAGGCCACTTCTGAGGCACTTGTACTGTTACCTATAGTTGTTTTTCCCTGCTGGATATTAGCTCCCTGAGGTGCTGCTGGCTGCAGGGAATTTGAAGATAAATTAGTGCATCCACTATTTGTAATTAAAATGCTTATTAATACTCCAATAGATGTTATGTATTTACCAAATGGACATGAAGAAAAACCTTTTTTATATCCAAAATACATAATTACTCCTCCATTTCCTTTCTAAATGTTTTCTTATTCATCAAAAAAGATATCTGCTTGTTATTTTAGGCAGATATCCTTTGGTTTATTTTGTAAAATATATTCAACTAAACTGTGTCTTTAGATTTATCATAAGCCTCAGCTAACTGCTGTACAGGTGAATTATAAGGTTTTTCCCAATCACGATTTACAGTTAATTCTACAAGAGCTGAGTGACCAGCAATTATTTGATTTAAACTTGATGCATACATAGCTCTTAGCTCTGGAGTTGCACTAAGCATAGTAGCATTAAGATAGGCATCTGCAGCAGCTTTTGCAGACCCCATCATGCTGTTAGCTATAACTGCATCATCCATATCTGTTCCGTTTTTAACCATATTGCTTATGAAATTTGCCATACTATTGCACCTCCCCAGTTATTTCATTTTCATTTATAAATTGCTGTATACCTTTTATCCTGCCTTCCATAGCTAATACGCTAGCCTCTGCCTGTTTTTTTAATTCGTCATCTGTTATTAGATTTTGCATGGCCTTTGCTAATATTAAGCCATCCTTTTCCATTGTTAATAATCCTGTTAAAGATAATAATTCACCTTCTGAAAGTTTTCTCACTATAACACCTCCAAATTTAGTTTATAACTTTTTATATTCAATGTGGTTAGCTCCTGGATCGCTAACTACTACATCATCAACGACACCATCTTCAACTTCCTTTTTAAACAACGCTCCATCTTCTGGATGTCTGCTAAGTGGCAGATCCTCTTTAACTATATCCCTATACTCAAAGGACTGCCCGCTATCTATTCTATTGAGCTTTTCTAAATCCACATTACTTTTTATATCCATTTTTCTCCTCCAAATAGTTAATAGTAAAAGCCTGATATTATATTAACCATATTTAAGTTATATAAACTGGAAATTTACATCTATAAATTTAATGAAAACCTTATTGTGAATTAATTACTAAAGCTGTATTTATATTATCATTGTGCTTATAAAGGAACTATGTTAACTTCGAAATATGAACTATTGGAATAAAAGGAGACTATTATGTTTAAAAAAAGATTTAGAATCCTTCTAGGAATTTGTATGCTTTTACTATTTGCTTTTTTTAGTATGGTTTACTATGATAAGACAGAGGAGGTGTGGTACAATCTTTCTGGAAGCAAAATCAATAGTGGAGATTTAAAGGTAGTCACTAATTATGATCAATACTATGCTGCTGTAAAGGATGCAATGCTTAATTATGATAGCACCTTAACTTTAAGAACATTAAATTATAGTGAAAAGACTTATAATTTAGATGTAGTTGGTAAAATATCACAGGAAACTCCTCAATTATTAGGTATTATTGAAGGTACAACTATAACAGTGGTAAATTCTATTCCAGCAAAGTTAACACTTAACTTTAAGTATTATGATAGTAAAGAAAATCTGATAAACAAAGAAAAATTTGTGCAACAAAAGGTTGATGAGATAGTAAATAAAGTTATAAAATCAGAAATGAAGGATTATGAAAAGGAAGCTGCTCTTCATGATTATATAGTAAATAATGCTCAGTACGATGAAAGACTATTTACTAAAAATATGCCAAAGGAATCCTATACTGCTTATGGTTTACTAGCAAATAAGACAGGAGTTTGTCAAGGATATGCAGAGCTTATGGACAGGCTGCTAAAAGCTGTTGGCATTGAGTCAAAAATAATAATTGGTGAGGCTAAAGACGAAACAGGCTGGATTAGTCATGCTTGGAATATAGTTAAAATAGGTGGTGAATATTACCACTTAGATCCAACTTGGAATGATCCAGTTACGGAAAATAGCTCTAATGAACCTAGATATTCTTACTTTAATATTACCGATGAACAAATAGTAAAAAATCATAGATGGAATAAAAACAATTATCCAAAATGCACTAGTACAACCTACAGTTTTAATAATTTAAACTTAGTAGAGAAGGACAGAAGAGGCAACGCTATTAAAGTAGTGAAAAACTATAACGAGTTTTATAGTTCTATAAAAGAAGCTGTTAGACAAAATAACTCAGAGTTAACCTTTAGGATTTCAAATTACAGTGAAAGTATTTATGATGTAGAAAAGGCAGTAACTAAAATATACAATGAGCTTTGGAAAGACGGAGCTTACAGTTGGAGCCATTATACAGATGAAATTACAAATTCAGAATATCTAACTGTGACTTTTGAGTAGAAATGATAACACTTAAAGTATGATGGGACACAAAAGTTTTGGTGCACTGAACACCGGTGTGACCGATAGAGGTATACTGCTTGAAAGCCCTCATTTCAGGAAGAAGGTCTAATGCTGGCTCAACTTCGAAAATGAACTCAAACTCAATGCTTTCTGCGAAAGCTGAGTTTTCGTTAACATTTTGGAAATCGCTAGCATAAGACCTTCTAACCCTTATTCGAAGCTTTCTACTCAGTATACCTCTACCTACACACCTGTTTTTAGTGCAGCCAAAAGTTTTATTATATCCGTCATCACATATAAAATCTATGCGGTAGCATAGCTAATAAACCAAAGTGCTAGTAGTATTATTGGTCAGATTAATTGTTAAAACTTATAAATAAAAATGCGGAGCGTAGATATAACTACTCTATGTACTTAAAGTTTGTAATTCTGGTAAATGAAAGGTTCTTAATCAAGCTATGACACTTATTCTTTTATGCTTAAATACTTTGTAGAGTCCCTCCGGACAGATAAAATAACTGTTTATTTAGTAAAAACTCTTCTGCAATTCTATTAAAAATCTTATAACACAAGGGCTTGTCGCCCTATAATCTAAGGGTAATTTTATTTAGACAAAAGGAAACTTGTAATAAGAATTAAAACTTTGTAGCCTGTGTGTGGGTAGATATATAGTGCGGCAGTTAGCTTCGAACAAGACTACAGCCTCTTATGTTGGTGAGTTCAAAAAGGATTCAGATTTTTCAGCTCTCGAAGAGATGCATTGAAAAATTTGACCTTTTTGAAAATCGAGCCAACATTAGAGGCTGTTGTCGATGAGAGGGCTAACAGAGCACTATATATCTGCTCATATGCACAGGCTGCCAAGTCTAATTGCTAAGCCACCTTTGTGTCTCAATAATCTGCTAGGCTACTTCCTCATTCTTTAATCCACTTGGAAGTGTAAAAGATAACAATAAACTAATTGCAGTAATACATATTAATACTATAAACACTAAGTGAAGTCCTGAGTTTAAGGAAGCTTTTATCTGTTCAAGAGATACCCCTGTGCTAGCACTTGATGCAGAGTAAAGATTACTCGGATCTATGCCCATGATACCTAACTTGCTAAAGTATTTAATAATACTTAAATTAAACATACTTCCAAAAACACTTACACCTATAGTCTGTCCCAATGTACGTACAAGAGAGTTAGAAGCCGTTGCTGCCCCTCTTTTACTATAATCTACAGAGGATTGTACTACTATTGTTAAGGTTGTAAAACATCCTCCAAAACCAAATCCCATTATAGAAACATAGATTATAACTAACAATAGAGATGAGTTAACATCTAAGGTTGGTAGGAATATACAGCTTATTAATATAATAAGAGAAGATACTCCAATTACTATTTTTTCTCCATACTTAGGTATAGCTTTACCAAGAACCACTGAAGATAAAAGCCAGGTTACAGACATAGGTGCCATTGATAACCCAGAAATAGTTGCTCCAAACCCTAAAACATTTTGCATGTATAAAGGCATATAAACATCTGCTGCAATCAATACCGCTGAAGCTAAAAAGCTAATAATATTTACAATTATATTAGTCTTTGTGAAAATTTCAAAGGGAATGATAGGTTCCTCTGCTCTTTTTTCTATAAAGTAGAAGGCTGCTAGGGCTAAAGCCGTTGCCATTAAAGATATCATTATAGAAAAAGAACCTTTTCCTCCTGCCATTGTACCATATAAAAGGAATATAATAGCACTGGATAAAGCTACAGTACCTGCATAATCAATCTTGCATTTTTTCTTTGTAAAATTTTCATTTAGATTTCTTTGAAGCAGCCATATAGACAGTATTCCAAAAGGTATATTTATAAAGAAAATCCAATGCCATGAAAGATAATCTATTAAAAAACCACCTAAAAACGGTCCTGCAAGACTAGCTATTCCCCAGGTGCTGCTTATCCAGCCTTGTACCTTTGCTCTCTCTGAAAGATCGAAAACATCACCTACTATAGTATAAGTTACAGTAAAAATCGCCCCTGCACCTAGTCCCTGTAGTGCACGAAAGGCTATCAGCTGATGCATGCTTCTTGATAAGCCACATAGTGAACTACCTATTAGAAAAATTATTATTCCTATGGAAAGAACATTCTTTCTTCCATATAAGTCAGCTAGCTTTCCATATATAGGTGTAGAAATAGCTGATGTTAGCAAGTATAAAGAGAAAACCCAGCTTATTAACTCAAAACCATTTAATTCTCTTACTATTGTTGGCACAGCAGTAGTAACAACGGTTCCTTCTACAGCACCAAGAAACATTGCTACCATTATAGCTATAACTATGCTTCTTTTTTTCGAATCCATGTGGACATCACTTCCTTTATGTTATAATTCTGTTTTCAAAACAACAAATAACATTCTATCATTAATATAAAAAATTGCCAACCTTATTTATATGTAAATTTAACTACTCTAATGTTAACCTACATCAAAAACCACATCAAGAGTTTTTCCTAATGTGGCTAAATATACTATATCTGAACTAATTCATATTCCATACTTCCTAGTCCTATTTTTTCTGCATACTCAAGAGTGTTTCTTCCTCTTTTAAATACTGTCTTACCTGATGCCTTATCTAGAGCATCTAAGCAAGCTTTATCTATAGCCACTGGGTCTGTTGAAGCAAATACTCCTATATCCTTTGCTATTGGCTTCATACTATGTCCTTCACAATCACAGCCTCTCGTGATATTAAAAGCAAAAGTTATATATACATTCCTTTTATCCTTTGCAGCGGCATAAGCATATTCTGCTAACCTTTCATTGAAGGATTTTGACAGAGATTGAACCCAGCTATTTGAAATAGCACCGTAAGGACATCTAGCCTGACAGGCTGCACAGCCTACACATTTGTTTTTATCTATTTTTGCCTTTGTTCCTATAATTATTGCATTTTCTGGACAGTTAGCGGCACAGATTTTACATGCTTTACACTTAAAATAATTAACTTTAGGTTTTGAATTAGCATGTTGGTCAAGCTTTCCTCCTCTAGAGGCACAGCCCATAGCAAGCTGCTTTATAGCACCACCAAACCCTGCAAGACCGTGTCCTTTAAAATGACTGAGAACAATAACCTGCCTCTGTATTGCAATCTCCCTACCTATCTTACATTTTTCAAAATGTTTTTTATTTATCTCTACAGCTTCATAGGCTTCTCCATTTTCACCATCTGCTATTATTACAGGCAGCTGAGTGAATCCATGTTCCTCTGCCAGTTTCATATGCTTTGCTTTAGTTGTCCTTTCTCCCATATATAATACATTGGTCTCGATAAAGGCACTTTCTATTTCTCTTTCTTTTAAGTACTCTATTATTCCGTTAAAGTTTTCTGATTTTATGAAGGTCTTGTTTCCCTTTTCACCAAAATGAACCTTTAAAGGTATAAACTTCTCTAAACTTATCCCTTCCCTTTCAACAAGTTCCCTTATAAGCTCTGCAGCTGCCTTGCTTATTTCAGCAGTTTTCGAGTAAGACTCTATCTCTTTAAAATATACCTTTGCCATAAAATGTACCCCCTAATTAGACAATATAAAAGTCCTTATAGTTAGGTTATAAGGACTTTTATATTAATTCTATAATTCTTTAACAAAATCCTCTCCGAATTTCTTACATCTATCCTCTTCTTCCTCACCGGGATACCATAATTCCTTTATACCATCGTTAACTACCTCAAAGCCTGCCTTTTTCAAATCTTCAGTAATCATCTTTATATTCTCTCCACTCCAACCATAGCTTCCAAAGGCTGCTGCTTTTTTATTTTTAAAGCCTAAACCTCGTATCATTTCTAATATTCCTGAAGTTGATGAAAGAATGCCTTTATTTATTGTAGATGATCCAACAAGTATAGCCTTTGATTTGAAAATCTCTGTTATCACATCATTTTTATCAGTCTTTGCTGAATTAAATATCTTCAAATTTATAGTACTATCAGATTTCTTTATTCCTTCTCCAATTAGTTCTGCCATTCTCCTTGTGGCATTCCACATACTATCATATATAATAGTAATCTGATTTTCTTGATAATTTTTTGCCCATTCTAAATATTTGTTTACTATTTGTAATGGATTATCTCTCCATATGACACCATGGCTGGTGCATATCATATCTACTGGTAAATTCAACGCCAGTACCTCATTAATTTTCTTTTCCACAAAAACACTAAAAGGAGTTAATATATTTGCATAGTATTTTATTGCCTGCTGGTACAGTTCGCAGGTATCTGCTAGGTCATTATACATATACTCCGATGCATAGTGCTGTCCAAAGGCATCGTTACTAAACAGTATATTTTCTTCTGACATATATGTGAACATTGTATCTGGCCAGTGAAGCATTTTTGCCTCAACAAAGGTTAACTTGCTGTCTCCAATGTCTAAGGTATCCCCTGTCTTCACCTCAACAAAATTCCAATCCTGATGGTAATGTCCTTTTAGCAATTTAGCACCATTTTTAGTACAGTATATAGGAACATCTGGTATCTCCTTCATAAGCTCTGGAAGAGCTCCACTATGATCTGGCTCTGAATGGTTCATAATTATGTAGTCTATTTCTTTTAGGTTTATTTCCTTTTTCAGATTGATAATGAACTCTTTAGCAAAGGGGAGCCATACTGTATCCATTAATACTGTTTTTTTGTCTCTTATTAAATATGAATTATAAGAGGAACCCTTGTGAGTAGAATACTCCTCTCCATGAAACTTTCTAAGTTCCCAATCTATTTTACCTACCCATGTTACTTTATCATTAATTTTAAAACTCACGAGCAACACACTCCCTTTATAATATTGATGTTTCCTTTATTTTGCCACAAATTCCATCTTTTATTTATTACAAAGAAGTATTTTTCTTCCTCACTTTATTTCACTTATTTGACTATCAATTTGTCTTAAAGCATAGTCTCTTATAAAACAAAAATTTTTTAAAAAAATAACCTTGTTCTTTAAATCGAACAAGGTCATCAAATATAGGGATAACATGTATTTGAATATTCATTGACTAAATTATAGTCAATGATAGAGTTTGGCTAATAAAATAATATTTATCTAAGCAGCCTTTTCAAAGGTTTCTAAGTACTTCTGACCCTTTATCTTATTATACTGACCTTCCCACTTAGATATAACAACTACAGCTAGGGAATTACCAACTACGTTAACAGCAGTTCTTGCCATATCTAAAATACGGTCTATTCCAGCAATAAATGCCAGCCCCTCTAAAGGAATTCCAACAGAACCTAAGGTAGCCAGTAATACTACGAAGGATACCCCTGGTACTCCTGCTATTCCCTTTGAAGTTACCATAAGTACTAGCACTAATTTAATTTGCTCTGAAATCGGCAAGTGAATTCCATACATTTGAGCTATAAATATAGCGGCAATTGCTTGATATAATGTAGATCCATCTAGATTAAAGGAATATCCAGTTGGTACAACAAAAGTTGCAATAGATTTTGGACATCCGAATTTCTCCATCTTCTCCATGATTTTAGGAAGAACTGTTTCTGAACTTGAAGTACTATAAGCAAGAATAAGCTCTTCTTTTAGTATTTTTATAATGCTTATTATACTTGTTCCAATAATCTTTCCTACTAATCCAAGGACAACAAGTACAAAGAAAATCATTGCTCCATAAGTAGTTATGGCGAGCTTTCCTAATGGAATTAAAGACTTTAATCCAAATTTAGAAACGGTAACTCCTATTAATGAAAATACACCAATTGGAGCAGTTTTCATAATTAAGTTTGTTACCCAGAACATTGCATCTGCAGTTCCCTGACAGAATTGAAGAACAGGTTTTCCTTTTTCTCCAATTGCTGCAACTCCTAATCCAAAGATAACTGAAAAGAATATTACAGCAAGCATGTCCCCTTTAGTTAATGCTTGAAAAATATTTGTTGGAACAATGTTTATAAATGTATCCGCAAAGCTATGATGTCCTACTTGCTCAGCTGTATCTACATAAGTAGATATATTGGTTTTTGTAAGAGAACTCATATCTATTCCTGTTCCTGGATGGAATAGATTACCTATTAATAAACCTACTACGATAGCCACGGTAGTTACTATTTCAAAGTATAAAATAGTCTTCCCACCTAATTTACCAACCTGCTTAATATCTCCTGCTCCTGCAATACCTACAACTAGTGATGAAAATACGATTGGCACAACTATCATCTTTATTAAGCGAAGAAAAATATCTCCAAAAGGTTTTAAATAAGTTTCTACCGCTGGATTACCATAAAAAACAGCACCGACTATAATACCTAATATAAGTCCTACAACAATTTGTGCTGCTAAACCAAACTTAAACTTTTTCATATAGTACCACCTTTCCTTTTACTTTCTATATACAATTAAATTTATGATCTGTTATCATGAATAAATTTTATAACCCAAACTACGAAATCCAACAAAAAACTACAAATAATCTTATAAAAATTTTTCAAAAAATGAATAATTCATTGTCCAAACTACCATTTAATAGACTATTGACTTAAATCTCATTTTTTATTTTAAATACTTAAAGAATAAAACCAACTTTTCACTTAATTTTAAAATTATTCAGAAATAAATAAAATATCTAATTCTCTTATTTAGCCTTGGTAGATATACCCGGCACTCAACTTATAGATTAGTATTTAATTATATTTGGCACTAGTATATTGTTGAATTTTCTGTTATTCTGATTTATGGATATTTCCCAATTACTTTTTACATAATACGTGCAAAGGAGTGCTGACCTATTGAAAGAAGATTTAATCATTCTTGCTTTAATGATAATTACTGTACCTTTAACTGGTGAATTAAAGTTCTACCCTTTTAATGATACCTTCAGAGTTAGTTTTGGCACTACAGCCTTTTTCTTTTTTTTGCTGTGGATTCGAAAGAGATATTGGCTAGTTTTATCTGGATTCATTGTTGGAATCTCTGTTATCTCTTTCCGTATAGCTTTAGATTGGATAGTAAACAGGGGATTTCAATTTGAATATGATTTCATTATTCACTTTTCTTCAGCTTTTTATTATGCTACATACTCTAGTCTCTTTTATCTTGTAAGAGTGAATAACTTTCATAGTAAACCTTTAATTATTGGTTTTATGTCTATATTTATTGAAATAACCTCTGCTATAGTTGAGTTATCTGTTAGACACTTTGTTTTAGGAAATTTGATCACTCTACCTATGCTTAGTAAGATTATTATTATAGCAATTATACGAAGCTTTTTTGCTCTAAGCTTTTTTACTGTATTAAAACTACATGAAGCAAAGTTAGAATCTAAACAGCACCAAGAACGTAACATTCATATGCTGTCTCTTATTTCTAACTTATATGAAGAATCTATTCAATTGAAGAAAACCCTCAGAGATTCAGAGGATATAACAAGAAAATGTTATAATTTATATAGAAAGCTAGAAAAAAGCAACTCACCTTTAGTTGTAGAAGAGATATCTAAAGAAATATTACAATTGGCTGGTGAAATTCATGAAATCAAAAAAGACAACCAAAGAATTTATGCAGGTCTTAATAAATTAATTTCTGCAGAAAGTTCTAGTGATTATATGGATATATTAAAAATATACAATATTATCCTTAAAACAAATAAAAATTATGCTATGTTACTTAATAAAAACATTACATTTATTTCTAATATTCAAGGGCAGCTGCCTCCGTTACATATTTACACTGTTTTATCTATTATCAATAATTTAGTCTCTAATGCAGTAGAATCTATTGTGGATTCAGGTTTAATTAAAATTTCCATTAATAAAACTGACCACTTAGTTCAATTTACAGTATGGGACAATGGTGTAGGTATACCCCAAAAGAAAAAGGAATTAATTTTCAAACCAGGATACACTACCAAGTATGACGTATCTGGAAATCCATCAACAGGCATGGGACTGCCTTATGTGAAAGAATTAGTTGCAAATCTTAATGGCACATTAACAGTTGAATCTATCACTGAAAAAAATGAAACAATTTTTACTATAAAGATACCAATTAATAGTTTAATTAAGAAAGGATGATACCATGCGTTTTTTTATTGCCGATGATGACGAGGCTATTCGCTCTATGTTAGCTGAAATTATTGAAGATTATGATTTAGGTGAAGTTGTAGGAGAAGCAGATAACGGTTCAGTAATAGATCATCATTTACTAGAATTAAAGAATGTAGATATCCTAATTATTGACTTACTAATGCCCATTAGAGATGGTATCGAAACTGTCCGTAATTTAAATTGCTCTTTTAATGGAAAAATCATTATGCTTTCTCAGGTAGAAGATAAAGGAATTATTGGAGAAGCCTACTCTCTTGGAGTGGAATACTATATTACAAAACCAATTAATCGTCTAGAAGTAGTAGGTGTTATCCGAAAATTATTAGAACATATACATTTAGAAAAATCTATATTAGATATTCAAAAAGCACTAAGTATTCTTGAAGTTGGAAAATCTAAAGAAAAGAAATTCCCTATTCTTAATAATGAAAGCATAGTCAGTTCAGGTCAGTTTCTTCTAATGGAACTAGGGATGATAGGTGAAAGTGGCAGTAAAGATTTGTTAGATATGCTAAAATATCTAGTAAACTACGAAAAAGATAAAGCTTCTGAACATGACTTTCCTCCTTTAAAGGACATTTTTACTACAATAGCCTTGAATAAGCTTGGAACCTCAGCAGATTCCTCAGATTTAAAAAAAGAAATTAAAGCATCTGAACAACGGATAAGAAGATCAATATTTCAAGCTCTAAACCATCTAGCTTCACTAGGTTTAACAGATTATTCAAATCCTAAGTTTGAAGAATACGCCTCTAAATTTTTTGATTTTACAGAGGTTAGAAAAATAATGATGGAATTAAAAAACGGAACTAAGCCTTCTATATCTAATACTCGAATTAACATAAAAAAATTTGTAAAAGTTTTATACCTAGAGTGTAAAAAAAGGCTTTAAACAACCTAATATTTATATGCATAAATTAAGGACAGCTTACTGCTTGTAGATAAGTTAATAAGCTGTCCTTTTGGATTTAAGTTTTTCTGAACAATGCATTCTTCTTCCCTATTATCTTACCATACAGTTAACCTTTCCTGCTTAAGATAATTCAACTCTCTTTAGTACATCATTTTTAAATTTTTCTACTCCTATTCTATCTATAAAGAATCCTAATTTTTCCCCTGCTTCTGCATTTTCTTTATAGTAATCAAAAATACTATCCACTAACTTTATTGCCTGTTCCTCTGTTAGTTCTGCTGCTATAATATCTGCTAGTCTTGGATTATACCCTGCAGATCCGCCTGCAATTACCATCATTCCTGGAATATCTGCTATTACCCCTATATCCTTACTGTACACACTACCGCAGGCATTTCTACATCCTGCAACACCTATCTTTGTCCTACAAGGCATATCCATCCACTGATATTTTTTAGCTAGTTTCATTCCTATACCAATGGTATTATGTTTTGATCTTTTGCAAAAACCTGCAGGACACATTTCTACATTCTTAACTGAATTTTGTGTCTTTACCGCTGGTTCCATACCTAACTCTTCCCAAATAGCTGGCAGATCACTTTCCTCTAAATTTGTTATCAATATTCTCTGTCCTGATGTAATTTTTAGTACTCCATTATACTTTTTTGTAACTCTTGCTATCTTTTCAAGAGTTTCTGGAAGAATAAACCCACCTGGAATATATGGTGTTATTGCAAATTTTCTTTTCCCATCTATTATTTTTTGTAAGTTACCAAAATTGTTACCCATAATCTCTCTCCTGTTCATTAAACTTCTTGTTTACTGTTGAATTTTTTAAATGTTACCTATAACCTATAGTACGAATATGATTATAACATTAAAGATTTTTACTGTCTGTAATATTTGTTACAAATATAATGACTATATCCATAATTTATCTAAATTTCAGAAAAAAATTAACTGCTTTTAGATATACTAATATATCTAAAAACAGTTAACTAATAACTTTATTTCTTCTCTAGTAACTTAGTAATGTAGTTATAAGATACCTTAAAAGGATTTAGGAATTGAAGTCTGTCCACCAATCAATATAATAACAGTATTCGATTTAACTTTATCTTTCATATAATTTAATGTTTCCTTAGAAACTGAATTATTTGTTAAAATCATCGGTGCATTACCCTCTGCTGCTAAAGCCGCGCCAGAAAGAGCATCTGCAAATTCATCTCCCTTAGGTCCGTCTCCAAGTGCTAAGTACAGTTTATCAAAACTCATGTCCTTTTCAAAATACTTTAATATACTTATGTTAGTTTCATACCTATCTCTGCCGCCTAATCTTAAAGTAGTTTTAGAAACTACCTTATTTACCTCTGCTTCAACATTTTTATCTACAGATCCTTCTAAACCAACTATATAAGAATCTATTAATTTCTTTTCTGATAAATATGCACTTACCTTTTCAGGAAGTTTATTTTTATCTGTTAAAAGTATAGGAATTCCCTTTGCTGCAGCTATTGATGATATTGACAAGGAATCTGCATATTCGTATCCATTTGCTATGACAGCACTAGTAGAATTTTCAATAGCTTTAGCAACATTGACAGAAGTTTCGAATCTATCTGAACCTCCTATTCGCATTACTTTAGGCATTATCTTTAATACCCCTACATTTTCTAAGGCTATTTTATTAAGCTCTGTCTCTATCTCCTTAGATACTACGCCTTCTCCGCCTACTATAATAATAAATCTTGATTTCAATCTTCTTAATTCAGCCTTTGTAGTTTCTGGCAGCTTATTTGTCTGAGTTAAAAGTATTGGCGCATTATTTTGTTTAGCTAGTGGTGCTGCTGTAAGTGCATCAGCGAAAGTCTCTCCATTTACTATTATTGCAGTATTAGATTCCTTCTCCCATCCAGCCTGTGAAATCTTAGCGGCAGTTTCATATCTGTCTTCTCCCTTTATTGTAACTGTCTGACCTACAGTTGATTCTGCAGCAACAGCAAGTCTATTATTCATAGTAGTAACTATTCCCTTGTTAGCCCTTACATCTTCTATTAACACATCTCTTACAAGTATATGTGGGTTATTAAAAGTGGCCTTAACCTCCGATTCAGTAAATGCCGGAAATCCGTCTCCACCAGAAGCTAGAAAATCATTAGTTGCTACTTTTAATACTTCACTTTCAGAAATAGCTTTTCCATCTTCTCTAGTTAAGCTTGTTACCCTATTTCCTTCTGCCTTACTAGTATCATAGGTAACCTTTAGTCCAGATACCTGAATTCCCTTTCCTTTATCCGCTACAGCTTGTTCAAACACTTTAGTCAGTTGGATCTTATTCATATTAACAGTAACCACTTCATTATCAAAAGGCATTAGGCTAAATATTGTACCTACAGTAATATCTCCTGCAGTCACATCTACTCTTATACCTCCATTGTTTTGAAAAGCTACGTCTGCCTTTCCCGCTTTTCTAATAATATCCGTTGTCCAATTTCCAAGATAGGATTCTCCAAAAGGAGTACTACTTTGCTTTCTAGTTAAATCTATATTTGTATGTCCTATTACTTCATTAAAGGTAGGTCCAACAGCTTTCTTAGCTTCTTCTACAATAGCCGCTGCTCCTGATTCTATAACTGGCTTTGCTGCTTTATATCCATTTAAATTATTATTGTCAATAGCTATGTAGCTTTGCTCTACATTATTAAAGGATATTTTTCCTGTTTCATCTATAGTCATCTTTAAATCTATAAATCCTTTTCCCTGTGCTTTTCCTATTACAACAGGTATTCCATTTTTGCTTTTAGCTTGTACAACAGTATGTGAATGTCCGCCTAACACTGCGTCTACATTAGATAACTTATCTGCTATATCAAATACTGGGCCTGTCTTGCTATCTGCATTACTTCCTTCATGTAGTAAAGCTAGGACTACATCTGCTTTTTTACTATTTTTAATTTCCTTTGCTACAGCATTTAGTTCTGTTGTTGGGTCAGTAAATTTATAATTTTGCACATTTGCAGGTAAAACTATTCCTGGAGTTTCTGTAGATATAGCTCCAATAACAGCTATTTTAACCCCATCTTTTGTTATTATTTTATAAGGCTCAAAGACCCTTTTTCCTTTATTCTTATCATAAAGGTTTGCACAAATTATTGAATATTTAGCATCCTTCATTGTAGTGTTTATAATCTTGTCCAGTCCCCAGTCAAATTCATGATTACCAAGTGTGGTTACTTCCATTCCTATGCTGCTCATTAACTTTTGAACTGGAACTCCAAATAATACATTGGACATAGGTGTTCCTTGATAAAGATCTCCCCCACCCATAATCAAAGTTCTATCTGGATTTGAGTTTTTTATATCTTTAATGTTATTTGCAAGAACTGCTCCTGCCGGAAGTGCTGGTGTGCTTGAATCTTCCAATGCCCCATGAAAGTCTGTAATTTCTATTAGGTCAAATACCTTAACTAGCTCCTCAGCTTTGACTTCTGTAAAGGCACCAGGTGTTAAAAGGGAAAAGAGCATAAACACTGTGATCAACGCAGCTGTCCACTTTTTGTTTTTAAAACACTTAAACAAAATTTTCACCCCTTAAAAATATTTTAATATAAGTTGTAACCATATACTTCCATTGTACAATATGCCTAACTCTGTGTAAACTTTAAGTCCTTATTATATTTTAACAATTATATATTTACTGATAATTCCGGGAATAATAATCATATATTTTAATTTAAGAGGTAAAATAATGGAAGAAAAAGTTTATGAAATCTATAAGTTAATTATAGATGCAAATAGTAAAATGTCTTATCTTTGGAAGGCAGAAATGCTATTTAAATGGCGGTGGTGGTTACTAGTAATTTTAACTATTACTCCATGGCTTTTATGGATAAAATTTAAAAGAAAGGAAAGTACTTATAGATTATTACTAGTAGGAGTTATAATTATGCTTATCACCTCTTATCTAGACTTTATTGGAGTTATACTTGGAGCATGGCACTATAATTGGAAGGTGGTTCCTATTATTCCTGGATATATTCCTTGGGATTTTTCTCTTTTTCCTGTTTTTATAATGTTTTTACTGCAATATAAGGCCAAAATAAGTCCCTTTATAAAAGCACTTGTTTTCTCTAGTCTTTCTACTTTTGTTTTTGAACCTTTTTTTCGGTACTTAAAAATATATTGTGCAGATAATTGGAAATCCATTTATTCATTTCCTATTTATATAATAATATATCTATTTGCAGATTTTCTTGTTAAAAGAGATGAATTTGAAAAAATATAACTAGTATATTTAATACTAGAGATGGCTCTAGTATTAAATATACTAGTTATATTCTTTTATCTTATTATATTATTCTCCCACTAAGCCACTTTCTTTAAATTTCTCTACAAATTTTGTAATTATTCCACTTAATAACTCTTTCCAAGCTATTCCTATAATAATAAAAATAAAAAAGTAAATTCCTAGAATAGCTGCATTATAACCTAACAAATCCCAAAGAACTCCACCAACAGCTTCTCTCATTCCACCTACTGCATATGTGAAGGGAATAAAGGGATTTAAATGTTGAAAGAATGCTGGTGTAACCTCTATAGGAAATGTTCCACCAGAGGAAGATATTTGAAGTACTAATAATATCATTGCTAAAGCCTTCCCTACATTGCCAAATACAGATACCAAAGTGTAAACAATCATGCTAAATACTATACTTATATATACAGCATATATTATAAAAATTGTCGGATTTGCAACATAGGTTTTAAGCAAGTATATATCTCCTATAGTTACAACTAGCGCTTGGAAGATAGCTATGGTTAAAAAAGTCAAATATCTTCCCAAATATATTTCCTGTGGTTTTAATCTTTTGCCTTCCTCTAGATCAGGTACTTCAACAGAAAGTATGGAAACTAGTATGAGACACCCAACCCATAGTGATAAGGAAGTGAAAAATGGTGACATAGCAGAACCGTAATTAGGAATAGGAAACATCCTGTCCTGTATTAAATTTATAGGACTAGCAATAAATTCACTTTCCTTTCGAGCATCCAATCTCAATATTCTTATAATCTCATTTAATTTATCATCATCATTTAAGGCTCTTAACCTTTCTGCCGTGGTATGTATAGCATCCATAGTAGCTGGAAGTCTTCCTTTCAATTCAGTGATATCCTGTAATCCCAATTCTGTCCCTGTATTGACTTTTTTCAACAATTCACTTACAACAGGCAAATCATTTTTAGCATCTGCCAGTAACTTCAAGGTATTATCTGCTACTGCAATAGAGTTCTCCATTACACTATTTACTGCCGGTGCTGTTACAGTATCAAAATTGCTAACTTCACTATCTAAAAACTTGGTTATTGCTGCAGAATCCTTTTTAAGGGTACTTAAAATATCTGCTGTCACCTGCTCTCCTCTATCAATAGAACTAATTAAAAAATTTATATTATTTACATGACCTTGTATTCTATCTCTCAAGTTTGTTAATGAATTTATAGAACCTTTTATAACTTTATTGTCTGAAGCATTTCCAAGGGACTTAAGAAAATCCAAAAGAACATTAGTATCCTTTATTATTCTATTATATCTATCTCTCACCACTGATAATAGCTCTTTTGCTCTGCTTGGATTTGAAGCTGCTAAATCTGCTGCATCATTTATCTCATCCTCTGCTATATGTGCAGCATTATCTAGGGTAACTAAATTTTCTTTGATTAATGGGGCTGCATTCTTTAGACTATCTCTAACTTTAACCAAAAAGCTTTCACCTGTATTCACTACATTAGATGCCTTATCTATCGTATCTTCAACTATTGGCAAATCTGATTGAACTCTTCTTACAAATCCCTGTAAAGTTACTACTCCATTATATAGATCATCTACAGCTTTATTTATCTGGGGTATTCTATTATCAATTTCGAAAATTATATTTATAAAACTTTGCAGTACAGGTTTGCCCTCCTCTAGTTCGATACCTAATCTATTAAAAATATCAAATATTATGCCATTTACTGTTTTAACAAAAGTACTATTTAGTTGTTCTTGAAGACTTGTTGCACCTTTTTGAGTAATCTTTGGAGCTACTGCATTTCTTTTTTCATTTACTTTATAGATTAAATCTGCCTTTTGTGGTTCACTTTCTACAACTGTTAATAGCCTCTTTGAAAAGTTTTCAGGTATTGTAATACTAGCATAGTATTTTCCATACTTAACACCTTCCTCTGCAGTTTTCTCGTCTACAAATCTCCAACCTATACTAGTATTGGTTTTTAGCTTTTCTAGTACCTGTTTTCCTACATCTAGCTTTTGACCACTAAACTGTGCTCCCTTATCTTTATTGACTACAGCAACTAAAATACCAGCGGTATTTCCATAAGGGTCCCAGGCAGACTTTATATTAAACCAAGCATAGAGTGCCGGTAATATCATTAAAGCAATTACAACTACTAGGGCAACCCAGTTTGTTATTATATTTTTAAAGTCTCTTCTATATATTTTAAGTATATTTTTCATGAATTGTCACAACCTCCCCTCTATATGTCATTAGTTTACTAAAAATCAAAAAAACCATACATTTTTTAAAACAATAATGTAGCTAAAAATAAAAAAAGGCCTCTAGTTTCAACTTATTAAAACTAGAGACTTTCTTATTATTAAATATATAACATGTATTTAAACATAAGCCAGTAATGACAAAAGCTTCCTAATAATACGAAGATGTGAAAAATTTCGTGGAATCCAAAATGCTTAAAATTAATTCTAGGTCTTTTAGTAGCATAAATCACTCCGCCAATAGTATAAGAAATTCCTCCAGCGAAAAGCCAAGCCATTCCAGCCCCTGGAAGCACCTTTCCTAAAGGATATATAGCAATAATAACAAGCCATCCCATACCAATATAAAAAGCTGTTGAAATCCATCTAGGAGCATTAAACCAAAAATTTTTTACTAGTATTCCCACAATAGTTAATCCCCATATTGTTCCAAAAATACTCCATCCCCAAGCACCTCTAAGTGCAATCAGACAAATAGGAGTATAGCTTCCTGCAATTAAAACGTATATCATAGAATGATCTATCCTTCTAAGTATTGCAATTGCCTTTTCCGATATGGAAACTAAATGATATACTGAACTAGCAGTATAAAGCAATATTAAACTTATTCCAAAAACCGAAAAGGTAACAATATGCCAAGTACTTTGCTGTATAACCGAATAAACCACTAGAACAATTAGACCTATAACAGATGCAAAAGCACCAAATAAATGAGTTAGACCACTAACAGGTTCTCTGAAATTGTGAAACATAGAATCATTACCTCCAATATCTTATATTGTTACGATACCATGTAGTTTTAAAAGCTACATGTCATTATATATTTATACTAAACTTATACTACTAATATTTCAAAGGCTTAATTTAGCTAATTTAGTACATTATATCTAAATTTCACAGTATATCACCTAATATCTTTTTATTTCTTATATTTTATAATAATTTTATAGATTTTTATTTACCTATATCAACTATACTTTCTTGAACTTATCTACATCAATGACAAATACAGTTGCTCCACCAACCTTGACCTCTTTCTTATCAGAGTAAGAGTCATATGTCTTTATTGACTTGGCCAAAGAATCCTCTGTCTCTACAGACTTAGTTTCGCCTTTGCATTTTTCTTTTATCCTAGAGATAACGTTATCAACCTCCTGCTGTTCTACTCCTACTAGAAGAGTAGTGTTTCCGGACTTAAGGAATCCTCCCGTGGATGCTATCTTTGTTACCTTGAATCCACCTTCTGTCAAGGAGTCTATCAAAGGATTTGCATCCTTTCGCTGGACAATAGCTATAATTAGTTTCACTTAAATCATCCCCTTTTATTAGTTTATACCCAAATTAAGGCTAATGTATTTTAAGTTTTAAATACAACCTAAATAATAATGATCAGCAAATATTACTGATCATCTTTTCTAGCTAAAGTATAGAACTACTTTTTTACATCTAACTCTTCTATTATAAATTTATCAAAGTCTATCTCCTCAATAAAATTATGCTCAGTAAAACTAGTTTTACTTCTATTATTATATTCTTCTAAATTGATAGGGAGCCAGTAAGGTTTTGAAATGTCAAGTTTATAACACATTTCAGTAATGCAAGCCTTTAGATTATCTTGGTAGCTTCCTTCAAGATTAGACGTAACTACTTCATCTTTAATTATTTTATCATTTTTAACTATTCTTCCCCAGATTTTTAGCATAGTTTCCTCCTTAGTAAAATATCAGTTTATTTTTTAATATTTTTCAACCATCTATAAAAATATAAACTAATACGGAAATTTAATAGCTTATTAATAATTATATACAATTGTTAATAAAAAAACTACAGTAAATCCAAACTATCTCAACTATACACCTGAAGATTACTAAATTAATTTTTAAAAGCTGAAGGAGCTTCTGCCTTCAGCTTTTAAGATACTATTATTCATTACTCTATTATACTTCTTATTTTATCATTATTATACATAGTATCAGAATATTGTTCTACTATAATAGAAGCATACTTCTTAGCTTCTTTTATATTGTTGCTCTTGTAATCAATGATTGCTAAATCATAAAGGGATTCTTGTATATAACAGCCTTTTGGATACTTATTTATGTATTCCCTATAGTATTCTGATCCTCCCTTTCCACTGGCTTTGGCTGATTTAGCCAAATAAAAAATAATATGTTCATCTAAATAGCTGCCCTTCTTGTTTTCGTAAGCAATAGACATATACTCAAAGGCTTTTTTATAATTTTCACTTCTATAAAGTTCTAGTCCATTGTTATAAAAATATGATTCTGCCTTATCTTTAAATGTGTTTTTCAACTGATTATATAAGCTTCTGCTATTTTCATCTAACTTAGATGAATCCAGTTCTTTATCCTTCGCCCAAAAATCATATAGATTTTCTTTCATCATATCATTACTTAGATTAGCCAGTATTTTATAATCTGTTTCTGCATTTGTTTTCTTTACGCTGACAGTTGGTTTAGAAATAGCTTCCTTTTCAGTATTATTGGATTTTTTATTAAATCCTGATATGGCAATAGATGAAAAAATAATTGCTACTGCAGCAACGGAAGCAGCGTATAGCTTAAACTTTGAATATTTTTTCTTATCTATATAATCCTTCATTTCATAGTAAAAAACTTCTTCTTTGTTTATTAGGTGCATTTCTTCCAGTATTTCTTTACACTTCACATAATCCCTTTTTATAGCATATATAGAACATGTCAAAATGTCATCGTTTAGAGTTCTAAAGCCCAATGTTCTTAAAGAAAGCAGGTGAAATAAAGCCTCTTCATATTTATACTGCTTAATTAAGCTTACTGCTAAATTGTGTTTCTCTATACAATTATTAATTTGCTCAATACTTGATAAATATCTTTCACTAATTCCGTCTCTATAGTTTTTATTATTAAGAGCAAAAATCTTATATGCTTCTTCGAAGTTCCCTTTATATATAAGCATTAATGCAATAGCATTATTAAGTTTCTCCTCTTCTATCCCCGCAGAAGCTACTAAAGTTAGATAACTAAAAGCTTTATCTAAGCTTCCTTCAACAAAGTACTTCATTCCTTGTTTATAATACTGTATTAATTCCCCCATAACAAACCACCCATTAACTTATTCTGCTAGTTCAGTACTGTTATTACTCTAGCAGTTCTTATAAACCTTATGTTTCTATCATTATAATAAAATCCCTTCTTTAAAACTTGAGTTATAGTATCATTAGATAAAGTTATATTTCTTTCTGTCCCTGCAATTTCATGCTTGCTTTTATCAAATTTATCTATATCAACATTTGGAGCATATACCGTAAGACCTACCTCTAAGTACTCTTTTTCTAAAAATCTAAGTAATGAATTAACTGTATTGATTAAAGTCATATCGTTATTAAAACTTGACTTTTGAATAGCTTGTCTTATGCCATCTATAAAGTCATAAATGTTTACATAAGCATTAATTATACTTTTTATCCTTTCTATACATCTCTTTTTCTCCTCATGGTCTTTATCTAAAACATTCTTCAGCAAGTTTTTGTTATTTACAACATCATTATTAATAACTTCCATGGATTGCAGTAAACTATATATACTGTTTAAACTACTTTCAAATTCCGCAGAATCCTCAAGTTTAGATAAGTGTCCACTACTTAACCTATTTCCAGTATTACTGCCATTCTTCTCATAATCTTTTTTTAAACTTTGAATATCTTTAAATATATCTACTAACATATTCTTTCAATTACTCCTCCTTTACCTTTTGAAGTTCATTTTTAAATTTTTCAACTATAGAATCTAGTACTTCCTTTAGCTCCTGGCTATCTGACTCCAAAGTTCTTGCCTTTAAATCATTACAATGGTTCAATATGTTTTTAGATACCTGCTTCATACTTTCTATTTTTATTTTTAGAAGTAAGTTATCCTGCATCAGCTGCTTGTTAACATTATTTATGATGGGAACAGTGCTTTTTATACTTTCCTCAGAGTTACTCAAAATATTTTTAATCTTAAGTTCAATTTCATTCTTCATTTCCTGCAATTTTTTTCTTTTTCCCTCATCATTGTCACCACTGAGCTTAGAGTAGTTAATTTCCGGTTCGCTAGACAGCTTGTCTTTGTCAATCTCATTAAAAAAAATTCCCTTAGATTTAAGTGTTTCTATATTTAAACTATTCAATACGCTCTCCCTCACTCTCTATATCCTTCGTAAGTATTAATATTACTAAATAGATATATTTGTGCTATTATCTTATATATATTATAGTACATATTTATAACTTTTTCAAAATTTTGTAATTTACCTTATTTGTTACCAAATCATGTTATTTTTCCCTAAATCTCATTATATTTTTAATTTCCTTATTATATAAAAAAACATCATAATTAGTAACTTAACTAATTATGATGTTATAAATCTACTAAAAAATTAACTTTATGATAGATTTATTTTTCTAGATAAAATCTCTTCAATTTTTAAATTTATTCTCTCCTGTCTGGTAGTTAGTTTCTTTACATTATATTTATATATTAAACTTTTATTATTGGCCATCTCTTCTAAAGCTTTTTTTAGTACTTTTATTTCCTTGCTGCTTGTCAATGATGCCGTTATTCCTCCATCCCAATGTAAGTCATACCTTAACTCTTTTGCATAGTCAGTAAACTGAAAAAACATTTTACAGCTATCTCCACTAATATTTTCATCACTTATTACTACCCTGCTTTTGTCTACTGTAAAATACAGTATAAGATTTTCTGAAGCATAGCTATCTCCAAAGTATAAGTTAAAACCCTCCACAAAACTAGCATTGTAAATATCACTGCCAGCTATATAATTTAGTAACTCCTTAACATTATTCTTGTAGCTTATATTAGTTTTTAGCTTGTCTATCTTTACTGCTAGAGTTTTTGGAACCTTTTCACTGCCGTTAAACATACCACAACTCCCCTTTGTAGTAATATTCATACTCTATATCTATTCTATTTACTTAAAATAATTACAAAAATAGAGTTCCTTAATGACAGTGTTATTAGTTTAAGTTAATGGGTAAAGAGTTAATATTCTCTCTATACAAATAAAAAAATCCCCAGAGGATACCCTCTGAAGGATTTTTCTTTTAGATAAACAATCTATGTTAGAAAGCACTTCTACCTATTTCACTTGGATTATTAGTTCTTTTTAATCTTAATATAATCTGTTTAGGCATCCATTTAAGAGAAAGAAGAGCAGCAGCTACAGCTATACTCTTATCTAAAATATCTGTAAAAATTTGAACTGTGAAAACACTTTTAAAAAGATTTACTCCGCTACTTCTAAGTATTGCAACTACGTAGGAAGATCCAGAGGAAGTGATTCCTCCAAATGCAAAAGCTGCTATTATTGAAGCAACTAATGACCCTGAAACAGTAATTGCTAATATCCCCACAGGAATCCAGATTCCTTTCAATATATTTTTGCTATATAGTACTCCTGATACTATTGCTATAACTATTTGAGCTGGGGTGAAAAAGAATGAAACGGGGTCAAAAGCAATAGTTGCCACTAAGCTACTTATGATTCCTACCATAACCCCATAGGTTGTTCCCATTAAAAAAGAGGCTAAAATAGTTCCTATGGTATCAAGATAAACAGGAAGTTTTAAGTTAAGTGCAATAAAGGAACCTGCTATATTTATATTTGCACATAGTGCAATGATTACAATGTGAAAAGGTGATATTTTTTTCATATTCTCTCCTCCTTAATAACTATATTTGTTATCCTTCAGTACTAAAGCTATATCCTCTGTAAATTCAGGAAATAATCTAGTCAGAAAAATCTCCATAAATTTATGGCTTTGGACTTTGTCTAGTACAAAACAATTAGATTTATGTTTATAGAAGTTGCCACAATCTACCACTGTCTGACCTATAGCAATTCCTTCTGTAACTACATCCACATAGGAATCAAATCCACTACATAATGTTCTATCCATAAAGTAAGCTACAGCTAAAGGATCATTTATGACACATCCAAGTGTTCTCTCCTGTTTCCAGTGAAAGTCCACGTAGAATCTAATAATATCTACAATAAACCTTGAAAGCTCAGTATTCATCTGTCTTAAAAGTTCTATATAGTTTGGAGTTAACACTATCTCTCTTGTAACATCTAAGCCTACCATAGCCATAGGTATAGTTAAGTGGTCAAAGACATATTTTACTGCATGTGGATCAACCCAGTAATTAAATTCAGCCACTGGGGAACAGTTGCCATGACTCTTGAAAGTTCCGCCCATAGAAACTATTTCCTGAGCCTTACTAAAAGTCTGTAAATCTTTCTCCATAGCTCTGGCAATATTGGTAAGAGGGCCTAAAGCTATTATACTTATAGATTCTTCCTTTTCTATGGTACTTAAAATAAAATCTACAGCTCCATTTTTTATGATAGCTTCTGAAACCTCTGACATAAAGGTTGCTCCTAGTCCATCATCACCGTGAGTATCTTCTGCAGTAACTAGTTCTCTTACAAGAGGAACTTCTTCTCCTGCATAAACTGGTACATCCAGTCTATTTAATAACTTCAGAACCTTTAAAGCATTCTTAGCTCCCTGAAGTGCTGGAACATTCCCTGACACAGTAGTAATTCCTAAAATCTCTAGTTCTGGACTTTTTAAAGCAAGTATTAGGGCCAGTGAATCATCAATACCAGGATCACAATCAATAATTACCTTTTTCCTCATTTTATCTGTCTCCTTCAATATTTTTTGCGAAAGTACGGCAAAACAAAAAAAGCCGTACCTAAGGATACAGCATTCCAATCCTTAGTTTTTTATAGAGGGAGTTCGCGAACCTCTCTCACCGTAAGGTGAAATTTTATTTACAACCTAATAAAGTTTATCATATAAATAAAGTTAAGTAAATATGTATAGGGTTGTAATTACAGAATTTAAATTAAAGGTAGCCATTGCTACCCCTAATTTATACTTTAACATAATATTTATCCAAGATTATTATATATATATTCTTACACCACTTTTGGTTCAGCATTTCCTAAACGCTTAAGTTCTTTAAACAAAAATACTCCTGTTAAAATAGAAGAAAGAGCATCAGCCGCTGGACCAGAAATCCATACTCCATTTAACTTTAAAAAGTTAGGCAAAATAAGCAGCAATGGCAGCAGCATTATAACTTGCCTGGACAAACTTAAAAATACAGAAACTTTTGCTTTTCCTACTGCTTGAAAATAATTTGAACTTACAATTTGAAATCCTATAATTGGAAGCATCGCTAGAAATATTCTAATTCCTGTTGAACCTATATTTATTAGTTCTACATCTGTGCTGCTAAAAATGCTTATGATTGCTCTCGGAAACAACTCTACAATAATAAAACCTATAGAAGATACTGCCGTAGCCGCCAGTACTGCTAGCTTTAATGCCTTCTTTACCCTTGTGAAATTTCTAGCACCATAATTATAGCCTATAATAGGCTGTGATCCTTGATTTATGCCGAAAATAGGCATCAATATTAACATAGTAACACTGTTTATAATACCCATAGCAGCAATAGCAATATCTCCTCCATAGGTCTGCAGACTTTTATTAAAGGTTATATTAATTACTCCGGCAGCCAGTTGCATTAAAAAAGGAGATAACCCTATGGCAAATATTTGTTTTACAATATTAATATTTAGCTTTAAATTTTCAGTCTTAAGTTTCAGTGAACTTTTTTTACCCATAAAATATGAGAGTACCCATATAGAACAAACCGCCTGTGACACTATAGTGGCCAAAGCTGATCCTCTTATGCCTAGATTAAAAACAAAAATAAATAGAGGATTGAAGATAGTATTTAGTATAGCTCCAATTAGCATAGTAATCATTGCCATTCTAGGATTTCCCTCTGAACGTATAATATTATTAAGTCCAAAACCTATATTTTGTAGTACAGCTCCTAGTAAAATTACTGTAATAAACTCTTTTGCTAGAGGTAAAACCTCTTCACTTGCTCCAAACATTATTAACAGAGGTTCCTCAAAAATGAGCCCCAAAACAGTTACAAATATGGACACTAAAATAAGCAACGTAAAGGAATTGCCTAATATTTGTTCTGCCTCTTCTTTCTTTTTTTGACCAAGCTTTAAGGATACAGTAGCAGCAGCACCAATTCCTACCAGCATTCCAAAGGCCATAATAACAATTGCTATAGGAAAGGCTACTGTTGTGGCAGAAATACCTAAAAGCCCTACGCCTCTTCCTACGAATATTCTGTCTATAATATTATAAAGTGCATTTACTACCATACCGACAATAGCAGGAATAGAAAACTTAAGTAATAAACTTCCAACACTTCCTTCACCTAGTTGTTTAGATCTATCCATTTATTCTCCTCCTTTAATCCGCTAATATTATTATACCTTGAATCCTAATTGTTAATCTTAACATATACTCATATTAATTTAAAGTTATAATAATTGTTTTGCGAGTAAACATTATTTATAGTAAACTGAAATTATTTACTAAATATAAAGTAGGATATGAAAGGAAGGATTGTTATATATGATTATAACCTCTGAAAGAGATTTAGAAGCTTTAAAAAAAATAGGAAGAATAGTAGCATTAGCCCGTGAAGAGATGATTAAAAATATTAAACCAGGTATCACCACCGCTGAACTTGATCGCATTGGTGAAGAGGTCCTCTCTAAATATGGTGCAAGATCTGCTCCAAGATATGAGTATAATTTTCCTGGTGCCACCTGTATAAGCATAAATGAAGTGGCAGCCCACGGAATACCAGATGAAAGAATTGTTAAGGAAGGAGATTTAGTTAATATTGATATATCTGCAGAGTTAGATGGTTATTTCGCTGACACTGGTGTTACTATAACCGTTGAACCTTCATCCTCATTAGCCAAAAAACTTTGTGAATGTTCAAAATCAGCATTTTACAAGGCTATGGAAAAGGTACGTCCTGGTGTTAAACTTAATCAAATAGGGAGAGCAATCCACAATGAAGCTAGGAATAATGGCTTTACTGTAATTAAGGATTTAACAGGTCATGGTATTGGAAAAAGGCTTCACGAAGAACCGGAGTATGTTCCAAACTTTTTTGATAAGTCACAGGATTATCTGCTAAAAGAAGGACTTGTACTAGCAATAGAACCATTTATCTCTGCTGGCTCTGAATTTACTGTAGAAGAAAAGGATGGTTGGACATTAAGAACTGAAGATAAAAGCTTAGTTGCCCAATATGAGCATACAATAGTAGTTACCAAAGGAGAACCTATTATTATAACCGAACTATAAAAGTATGATGGGACATAAAAGTTTAGGTACACTGAACACCGATGTTCAGTGCACCTAACTTTTGTTATGCAATAAGATGCTACTTAGTAATCTCTCCATGCTGTATTAAATTACAGTTATCTCCTATACAAAACACCCTATTTCTTCCCATTTCCTTTGCTTTGTAAAGTGCCTGGTCAGCTTTACTGATTAACCTATTGGCATCTGTAACAGTATCTGGATATGTAGCAACTCCAATTGATACAGTACAGCTTACTTCTAACCCATTTTGCAATAAAAATTTATGTCTTTTTATTGCCATTCTAATCCGTTCCGCTACCCATGAAGCCTTCATATAGTTGCTATCTGGCAAGAGGATAGCAAACTCTTCTCCACCAATACGTGATATAACATCATCAGGACTGCATACATTGCTTAAAACTACTGCTAATTGTTTAAGAACAGCATCTCCTGCAGGGTGACCATAACTGTCATTAATCCTTTTAAAATAATCTATATCAATTATTAGTATTGAAAATCTATCAATATCCTTGCCCACCCTATCAGTTAAGTTATCAAACAATAAATTAAATTCTCTCGAATTACTTAAACCTGTTAAAAAGTCTTTTGTTGACTGTTCCTTAAACTTGGTGAAGATAACATAGGTCTCTTCAGCATATTTTATCACATGATATATAGCTAAAGATGCTAGGATAGAGGTAATCCAAAACTCTAAAACTGTATTGTATAATTGATCAGATCCCTTTAAAGTAATCCCTAGCTTAATTGTAAATAACATAACGCTGAATAAGCACATGGCTGACCATTTTTCCCAAAGCCTTGCAGTTAACTTTGATATAGCTCCATTCCCAACAGCGCTTAGCATAATAGCTGTTACAGCTAGTATTGTTGAGAAATTCACCTTAAATAAAAGTATCCTAAACAAAGCTATTATAACTGCAGTAACTATAGCTGGGAAGGTTCCTGCATAAATGGCCACTATGATTACTGGAATAAACCTCAAGTCTACTAAAGAATTTACACTAGGCTGAATGTTTAATGTCATTAGAATCACTCCTAAGACTCCTCCTATTATTCCTGCTGTATATCTTATTTTCACCGAAGACTTATGATTTACTGGAGTATCCTTAAAAAATATAAAGCCTAAAAATATAAAAGAAATTAATATACTTATGTTAACAAATAAATCTCGCAGCATTTTCCCACCTTCTCAATTATCATGTTATAATTTATTCTTCGTCATTATTTCAAATTAATTAAGGTGTTTTTATTATATTGATCTATTTTGTCCCTATAATAAATATTCCAACAGCTAATGCTACCAAGATTAATACTAGGATAACAATAATTATGCTGCTAAATTTTTTTCCTTTTTTCCATGATATCCTTGCAAATCTAAGAGTAAACCACGCAATAATTATATAAATTAAAAGAAATATCCAAGTCATATTTATAAACCATCCTATAGTTACTGTTTTATATCCTGCTTCTCAGGCGGATTAAGTTGTTTACCAAAGCTTTTCAAGTTTACTTTATAATGAATTGTAATCTCAGCTTTAGGAAACTTTTTCATCCAATCGTAGCCTTTATAATCGTCATAGGTCAAAAATTTTTTCCTAGCTGCAAGCTCCCATAGGAAGGGATCTCCATTTAAGTCACGCTGTGATTTTTGTACTACCTTCATGGACTCCTTTTCTAAATAACTTTCTATTGAGTTTTTTAATATAGCTTGCTTATTCATATCTTCAGGATAGCTCTCAAAGCTAGGGATAGACAGTATATCAATTGAGATTGGTACAGTTACATCTATAACTGGAGCCCCTTCGGTAATATCAACATGAATCTTAGTTTTCTGTTGTTTTATAACCCTCCCTACAGTACGATACTTTTCATTTAATGGATCAGGAAAAGTAAACACCATACTCCTTACCTCTGGTTTAGGTCTTAAAATTGCAACTAATCTGGTTTCATCTCCAGTTAAACTCCCAATCATCCTTCCCTCTTTGAACACAGCAGAGCCTATTATTTCAGTAGGATTCCCTCCCTTCTTATTTACCTGACCTGGTAGAAAATCCGCCTCATTTTTTCCATCTTTATCAGAAAAATTTTTTGCAGTACCATAGGTAGTTAAAAA
This sequence comes from Clostridium tanneri, assembly GCF_033659955.1. Taxonomy (NCBI): domain Bacteria; kingdom Bacillati; phylum Bacillota; class Clostridia; order Eubacteriales; family Clostridiaceae; genus Clostridium; species Clostridium tanneri. Next base: position 45,977 of record NZ_JARUJP010000006.1, read on the forward strand.
AAGACTTCCTCCTTCTTCAGTACGCTGCATAAATCTGTTTAAGTTTGAGTTAGGTGGAACCAATCCTGTATCCCTCCATCTTCTTGCCATAAACTGAAAGAACTTTTCAGGTCTATCCTCTAGGATAGGCTTATTTTGTCTAATAAAATCTTCAGCCTTTTCTCTAGATATCATTAAACTCATAGCACGTCTAATTTCCTTGTCCCGCAGCGATGACTCCAGGGCACGAAAAAATTCTTTAGTTTTTGCTAAATCTTCACCTACAACTAAAATCTTTGCATGGGAAAGAGATATTCTTCTTGTTACAGATACACTTACTAACTCCCTGGCAGTAAGAAGTCCTGGTGCTTCTACTGTTATAATATCTGACGGCTGACTGTTGCCACCACCACCCTGAGGTGTATTTCCACTACCTCCCCCAGCTTTAGGATTTGTAATTTGAAAGGTTATTCTCATCATTTTTTCACTACCCTTATCTATTCCAATGGCAGCAACATAACCCTGTTCCTCTATTTCAACCTTATCCCAACAGCCGCTAAATAGAGTTACCACCAATATTAAGATCATAAAAAAACTAACCTTTCTAAACTTCATTTTTACAATCTCCTTTCAATTTAGAAATGATTAAAAGGATAAAAGGTAGTGAATAAATAAAGACTAAAGCTATTTTTAACAAAAAGGTTTTTGCAACCTCAATTATATGGAAAAAGTTTTCTGGTATCATTCCAATAGCCATAGTCAACGCAGCACAAAGTGGAATTAGCGGTTCAAACTCTTCTAACCTTAATGTTTTCCCTAAAAAGGCTGCATCCATATAAATGTATACAGAAAAACGAATAATTGATCCTATAACCCAAAAGGCTAAAAAAAACGCCTCTAAATTTCCAAGAAATCTTCCCACATATATAAGTCTGGCAAGAGTTTGGTAAGGAAAATTTATAATTACTGCTGGGGGATAATCGAAAGCCATCATATATATTGCACAAAATGAAGAAATTACAAAGGTCACAAAGCCTAATCCTATAATGTTTGCAGTCTTATAGGAGTTATAATTTCTCACATAGGGAAAGAAAATAGTAAAAAAAATCACTTCACCAAAGAGAGTGCTATTAGTTATCCCACCCTTTATAATATTTTTGATACCACAACCGAAAATAGGAAATAAAAAACCAAAATTAAGATTCTTAATAACTAGTATTACATATATTGTCAACGCCAATGAAACATAAGGAAAACTAATCCATGCAAATCTTCCTATAGCCTCTAGACCATGGTAGGCAATTAAAGAACTGCCTACCATCAATATGAAATATAATACTATTACCGGTGTATTTAAGAAGAATACATTTGATAATATATCAATATAGCTTCTAGTATTAATTGCAGAAAATAGTATTATTAAAATAGTTAATGTACTACTTAGTATGAAACCTATATATTTTCCTGTTAGCTGATATATAATTTCTACTAGGCCTTTATTCTCATATTTTTTTAAAATCCTTAGAAGAATAAGAAGGCAAACGGAAGGGATAACTGATGATATTAACACCATCATCCAGGCAGCACTTTTAGCTTCCTTAAAAAGCAATGTTGGCGTTGTGTCTGCAGCCTGCATACCTATAGTAAAAGCAATCATTGCAAAAAACTCTCTAGTTCCAGTTTTATTATTAGGTTGCTTAAACAGAATAATCACTCTCCCTTCGGCTTCTTACTTCTGACCTTATCCATAGGCCTAAGGAATGAAGGCCTTAGTAATTGCTTCCATGCCGGCGGTCTAGTAATTGTATCTTTAGAAGATTTATAATAGGGAGCTATAGGTGAATTGAAGGGAACTCCAAAGGACTTTATGGTACTTAAATAGGTTATTAATACAGCAAAGCATACTGCCATTCCATAAAACCCCATTGCTGCTCCAGCAAATAAAAAAATAAATCTTCCTATTCTAATCATAAAATTTAAACTTGTTTCTGGAATCGCAAAGGATGACAAACCTGTTAATGATACAACGATTACTAGTATCGGACTTACAATATTGGCTTGAACTGCTGCCTGACCTAAAATAAGAGCTCCAACTATTCCAATAGTAGGCCCTATAGGAGTTGGCACCCTTACTCCTGCCTCTCTAATTAAATCAAAGGCTAGTTCCATCAATAGCACTTCAATTATAGCTGGAAAGGGAAGTTTCTCTCTGCTTGCTGCTATAGCAAGAACTAAATCTGTAGGTATCATATCAATATGATAGCTGCTTACAGCTATATATAGGCCTGGTGTAAGCAGTGCAATATAACAGGCTATCATTCTTAATAATCTTGTAAAATTACCATAGGCCCATCTTTGATATTGATCTTCAGAGGTATGAAAAAATGACCAAATAGTTACAGGCACTATTAAACTATAAGGAGCTCCTTCCATAAGCATTGCCACATATCCTTCTTCAAGAAAGGCTACCACCCTATCTGGCCTTTCTGTAAGTAGAACTGTAGGCACCAGAGAGTAGGTCTTATCTTCTATATACTGTTCCAATATTGAAAGATTTTTTACATTCTCCATACTAATTTTTGAAAGTCTTGCTCTTACTTCTTCTAGTAATTGAGGATTTGCAATATCCTTTATGTACATAATAAAAATCTCATTAAAAACTGTGGTATCGAGAATAATACTTTCCGAAATAAGCTTAGAATCCTTTAAGTGCTTTCTAATTAATGAACGATTAACAGAACAGGATTCTGTGAAGGATTCCTTTGGACCTTTTAGTGCATTCTCTGTAGTAGGCTTTTCTACAGATCTATGTTCATACTTTGTGGTGGATACAGAAATAGCCTCATTATGCCCCTTAATAAGCAGTATTGTATTTCCATTTATAATTTCATTTGAAATCTCTTTAAAGCTACTAACCTTTTTAACATTTCTTCCAGTTATAATACTTTTCATTAAAAAAGCACAAATATTTTCATTACTTTCGTTAGGCTCAGATTTTTCTAGCAGAGGCATAATAATGTGTTTTTCTATTATGTCCCCATTTACAGTGCCATGTAGATATAATATCTTTCCATCTATATTTATAGCCTTTATATGAATATCTCTGATAATAAAATCCTTATTTTCTGGATAAACAAAAATAGCCTTTAATTTGTTAAGATTATCCTCTAAGTCACTTCCTATAGGATCATTTTTCGCTCTCTCACCAACAACATTATTAGCAGATTCCACTACAAATCACCACCTTTTATAAAGCCTAGTTACATTCTAGTATTTACAAATAACTTAAATTAAATTATTAAATTGCGTCTAGTTTTTAACAAGTTATTAATTATTATCTATGAAATATTAACCAAGTTGTAACGGAATTGTGACAATTAAAGGATATTATATACTCATAACAAATAATAAGTTATAAAAATAAAAGCACTTAAAGGAGAGATAAAATGAAGAGTAAAAAATTAATGAGTAAAGTTATAACTGCAGTAGTAGCTGGAAGTGTTCTTCTATCAACAGGAAGCTTTGTTTTCGCAAAGAGTAGTGCAGATGGAACAACTGGAGATAATACAAAAAGACAAGAAACTAGAATTAATAAGAAAGTCTCAGCAGAAAATATGAAAACTGAGCTTGATAAGTTAGTTACTGCCGGAACTATTACAGCTGATCAAGAAACTAAAGTTTTAGATTATTTTAAGCAAAAAGACACTGAAAGACAAGCAGAGATGGATAAAATTAAAAATATGACAGAAGCTGAACGCAAAACTTATTTTGAAAATAATAAGCCAGCAGAAAAAACTAATTTTTTAAGTGAATTAGTTACATCTGGAACTCTAACACAGGAACAAGCAGATGCTATAGCCAAAGTAACCCATAGAGGTCCTGGGGGCGGAAAAGGACATGGAATGGGTACAGAAGGATTTAAAAACCAGCTTGATAAACTAGTTACTGCTGGAACTATCACACAGGATGAAGAAAATAAAATTTTGGATTTTATGAACCAAAAGCAAACCGAGAAAAAAGCTGAAATGGATAAAGTTAAGAATATGACAGAAGCTGAACGTAAAACTTATTTTGAAAACAATAAAAAAGAAAAAACTGATCTAACTGCTGAGCTTGTAACTGCTGGTATTATATCACAGGAAAAAGCTGACGCTATTAAAGCAGCTATGCCAGCAGCAAAGGACCATGGCCCTATGCAACAAAAACAAAGCAAGTAAAATAGGGACTTCTACAAAATTCATAAAAGTCCTATACAAAAACAAAAACCATGCATAAATAGGAAAACAAATTCCCTATATGCATGGTTTTTATTCATGAAAATTTATCCGATGACTACCTGCTTTCAGCAGTCCCTAGTTACTATTCTAGATTTTAAACTTTTCTATACTTTCTGCTAATCTCTTAGACATATCAGTTAAGCTATTTACCGTTCTATTTAACTCCTCTGCTGATGCCGTTTCCTCTTCTATAGCTGCTGTTACCGATTCAGTGGCTGCAGATATTTCCTGTGCATCGTTAGCAAAGCCCTGAATGTTGGATATTATTCCATCCTTAGATTCTACAGTACTGTTTAAAGTTTCATTAACAGATTTTACCTGAGGAACTATTTTCTCTGTTTCTAGTAGTATTTCTTTTAATGCATCTATAGTATTTTCTACTATTTCACCTTGTCCTACAATAAAATTAGAGGCAACTTCTGAAGTTTTAGAAAGCTCCTTTGTATTACTAGTAATAGTGCTAACTATTGTATTAATACTCTTTGAAGAGTCTAAAACCTGTTCAGCCAGTTTTCTTATTTCATCAGCTACTACTGAAAATCCTCTTCCTGATTCCCCAGCTCTAGCAGCTTCAATTGATGCATTTAACGCTAATAGATTTGTTTGTTCTGCAACACTGGTTATAACCTCTGTAACAGTGTTAATTTTATTAACATTATCGTTTAAAACTTTAACCTTATCAGTAACATATAAAAATGTTTTCTGCAGCTGTTCCACTGCCTTATTAAGTTCTTCAATCTTTACTGTACCGTTATCCGCCGAAAGCTTTATTCTATTACTGCTATTTGTAACTATATGAAGCTCATCAACTACCTTAACTAGATTTTCGGAAAACTCTTCTAAAAGTTGCAGCGTCTCAACAGTCTTATCTGATTGTCTTGTTGTACTCTCCGTAACCTCTGTCATTGAAGCAGCTATTTCTTCACTAGAAGATGCTACTCCATTACTAGAAAGGGCTAGATTTCCAGAAACTCCCTCAAGCTCTGAGGCTGCTTCTTTAATTTTTTCAATCATAGTTCTTATAACCTTTATTGTATAATTCATACTATCAGACACAAGAGAAGTTTCATCTTTTCCTGTAGATTTAAACTGAACTGTTAAGTCTCCTTCACTTACCTTTTTCAAATCTGCTACCATAGCCATTATAGGTTTCGCAAACCTTCTTGAAACTATATAGGATACAAGTACTGCAAGCGCTATTATAATTATTATAAATAAACTTACCTTCTTTAGTATGGTAATAGGCAGTTCTTCAACTTCTTTTAAAGAAGTTTGAATTATTAGGGCGCCTTTATCCCCAGACTTATCTTTAAATGGAACTATAGTTTCATGAACAAGTTCCTTGGTTTCACCGCCTTTCTCATCATGATGAATGGCTTGTCCACTCTTAGTAACTGATAAAGCCTTTTCTGTTGCAGTATTCCCAATGTCGTTTTTGCTTGTACTTACTATAATTTTATTTTCTTGGTTAACTATTGCCATATAGGATACATTTTTGGCATCTTCCTTGCTATGCTCTATATATTTTTGTATGTCTTGTAAGTTGTCTGTTTCATAGCTTTCTATACCATTCTCTATAGATAAAGCTAGGTTTAATGCATCATTTGCCACCTGTGTGGTAAATAATTTTCCAAACTGTACACTCATTAAAGTTACTGTATAAGCAATGCATACTAATGAAAGTGTAATAAATCCAATACTCATTTTTCGTCTAAAGGAACTAAACATTGATTCCCCTCCTGTCTTAGCTATTTATAAATTCAACTGTTAAAATCTATAAGCTTTAATATAGTTAATATAGTTAACTATATTAACTATATTAATTATAATCTTACCTAAAATAGAAAGCAATAGATTTAATAGTTAATTATTAAAAATGAGGGAAAATTCCAGCATTATTAGCTACAACTTCCCCCCTCTATAAATAACTTACAATTTAATAATTCTCAACAAATACTTCAAAATATCCCTGTGGATGTATGCAAGCAGGACATACTTCTGGAGAGCTCTCTCCCTCATATATATATCCGCAGTTATTACATTTCCATAGAACTGAACTGTCCTTTTTAAACATAGTATCATTTTCTATATTGCTAAGTAACTTTCTATATCTAGCTTCATGGTGTTTTTCAACTTCAGCTATTTTTCTAAAGGATACCGCTACTGATGTAAATCCTTCTTCCTCAGCTACTTTTGCAAACTCTGGATAAAGTTCTGCCCATTCTTCATTTTCACCATTTGCTGCAGCTAGTAGATTTGATTTAGTATCTCCTAGTGCTACTGGATATGATGCAGTTATCTCCACCATTTCTCCATCTAAACTTCCTTTTAGATGTTTAAAAAATACCTTTGCATGCTCTTTTTCATTTTCAGCAGTTTCCATAAATAGATTATAAATCTGTACATAACCTTCCTTTTTAGCTGCAGATGCATAATATGTATACCTAGTTCTTGCCTGTGATTCTCCAGCAAAGGCCTTCATCAAGTTTTCAGCAGTTTTTGTTCCTTTTAATGACTTCATCCTATCTCCTCCATTTTAAATAATCTAGTATTTGTTTATATTCAACAATGTACTTGAAAATCCTTCTTATTTAATAATACTTATATGTGAATATAATGTTAACTTTACTATTTGTTAATGAAGTAACTGTTAATATCCCTTTAGTTTTCTATCTAAAGAACTACTTTCTCGATAAACAATGATAAATTTTCCATCAAATTATATATAACAGGCTTTCCATTTTCCATAACCCCTATCATTGGCCTTGTTGGGAAGTTCTTGTTTTGTAGTACAACTACTCCTTCTACACCGTTATTTAGCTTTACAAATAATCCGTTTGGATAACAATACACAGAATTAATAAACTCCTTAAATATTTCATCATTAAATTTTCTACCAGCTTGACTAGTAATATATTCTATTGCCATACTAGGTAATGCAAAACTTCCAGATTGCAATAAATTGTTATATTCATTACATATAGCAACTATTTTTGCAAATTCATGAATCTTATCCCCTTTAATCTTCTCCGGATAACCTGTCCCGTCTTCACATTCATGGTGATGTAAAATGCACATGTAAGAAGTTACCGGTATGTGAGTTTGGCTTTTTATAAATTCATATCCTAATAGGCAATGCTTTTCCCCTTCATCAAATAATTTTCCCACATCGTGAAGCATAGCACCTACAGCTAATTTCTCAAGCTTGTCTCTACTATAATTTTTATTCATTGCTACTAATAAGGAAAGTATAGCTACATTAATAGAATGAATTACTAATTTTAATTCTTCATCTTTCTGTCCTATGTTACTAAGCAAAAATGAGTTTTCCGATACATCTAGGTTATCAATAATCCTATTAGCAATGTTGATAATCTTTTTTTCGTCAATAGTCTTATTCTTTTTTATATTATCGTATATAATCTTTAACTCTCTAATTACCTCAAGTCTAATAGGAGTATTTAATATTTCCTTTAAATTTATATCATCATTTTCATCTTTAATATAAACCGTATCTATTCCTACTTTTTGTAATATTTTTATATTGCTTTCAGTTATTTTTATACCTTCACTTGCATAAATCATACCACTAGATAGGTATACTGATACTGCTAATTCTTTTCCTACTATACTCTCATTTAATAAAGTAAGCCTCATAGTAATTTTACATCTCCTTACATAAACAGAATTCTTGGCTTCAAATAAGGTATTGCCCCCACTGAAGGTTAGAAGTGATTATCCACCGTCGCATCCGCTCTTTATTCCTGCCTTAAAGAGTATGATGGTATTAGGGCAGATAGTGATTGCATAAACACTTTAATAACTTTATTATAATAATATTTATGACAATTTTCTACAACTATTTATTTATATTAATGATTTACGTAAAAAATATCTTATTTCTTTTCTATTTTTAAACTAGTTAAATTTATTGCACAATCAACTTGCATTAGGTTGATAAATTGGATTGTTTTTATAATAACTATTAGATTTTTTGACATAAAGTGATATAATAATATTTAACTATATTGTATAAATATAATAACGGTGGATATAAAAACACCTAGGTTCTTAACCTTGTTTTATATATATTTGACTAAATTGAAATTGCAGAAAAGAGGGATACAAATGAAAAGTTTAAGGGTTAAACTTCCTATTGTGGTAAGTGCATTATGTCTAATTTGCCTTCTACTTTCACTTACTATTAGCTATTATATTTCTTATAACACAGTTATCAAACAAGCTCAGCAGCATTCTATTGTAACTGCTGAAAAGTATTCTGAACAGCTTAATGGCTGGCTTACACAGCAGGGTGAGATAGTTGAGGAAATGGCAAATGATCTTCAGTATTATGATTCTTACGACAGTGATAGGTTATTAAACTACTTTATAGCAAAGCAAAAATCAAATCCAAATGTATTATGTTTCTACATAGCCTTTAAAGATAAAAGTATGATATCCGGTGATGGTTGGATACCTCCCGCTGACTATAATCCAGCTGAAAAAGACTGGTATAAACTAGCTTTAAATAGTGATAAGATAGCTTATACCAAACCTTATTTAGATTCAACTACTAAGAAAATGGTTATCTCTATTTCAAAATCTATTAAAAAGGATGGCTCTGTAATAGCAGTAGCTGCTGCAGATATTTATGTAGATTATTTAACTACAGTAGTTGAACAAGTTAAAGATGTAGAAAATAGTTATGGTTTTTTACTTGACGCTAGTTATGATTTTATAGTTCACCCAAATAAAGACTTTCAATGGACAGAGGGTAACTCCAAGAATATGTCACAGGTTGTAAATGGATTATATAAAACAATGGTTAGCAACATCCATAGTGGATCAACTAAAGTGTTTTTACAGGAGGACTATGATGGAAAGGAAAAATGCTTTGTTTATGAACCTTTAAAGTCCACTGGTTGGATTATTGGAATTTCAACGCCTGTAGAAGAATATAAGAAACCACTGAATTCATTGATTAAAGGGTTTATTGCAGCATTGATTATATCCCTTTTAATATCTATTGCTGTTACTATATTTGCTACAAATAGATTCTTAAAAGGAATTTTAATATTAAATAAAAATACGAAAAAGCTTGCAGAGGGAGATTTGACAGAAGAAACTACTTTTTATAGCAAGGATGAAATAGGAGATCTTAGCAGAAGCTTTAATTCTATGATATTAGATTTAAAAAAGATCATAGAAAACATTATTTCTACCTACACTTCAGTAAATACTGCATCTGTAGAACTTAAAGACCAAGCCAAATTTGTAGCCAATATGTCTACAGAAATTTCTGGAGCTGTAAACGGAATTGCTGCAGAATCAACTAATCTTTCCGTAAATGTCAATAGCGGAAAGGAGTTTTTAGACAACTTTGCTAATAAGTTAAACGTAATAAATAATAACATTACAGAAATAAAGGAAAAATCTGATCATACAAATGAAGTTGTACACGGTGGTCTATATAACTTAAACTATTTAAAGGAACTAGAAAACAAAAATATTGAACAGTCTGAAAAGATCTATGAAATAATAGGTGTATTTAATGAAAATGTAAAGGAAATCGAAAGTATGACTGCGTCTATTTCTGGCATTGCCACTCAGACAAATTTACTTGCTCTTAATGCTTCTATAGAAGCTGCACGGGCTGGCGAGCATGGAAAGGGCTTTGCTGTAGTTGCGGAACAGATAAGGAAACTAGCTGAAGAATCTTCCAGGGCAGTTAAGAATATAGATGAGTTGCTAAATAAAGTAAAATCTGAATCTAAACTATCTGAAGATATTAAAAATCAATCTATAGAGCTAGATAAGAATAGACAAGCTATTAATGATAGTATATTTAAGGACTATAATAATATAGAACTGAATATAAACTCAACAATTAATAGTATTGAGCACGCATATTCGCAGATTAACAGTATAGATAACGACAGTAATCAATTAAAACTTCTTATGCAAAATATCCTAGACACTTCCTCAGAATTTAATGCTGCAACAGAAGAAGTTTCTGCTTCTACAGAAGAACAAGTAAGTGTTATACAGTCAATAGTTGATAAGTTAGAAAATTTGGTTATATCTATAGAGTATCTAAATGAATCTGTAAAAAGATTCAAGATCAGAAAATAGAGTTAGGTTTTTACCTGACTCTATTTTTCTTATAACTTAATTACTGTTAAAACCCACAACTTTATCTCCTTCATCTCCCCCTGTAATCATTAAGAATCCTCCCTCAGTGCCATAATTTGATTATTGATAACTTTTACTATCCTAATTTATAATAACATCATAGATTTATATTAAGGATTAAAAGGAGGTCTTCAATGAAAAAAATCAGTTCTCTAATAATTGGTATTCTATTTGGAATAACTACAGTAGTTGCTCCTATTAAATCTGTCAGTGCCAATACAGTGCAAAATCCAATAACAAGAAGTGAAGCTGAGGAAAGAGCTTTAAAGATAATAAACTTAACATGGACATATGATAAGAATAAAAATGGAAACTTAGACCCAAAGTACGCTTCTTATGTAACTTCCCCAAGCCAATTTGATAATGTAACAACTGCTCAATTTACTGGTATACCTTATAACTGGGGTGGACAAGACTCCCTAGACTCAAAATCCATCAATGCTCCTTGGACAAACTTTTTAGACGGGGTTAATAAAGGTGCTTATACAGGAAATGTAAATACAGAAGCTGGACTGGGATATATATCAGGAACTGCCGGTATTGACTGTTCTGGATTTGTACAAGCAGTCTTTAATATACAAGATTATAAAATATCAACTTCAACTATGTTTGACAAATATTTTAAAAAAATAAGTTTAAATGAGCTTAAGCATATGGATATATTAAATAGAGCTGGAGATCATGTTTTAATTTTTGATAAATGGGGTACGTTAAACGGAATTTCTGGTGCTTATACCTATGAATCTACCTGGGAACAAATTTTTGGTGGAATTCAAGGAACAAAAAAATATTTTGTTACTATGGATGATATAAATAACGGCTATGTACCTGGCAGATATATAAATATTGTAGATGATAGTAACAGTTCAAATTCTTCACAGCAATCTTCTCAAAGTCCTGTTAAAGCTGGTCAGTTTGCTCAGGTGACAAAGGTCACTTATTCAGCATATTTTAAAGCGGCACCTTCTGATGATGCTGCCTTACTAGGTACTATTCCAAAGGGAACTATACTTTATCTAATTGACCAGGCCAATGGATGGTACCTGGTGAATTACAACGGAAAAACTGGATGGGTATGGGGTGAGCTTTTTACCTCTATACCAAGTGGTAAATATGTGACAATTAATAATGTGTATCAACTAAATATAAGAAGTAATCCATCAAGTACTGCTTCCATACTTGGAGTATTAGGTAAAAATCAATATGCAGAAGTACTAGACTACTCAAAGGATGGTAACTGGGTAAAGATTAAGATAAATGGAATAGAAGGTTTTTCATCTAGAAAGTATTTAAATTATATATACTAAATTGCTAAATAACCTTATTGCAAATTATAAATTTAATGGAAAAGAGCCAAGTACTAGTTATACTTGACTCTTTTCTATTAATCGTATACTATTTTAAGCCTTGTTCGTAAGCTTCAACCATCTTTTTAACCATGTTTCCACCTACAGATCCAGCTTCTCTAGCTGTTAAATCTCCATTATAACCTTCTTTTAAATCTACTCCTACCTCTCTAGCTGATTCCATTTTAAATTGATTTAATCCTGCCTTTGCCTCTGGTACTAATACTCTATTACTATTTCTATTTGCCATAATATGTTCCTCCTTATAATTTTGTTATTTTATGATGTTTCCTTGTTGTAATATAAGTTTGTGCAAATTTAGGCTTATTAAACTATTAAATTATTTGTAAAAATAGCAATAACTCCAATGAATAAATTTTATAAGTCTGGTTATACTTAATACTGTTGCTATAATAAAATTCCTTTAATTATATCCATAATTTAATCTAAAAAAACAACTCAGTTCACGCTGAGTTGTTTTTTTAGGTTATCCTCCCTAGTTAAATATATAAAATGACAATCTATAAAAGTCCCTAAGTTATTAAATAATTTTATAAGCATCCACTATGGTTTCATATAATAACACTAAGATACTATCAATTAATTCATCCTTTTTATCCTCAATACTTTTTTCCGAGTAGCAAATCTCCTCAACCTTTTTTAATAGTTTGTTTCTTTTTGACTGATGAATTTCAAAAAACTTTTCAACACATTCCTTACAAATCTTTTCGTTTTCAAATTCCTGTTCCATTTCTCTAAACCCTAGTTCTATTAAAGATAATACTTTGTAATATAACCTTTCCTTATTAGAATCATTTCCACTAATATCCTTGTCTATCTGTTCAGATATAAGTTTCCATGTCCTAAATTTTATATCTAGTAACATCCTAATATTCTTTTCCTTGAAATTTGGCAATTGATATTTTATAATATCATCAATTTCTATAATATCTTTTTCATTACTTCTTCTTGCCTCTAACACTTTATCGAAGCCTGCAATCTTTAAATTACTAACGATGATTGAAATGAAGTTTGATGGAATAGGTACTCCTAATATAGTAAGGTTCTCCAGTATACTTATGGTTTCTGATACAATAAGGAAGGCTAACATTAATTGGGATAACAGTGTAGTAGTAATAAAGGCAAGCATTCCAACCTCTAGCAGTCTTACGCTTATTATAGCTGTTGTATATAGTACTACCTTTTTAACAAACTTTAAAAAACCTCTGCTACCTACACGATTGTACTTTATTGCTACCTTTAATCCTAACATTGTATCTACAATAATTAAAATAAGTAATATTAAACTAGAAACCTGAAATGTACTTAAATCCTTTAATTTATCTAAAACTAGCAAAGAATTGAAGGTTTCTTGAAAAACTGAGTTTATTACAAACATCTGACTTCCCTACCTACAAATTTTAGTTTGTCCAACTATTTTAATTTATTATATGTTAGACATGAACATTTGACATATAATAAATAAAATAACTCCCCTAAATTTTAGGGGAGCTTCAACGTTATCTTTCTTTTATTCCTTCCTTTAGAGTATGCCATGGCAACACAGCACATTTTACCCTGGCAGGCATAGTTGAAATATTTCTTAAAGCTATAGCGTCTTCCAATTTTTCTAGTTGTTCCTCTTCTGTAATTTCCTTTTTAATCATACCTATGAAGGTGTTTACATATTCTAGAGCCTCTTTCTTAGATTTACCTTTAATAATATCTATCATTATAGAGGTAGATGCCTGAGAAATTGCACAACCACTTCCCTGAAAAGCTGCATCTTTAATAATATCACCTTCAAATTTAAGAGAAAGGGTTATATCATCTCCACAGCTGGGATTATGCCCTCTTTCCCTGCAGTCAGCATGCTCTAAATGCCTTTTATTATGATTACTTTGGTTGTGCTCCATAATTATTTCAGAATATATAGAACTAAGATTCTCCATACCCTAACCACTTCCTTACATTCTTTATACTTTCAATAAACATATCTACTTCTTCAATAGTATTATAAAAGTAGAAGCTTGCTCTGGAGGAAGACCCAATACCTAAGTACTTCATAAGAGGTTGTGCACAATGGTGACCAGCTCTTACCGCTACCCCATAGCTATCTACAATACTAGACACATCATGGGGGTGGACTCCTTCTATATTAAAGGATATAAGACCACCTCTATTATTTATATTCTTAGGTCCATACACAGTTATATACGGTATTTCTTTTATCTTACTTAGTGCATATTCTGTAAGCTCTTTTTCATATTCTGCAATGTTATCCATGCCCACTGATTCTAAATAATCTATAGCTGCAGATAGTGCCACTGCACCCTCAACATTTTGTGTTCCTGCTTCAAATTTAAAAGGTAACTCAGCAAAGGTTGAATTCTGCTCTGTAACATATTCTATCATATCTCCACCTCTTAAAAATGGTGGCATACTTAATAATAACTCTTCTTTTCCATATAGAACTCCAATCCCCATAGGCGCCAATGCCTTGTGTCCTGAAAAAACAAAGAAATCAGCATCAATATCTCTTACATTAACTTTCATATGAGGTACACTCTGTGCTCCATCAACTACTACAATAGCTCCCTTTTCATGGGCATATTTAGTAATTTCCCTTATAGGATAAATTGTTCCAAGAACATTAGACATTTGTGCTACTGCTACCAACTTTGTTTTATCGGTAATCTTGCTTTTATATTCTTCTTCTAAAAGTCTTCCTTCTTTATCAATATACATATATTTTAGTGTAGCATTTTTGGCCTTAGCCACCATCTGCCAAGGCAAAATATTACTGTGATGTTCAGATATAGTAACTACAATTTCATCTCCTGGTTCTATGAAAGTCATTCCATAGGTATAAGCAATTAGATTTAAGGATTCAGTAGTATTTTTAGTAAATATTATTTCTTTAGCTTTTTCCGCTCCTATAAAATTTTTAACCTTCTCCCTAGCTTCTTCATAAGCCTCCGTTGCTGCTACACTTAGATAATGAGCTCCTCTGTGGGGATTTCCGTTAAGCCTTTCGTTATAATTGGTTATTGCCTTAATAACAGATTTAGGTTTGTGAGTGGTAGCCCCATTATCTAGATAAACTAAATTTTTATTATTTACCTGTAGTGAAAGGATAGGAAAATCTGACCTTATCTTATTTACATCAATTTTGCTCATATTATTCCTCCAATTACAATTAGTTAACAATTAACATCATCTATAAGCCTCTTTTTTAACTCTTCTTCTAAAAACTCTCTTAGTTCTAACACTGGTACTTTCTCAAAAATCGGACTAAATCTGGCTTCTATCACTAGCTTCTCAGCTTCCTTTTCACTAAAACCCCTGCTCATTAGATAGAACAATTTAGCCTCGTCTATTTGTCCAACTGTTGCTGCATGTGCCCCTTCCACATCATCCTCTTCACATAATAGCATTGGAATTGAGTCTGTTTTTACTTTAGGACTTAGTAAAAGTACATCTTCTTCCTGTGATCCTTTAGATCTTGAAGATCCTTTTTTAAAATCTATATTACCTCTGAATACTTTTCTTCCCTCGTCCTTTACTACACCTTTAATCTCCATATTACTTTCACTTCTCATTCCTCTATGATTTGCTGTGTAGTAAATATCCTGCTTTCCGGTTCCATCCACAAGATATGCAGAGTATAACTGTGAGACGCTGTTGTTACCTTCAAGATTTGATATGTAGTTAGTTACGTTAATTTTACTTCCTAATTCAATTATTACCCAATTAACCTTAGCGTCCCTTTCCACAAAGGCAACATTGGAATCAAAATGCATTGATTTATCATTCATTCTCTGAACTTTGACTATTGTAACTTCTGAATTTTCCTTTGCAAACACCTTTGTAACCCCATTGTGAAACCCGTCATAGTAATCTTTTGTACTATAATCTATAACAACAGTTACCTTACTGCCCTTTTCTGCCACCACTATGTTATGATCTACAGTTGTAGGATTTTTTTCATCCATTTCAAAGCTCAGTCTAATAGGAGATTCTACTCTTTCATTCTCATAACTTCTAACATACACACCGGTGTTAAAGTTATATTCACCTAAGGCTATAAACTTATCTGATATTCCAAAGCTATCTTTTAAATTTATTAGCTCTTCTATGTCCTCTACTACCCATAATGCGTTTTTAGTTTCTAAAACTACTGCTTTGTCTAAGGTGTCGTTTTCTAAGTTTATATAGTCTTTATTAAAAGGTTCTATCTTAGGAAGGTGGAAACTTTCTAAATTAAAGTTATTCACCTTTAAATGTTTCCAAGCAGGAACCGCTGTCTGATTTAACTTATGGTTCTTTTCTTCATTTATTGAATTTAGAATTTCCGAAATATCATCATACTTATTATTTAAAGCTTCTCTCATACTAAGATTCATTTATCTCACCCCTTACCCTATAGTTCCTTCTAATTCTAACTTGATTAAATTGTTCATCTCCACCGCATATTCAAGAGGAAGTTCCTTGGCTATAGGTTCTACAAATCCCCTAACTATCATTGCCTTTGCTTCTTCTTCACTTAGTCCTCTGCTCATTAAGTAAAATATAGCCTCATCACTTATCCTGCCTATTTTAGCTTCATGGCCAATATCTATACTATCATTAGCAACACTTATAACCGGTACAGTATCTGATCTTGATTGGTTATCAAGCATTAAAGATTCACAAGATACTGTGGCTTTAGCATGGTGAGCATTTGGAGTGGCACTTAGAAGTCCTCTGTATAAGGCAACTCCACCATTTTTAGATATAGACTTTGAATTTATGGTAGAAGTTGTATGTGGTGCTGCATGGACTACCTTAGATCCAGTATCTAAGTGTTGACCTGATCCTGCAAAGGTGACTCCTGTAAATTCTGATTTAGCACCTTCTCCTCTTAAAATACTCATAGGGTAAAGCATTGACACCTTGGATCCAAAGGAACCGGATATCCACTCAATAGTTCCCTTTTTATCCACCACTGCTCTCTTTGTATTTAAGTTGTACATGTTCCTAGACCAGTTTTCTATAGTGCTGTATCTAAGGGTTGCTTCTTCCTTTACAAATAACTCTACACAACCAGCATGCAGATTGTTAACATAGTATTTTGGAGCAGAGCATCCTTCTATATAATGAATTCTTGCTCCCTTTTCAACTATAATTAGGGTATGTTCAAATTGTCCTGCTCCCGGAGCATTTAACCTAAAGTAAGACTGAATCGGTATATCCACTTGAATGCCAGCAGGTACATATACAAAGGAACCTCCTGACCATACCGCGCCGTGAAGGGCTGCAAACTTATGATCACTTGGTGGTACAAGCTTCATAAAATATGGTTTTACTAATTGCTCATATTCCTTTACTGCTGTTTCCATATCCATATAAAGCACACCTTGGCTGGTTAACTCTCTGCTTACATTATGATAAACAACTTCTGAATCGTACTGTGCGCCTACTCCTGCCAGTGACTGCTGCTCAGCCTTTGGGATTCCTAATAAATCAAAAGTTTTCTTTATATCTTTAGGAACCTCCTCCCAATCATGTTTCATATTAGTGTTAGGTCTAATATAGGTTATTATATTATCTACATCTAACTCTGTTAGATCCGGTCCCCAAGATGGCATAGGCATACTATTATATATTTCTAAAGACTTAATTCTAAAATCTCTCATCCACTGAGGTTCATTCTTCTCATCAGATATCTGTTCTATTATTTCTCTTGTTAGTCCTTTTTCTGTCTTATAACTGTATTGAAACTCATTTTTCATATCATAAATGCTGCGTTCTATATCCTCAATGTAAGTTTTTCTCTTTTCCAACTTCTACACCTCTTTTTTAAAAGTTTCTATAACTGCCCTCTTATTGAATCATATCCCTTTTCTTCAATCTCTTTTGCTAAAGAAATATCTCCAGTCTTTACAATTCTTCCGTCCATTAAAATATGAACATAGTCTGGTTTTAGATACTCTAACAAACGGTTGAGATGAGTTATTATAAGAATTGAATTTTCTTCGTTCTTTAATTCTCTAACACCTTCTGCTACAACTCTAACAGCATCTACATCTAATCCTGAATCTGTTTCATCTAAAATTGCAAGCTTTGGCTCAAGTAATGCCATTTGAAGTATTTCGTTCTTCTTTTTTTCTCCACCAGAAAACCCCAAATTTAAATATCTTTGAGCATAGTTTTCATCAATTTTTAAAAGTCTCATCTTTTCCTTTAGTACTTTCCTAAACTGTATGATATTTTGAACCTTTCCTGACACTGCCCCCTTTGCTGTGCGCAGAAAATTTTCTACTGTTATTCCTGGTACTTCTTCCGGATATTGAAAGGATAAAAACATCCCCTTTTTTGCCCTTTCATTTACCTTTAATTCATTAATCACTTCTCCTTGAAAAATTATTTCACCCTCTGTAATTGAATACTTTGGATGTCCCATTAATATATTTGCAAGGGTTGATTTTCCAGCACCATTAGGCCCCATGATTACATGTATCTCACCTTTTCCTATTTCTAGGTTCAATCCTTTTAGTATTTCCTTATTTTCAACATAGGCTCTTAAGTTGTTTATCTTTAACATCTTAGTTATCTCTCCTTTATAACCGAGTATTTTACTCTGAATTCAGATTAAAAATACTTATGTATTTTCTCTTCAGTGGATAAGTAGAAAAAGTATATCCTTATTTTTATATAAAGGATTGGCGGCTATATCTCTACTTATATCCGACTATTTTAGTATGATTTATTTATATTTTACTACTAACTGTAAAAATAATCAATAATAATTGTTATTATTTGATACTTAGTTTTGTTTTATACTATAAGTGTAGAATTTAAATGTTAATTTTTGAATTTGTTACATGAAATTAATATTTATATTTCTAGACTACATAATTATATAATTTATGCTGTTATTGTACTTTATTCATTATTACTTTATAATTATATTGGAAGGTGTTGGTTTTTTAGGATTGTTTTGTAAATAGGCGCAAATGATATATTGCCTTTAAACTAACATATTATTTTCACTTTAAAACAATAAAACTTTACAGGGGTGATACAATGTCAAGGAAGGTTAAAAATCTAAAAATAGCAACTATGGTTTTTTTCTTAAACTTCTTATTAATAGCTTTTATGCTAGTTATTGGTATTCAAGGGTTTTGGAATATGAAAACAATAAATAACAATATGACTTCCATGTACGATGACAATTTAATACCCATATCAAGACTTGGCGGAATTAGAGGAAATTTTTTAAATATAAGGATTCAATTTACTAAGGCTTTTTTTCAATATGATACAACCGTTGATGCCAAGATAAAAGAATACGATGCAAATGTGCAAAAAAGAATAAAAGAGTATGAGTCTACTAATATCAAGCCTGAGGAAGCTGAACAGTTAAAGCTGTTCAAAGATAACTATTCTGAGTACATGAAAGCTTGGGAGCAGGCAAAGATTAAGCTAAGTAAGGATGAAAAGTTATCCCATGAAGATTACAAAGTCTTCTCTGATATAGGCACTAAAGGAGAGGATATTCTTGTAAAGCTAAGAGATTATAATGAAAATGCCGCTGATAAAACCAATAAAAGAAGTAACAGCATTTACTCTAACATTGTAAAACTTATGTTGGCCACATTCCTGATATCAATTGTCATATCTTTAATAGTAAGCTATCTTATATTGCAGATTATTAAAAAATCCTCTGAAGAGATGATAACAAATTTAGAAACAGTTTCTTCCGGTAATTTCACAATAAATATAGATGTAGAAAGCACAAATGAATTTGGAATTATGAAAAAATCTCTTTCGAAAACCGTTTCCAATATTTCCACCATAATTAAAGCTATTGAAGAGAAATCAAAAATCATTGACACTCAATCTGAAAACTTATCTACTATATCTGAGCAAATGTCGTCATCCTCTGAAAACATAGCTTCTGCAATAGAAGATGCTGCTAGAGGTACAAGCTCTCAAACTGAAGAATTAGTAAATATAACTGCTATACTAAATGAATTCAGCGAAAAATTAGACTCAATTGTGAAAGCAATTAAAAATGTAGATGTAAATTCTAAAGGAATTAGTTCAATGGCTAATGAGAGCAATAATAACATGAATATCCTAATTGAGTCTGTAAGTGAAGTAAGCGTAACCTTTAAAGAATTTATTGTTAAAATTTCAAGCCTTGGAGAAGATATAAACAAAATTAATGAGATTACAACCTTTATAAATAGTATTTCCGATCAAACAAATCTACTTGCATTAAATGCTGCTATTGAAGCAGCAAGAGCTGGAGAGGCTGGAAAAGGTTTTTCCGTAGTAGCTGAGGAAATTAGAAAGCTTGCAGAACAAAGCAAGGCATCACTGGAAAACATAAATAAATTAGTAAAAGGTATTTCTGATAACTCTAATATAATACTAAATTCAACGGATAAGATGAATAAAGAGTTAAATAATCAAATGAATATCATAGATATAACTACTAACTCCTTTAAAACAATCATAGAAGCCATCAATGCAATAATACCTCAAATAACTCACATTAATACCTCCACCATAGCTCTTAGTGCAGACAAAAATGTAATTTTAGAAAAAATAGAATCCTCTTCCTCTATATCAGAAGAAATATCTGCTTCCACAGAACAAGTTTCTGCTTCTGCTGAGGAGATGAGCTGTTCTTCAGAGGAAGTTGCCTCTTCTGCACAAAAACTTAGTAAAATGACAAAAGAAATGATGGAACAAGTTAATAGATTCAAACTGTAATGTTCAAAATCATGCCAAAATTAATTCTTAAAAATAATGTATTATAAAATTAAGACAAGCCTACTTTAAATAGCAGACTTGTCTTAACTCTTTATTAATCTCATATATTCTTCAGTATTTTTTAAAGGATTTAACTCTTCATCTTCTTTTATATACTTCACAAAGCCAGGATATAGTTTTACAGCTTCATATAAATCCTCTATTGCTTCCTGTAATTTATCTATATGTACATAAAAACAGGCTCTATTATAATAAAGAAAACCTTCTTCTGGATTATTATAAATTCCAGCAGTAATAATCCTTATTGCACTTTCGTATTCTTTTCTTTCTTTGTAGATTATAGATAAATTTAAGTAGCTATAGGCGTACTTAGAATTTTCTGATATAGAAAGCTTGTAGAAACTTATAGCTTCATCATATCTATTTAACCTTCCTAACACCACTGCCATGTTAAATAGAGCAAGATAATGATTGGGATCAATTTCTAAGCTGTGCTCTAGCATTTGTAGCGCTAATTGATACTGGCCTTGTTCTTCATATATAGCACTTAAATTAGTATAAGCCCAAAAATCTTTGCTATCCATATCTATAACTTTTCTGTAACAGTCAATGGCCTTTTCCTTCTGACCTATTTCATCGTAGGCTCCTGCAAGAAAAAAATAGGCTCTATTATATTTAGGATTTATTTCAATAGCTTTAAGATAATAATCTACAGCCTCTTTATATTGTTTTTTATTGTCATATATTATTGCTAGTCCGTAATAAGCCCTTTCATCCCTGGAATTAATTCTTAATACCTCTCTATACTTTTCCTTTGCAAAATCATATTGTCCTAACTCATCATAAAGCAGAGCCATGTCAATTAAAAGTTCTGTATCTTTGTTTCCATCCTTACAATTGTACGCTTTTTCATAAAAACTAAGAGCCTTATCTATTGACCTCTCACTATAAAACTTTTTAGCAATAACTTTATAATTATCTATTTTATATTTTTCACTATTCATACTGCTACCCCTTATTGAATTAAGTTAACATAATTATACTTCATATTCTATTATAATAACATAAGTAAATATATAAATTATCAAAGTTTTAGGAGTGCAAAACGTGATGACTGTATTGAAAAGAAAGAGAAAAATTGATATAGACTAGCAGTGGTTTATTTTTCCTGGACAGCCTAACGGTTTTAATTTATAAAAGCTATTGCTTTTTGTAAAATATCACTGTATAATAAACACATGTTAAATCTGATTAGTTTAATATGAATTAAATGCAGTGATCAGGAAAAGTAAACTATATGAATCATTCAGAGAGAAGCTCACTTGGTGTAAGAGCTTTATGTAGGATTATTGTTGAAGTGCCCCTGTGAGCATTAGGCCGAATCATAGTAGGCTGCTACGGGTTCTCCCGTTATAGAGATATGGTATTACTGTACCAAATTAAAGATGGGCATAAACATGCCTAATCAGAGTGGAACCGTGGAAGTATAATCTTCTGCCTCTGTAAATTATTACAGAGGTAGAAGATTTTTTATTTTGCAATAATAATCTTTTGCATTGTTTCTATGGCTACTACAATTAATCTATAGCTAAGCTACTTTCGCTTCATTGCATTACAACTATGTATCAATAAAGCAAGGTTTATACATAAGCTTAATAAAATTCAGGTAAATATTAAATTACCCTGAATTAAATCTTACAATATAACACAAGCGCGCAGTGATATATTGTAATCTAAATAAAAATATATTAATAGGAGTGAAATTTATGAATCCAAATTACTTAAGTTTGTTAGTGGCAGTATTGATGTTATTATTTTTGTATTTCTTAAAAAAGAAAAATGTAAGCTTTGGAAACAGAGTGTTGATTGGTATGGTTCTTGGTGTAGTAATTGGACTAGTATTTAAGAAGAATATTCAGTCCGTACAACCAATTGGTCAAATATATGTAAGTTTAATTAAGATGTTAGTAATACCTTTAGTTGTTCCTACAATAATCTCCAGTATTACTTCTTTAGATAGTACTGAAAAATTAAAAAAGGTTGGAACTAAAACCCTTGTTTGGCTTTTATCTACTACAGCTGTAGCAGCTATTATTGGAGTTGTAGTAGCTCTTGCAATGGATCCTGGTGCTGGTATTAAATTTGCGAAGGATGCAAGTTTTAAAGCTAGAGAAATCCCTACTTTCGCAAAAGTTTTATTAGACATGGTTCCATCTAACCCTGTTTCTGACATGGCTAATGCTAAGATTATTCCTGTAATAGTATTTTCAATAATAATAGCTGTTGCAATGACAATTGAAGGAGCTATAAATCCTGAAGTTGTTAAACCAGTTAAGAGTTTCTTTAACTCATTTTCTCGTATAATGTTTAGAGTTACAGATATGATATTAGAAATAACTCCTTATGGCGTTCTTGGACTAATGGCTTCTGTTACTGGACAATATGGAATAGCTACCCTTCTTCCATTAGGAAAGATGATTTTAGCGGTTTATATAGCTTGCATACTGCAGGTTGCCCTTGTACACGGAAGTTTATTAGCTTTTGTAGTTAAAGTTAATCCTATTACTTTCTTCAAAAAAATCTATGAAGCTCAAGTAGTTGCCTTTACTACAAGAAGCAGTTACGGAACTCTACCTGTTACTATAAAATGCTTAACTCACAAAGTAAAGATATCTGATAGAGTGGCAAGCTTTGTAGCTCCAATGGGAGCTACAATGGGAATGAATGGTTGCGGTGGTTTATATCCTGCAATTGCCGCTATCTTTGTAGCAAGAGTATTTGATGTTCCTATGACAATAACTGGCTACATACTTCTAGTAGTAGTAACTACAATAGCTTCAATTGGAACTGCTGGAGTACCTGGAACTGCTTCTATCATGGCTACAGTAGTAATGGCAGGAATGGGCCTACCTATTGAAGGTATTGCAATGCTTATGGGAGTTGACACAATAATAGACATGGCTAGAACTGCAACAAATGTAACCGGTGCATCAGTAGTATCTCTATTAGTGGCAAACTCTGAAGGTGAATTTGATAGAGAAGGCTTTAATAAAGAAGAAACAAAGGAATTCAAAGTAAGCGCATAGTAAATCTCAAAAGATAACTAGTTTTAAAAGCTAGTTATCTTTTTTTATACTTAAAATCAAGATTATTTTCCTTTGATTTCCATGGTTATTTACACCCCTTTAGCTAAAAATAATCTAGTAAGGAGGTGTTATCTATGGCTGATAACAATAGTTGTAACAATAATAATCAACAGAATAATAATGAACAGAACAACAATCAAAAAAATAACAACCAGCAAAACAAATCTAATGGATTAGCTCCTCATGAAATGCTAGAACTTCACGAATTAATGAATGCTGGAATCATAGGTGCAAAAAAGACCCAAGCAAGTCTGTCAATGGTTCAAGATGAAGAACTAAAAAGCTTCATGCAGGATTCTTTAAATTCTAAAAAAAGCTCACTTGAGCAAATGCAGCAATTCATAAGCAATCAAGCTAATTTACAACAATAGGAGGAGATAACTATGTCTTGGATAGACAACTTACTTGGAACTGATTCAGATGACCAAAATAACAGTGGCAGCCTTAATGATAAAGATATAGCATTAGATATGTTAATATCCTCTAAAATGGATATTTCTTCTCTTGCTAAAACTATAACTGAGACAACAAATCCTCAACTAAGACAGCTGTTAAGTGCTCAGTTAACAAATTGTATAAATCAACATTTTAGGCTATCTGATATGGCTATAAATAAACAATGGTACAATGCTTATGCAAATCCACAGCAACAGGTTCAACAAGATGTTAAAGAATTACAAAACCTATCTCAACAAAATCAACAGGATCAACAATCAAATCAATCTCAACAATAAGCAATAACTTCCATGTCCTATCAATTATCCAAAACAGCAATGGCCTTAATACCTTGCTGTTTTTCTAATATCTATTTTACCCTAAAAAACTCCCTTTCATTTTACTTCCTTTATTTTTAATTTCAGTATAAAAGCAGCAAGCAATTAATTTTGTGAAACTTTTACTATATAGTGAAATTATACACTAGCATTTATTAAAGCATAATTTTTTTTCAACAGGTTAATCTATATATGAAACCTCGTCCTATAAAATAAATAATAAATTTGTTATCTAGTACTTATAGGTAAAGTTTCTTTGAAGTGAAATTTAATAAACTAGGAGGTAACACTATGAAAAAAGTAGCAAGTTTAGTTGCGGCAGCGTTAGTGACATGTTCTTTAAGTGCATGTGGAAATAGGAATACAGCATACAGAAATAATAATGTAAATCAGCCCGTAAGAAATGCAGCTCAAGATATAAGAAATGCAGGTCAAAATGTAGGTCAAAATGTTCGTAACGATGTTACTAATCGTAACACTGCTAATGCTCCTAATGTAAGCACAGCAGGTTATAAAGATGGTGTTTATCTAGGTGAGGGAAATAAAGACTCAAGAGGAACAGATGCTGCTATAGTTACTGTAAGTGGCGGCAGAATTACTGATGTAGTTCTTAAAACTCTTGATCCACAAGGAAGAGATGTTGCACACTATAATTTAACACCAGGAACAACCGTTGGTACTACTACAGGAAATAATGCAAATGGCACTGTAGGCAACAATAATGCTGCTGGACCTACACCTGGCGTTAATAATAGAGCTACTGGAAATACTGGTAGTGCTATGGGCGGTACTGGAACTACTGGTGGAACTATGGGCAATAATGCTAATGGAGTTACTGGCGGCGCTATAGGCGGCCCTACTGGTGGAGTTATGGGTGGTACAAATACAAGTATTTCAGGACGTAACGCTGATGTAGCTCCAAATGGTAACGCTTATAAAGGTGGCCATACAGGAACTGCTACAGGCCCTGATGCTACTGCAACTAGTTTAACTACTCTTGATAGAGCTAAAATAGACTTAGCAGCAGCTATAGTTAGAAATCAAACTGCTAATGTTAATATAAGCAGTAGCCATCCTGCAACTGTTGACAATTGGAAACTAGCTGTTTCAAGAGCCTTAGAAAGTGCTAAAAGATAATACTAAAAATGTTCTAAGTAAAAATCGGAATTTTGTATAAAAACTACCATAAGTGATACACTCAGTAAATTTTATTAAATTAAATTTATTGGGTGTGTTATTTTTTATATTATTTAATTGAATATGTACTAACAACAAAGCATAATATTTATAGATATATAAGATGTAATAAGGTAGCTATAATGTTAGAAAAATCAATTCTTCAATTTATTTTTATTATTTTTATAATATCTACCCCTCCCACCCTTGTGATACTGGCAATCTATGACTTTAAAGAAATAATGGAAAAAATCAGGAAACTAAAATAATGCACTTGAGATAATAAAAGCAAAGTAGAAACCTCTATAGCCTTCTACTTTGCTTTATATTTACAAATTTGCCTTATTTAATATATTAATTCCAACTTTGTCATACTTATATACTTTCAAATTCTTCACTTTCTAACCTAAATCCATTAATCTGTACATCCTCTGTAAGTTCAATCAAAAGACACTTCTTTCCACTTTTATCTATAACTTGTCTAATGGAACTTAATTCCCTTGGTGTAATAGTTATATTAGTGGTTTCATTTTCAATTTTAATAGATCTGCTATTAAAATCCGGAACTATATTTTTAATCTTAAATTCATAGTCTCCACCACAAATTTCTTCAAAAGCACTTTTTACCACTTCTGTTTCTTCGATACCAGTTTCCTCTAAAACCTTTGTTATTTCTTTCATATCTATAGTCGGCTCTTCATCATCTTCTTCCTCTGCAAGTTCAAGCTTTTCATTTATTCTCTCATATATTTCCTGCATGGTATCAGTCTTTATTTTGTCTCCTACTACAGTATTTAATATAGCATGAAAGCTTTCTTTTTCTTCTATTGCAGTGGGCTTAATGCCACAGTCTAAAACATTCTCAACAAAACCTACATTTATTTGCTTTGCTTTAGATGAATAATATATTATTTTATTCACATCAATATACTCACTACTGATGCTTGGAAACATGAATCCATCTAAAGGAGACTTTAGATTAACCTCTACATCCAAGGCCGAATTTGGCTTAAAGGTCATTTCGGAATAATCAAACTTAAGTACTTTTTTAGGAACATCTATCTTATTTATACTGCATACAATAAACTCTATAGCTTGTACATAATCATCTATTGATTCTTCTGCTTCTTTACTCCTCTTTTTATTACCTTTAAAGTATTCAGCCTTTATAAAGTTTATAACTATATCTGTCTCATAGGTGTAATTCCTAGCTATTTTTTCTACGATTTTATCAGCATATTCTACTATACTTTCACCGGAACTTAGTGCATTATAGAGAATAGTTTGAGTGCCTTCTAGTTCCCCGTATCTTTGTTCTCCTGCCATTCCAGCATTTAACTCTCTAACTACATCCCTAGTACTTTGATCTAAGTCAATGCCTGCTGCTACAACTTCTTCTGAATCTTGTCCTAAATTCATTTTAAAATCAAGTTCAAAGATTTTTGTATCTATAGGTCCTGTTAAAACCTTTTTAAAATTTTCTAAATAAAGCTCTCTTTTCTCTATATCCATCATTTCAAAATAATTTAATTCTTTTGTTATAATTTCACCGTTATCTTTTTTTAGATAAACACTATATATTTCTTTTATAGGCATCATATAACTACTTAATTTAAATTCTTTTCTCAAATCTGCTAAATCTTTTTTATTCATGCAAATACCTCTCTTCTAAAAGATTCCTACTAAATTTATATAATCCGCTTAATACTAACTATTATCTAGTTAGTATTATAACATCAGTTTTAATTTAGATAAAGTCTTGAGGATTTTTTAGTTTTTATCTCAATATAGTAAATTTAAAAATACACAGCCTGTGTTTAGATATGTCTGTGGTGTTAAACTTTAAAAACACCTCAAAACTTTCTTCTACACAGGCTAAACCATTCTTATTATTATAGTAGTTTTTGTTGTAATCTTCTTATCAATTGTATATATTCTAAAATTTTAGTACGGTATTTCTGTCTATCTTTCCTGCCTAAAGAATTATTAAGCTCTAAAATTAAGTTATTGACTGTCTTCACTGGTTTTATAAATATATTATATTTACCGCAGGCAGGATTACTGTTACTATAGCTTAACACTAAGTCTTCAAATTTTTTACTTGCATAATAGAAATTAGATTTTCTCGCCTCTAGCTCTAGATTATTTATATTTTCTTTACTTAATATATCCACCATATCCTCCAGAATAATTACAACTAATTCTATAAAGTAATCACACTGAATTTTTTCCCACACAAAAACCCTCCTAAAAAGTACTGTTATTTTAATAATCGTATTTTTAAAGAAAATTATTATGTTTTATTCTAATATTTAATAAAATTTTAACCTTTATTAAAATTTCGTAACCTTATTCCAATCTATATGCGTATTTAACACTTCCACAGACTTTTCTAAATACTGTTACTGTAGTTCTATAAACCTTCCCATTTAATTTAAGTTATACTATTCACGGTAAAAGTTACATTTGAATTTATACAATATCTTATACATAATAGTTTATAGCTGGCCTTAGTTCAAACTTGGTAATAGGCAACTTTTTCATTAAATATAAATCAGTGTATATCTTATACGCTAAATATGTAAAGGAGATAAACTTTATGCTTAATAAAAAAAGATTATTACTGGCTCTTTTAGCAATCAGCTTTATCGCTTTTATATCTATAGCCTTTTTTCAATTTAGCAAAAAAAATATTATAGTTACAACCTCATCAGATAAGGCTGTGGCAAAAAAGACTGTAATGGCATTTACAACCTTCTACCATCCTGAGGATACCTCTTCCTATAATAAAATGGTGGATAATACTAGCTCAATAAATAGTATAGCTACGGCAACCTATAATGTAGATGGCAAAGGTACTTTGTCAGGTACAGTGCCGAAGGAACAGATTTCCTATGCTAATAGTAAAAAAATCAACCCTTTTGCCATGGTAACCAATAATTTTAAAAGCGATATAGCTAAAGAATTACTAGAGAATCCAAATAACAGACAGTTATTAATTAAAAATATTGTAAATGAATTAAAAGAAAATAACTATAAAGGTGTAAATATTGATCTTGAAAATCTTCATTATTCTAACAGAGAACATTATACAACTTTTTTAAAGGAGCTCTACCCGGCACTAAGATCCCAAGGTTTTACTGTTACAGTTTCAGTACCAGCAAAGACCGCTGATAACGTGAAAGATAGCTGGAGTGGTGCCTATGATTATAAGTCAATAGGAAAGTATACAGACCAAGTTGTTATAATGACCTACGATGAGCACTCTCCTAGTGGTTCTGCTGGTGCTGTTGCCTCTATTAATTGGGTGAAAAATGTTGTTAACTATGCTGCATCTGTTATCCCTTCTTCTAAAATAGTTTTAGGAGTAGCAAGTTACGGATATGATTGGTCTTTAAATGGAGCAAAGGCCTATGGCATTGATTCAATATACAAACTAGCAGAAACTTATAATGCTGAAATTCACTGGGACGATAAATCCCAAAGTCCATACTTTGAATATAAAGATAAATCCGGAGCCGCACACACTGTTTGGTTTGAAAATAGTACAAGCCTCTCCTATAAATTAGATGTGGTAAATTCCAATAGTTTAGCAGGTATAGCTATTTGGAGACTTGGACTAGAAAATGCAGACTATTGGTCTACTATTAATGCCAAACTAGATAACCTCCAGAAATAGCATAGTTAACTATTGTAACCAATTTGTAACTTATTTTTTCTTTTTTTGTAACCCTTTCTTCTAAATAATACTATAGTATATAAGTATAGACAGTATTATACAAAATATGGGGGGACAAAATATGAGAAAAAAGCGTTTGCATAAAGTAAAAATTAAGTCGAGAAAAAGATTTATCTTTTGTACGACGGTTATTATAATTTTATTCTCTGCAATGTTATTTAATCAAAAGTCATCACTGCTAAATAAAAATGGCAGTTCATCTATACTTTTATCCAATACAAGTGATGGTAATAATAGTGAAAAATTAAAACCAACAGCTAATAATGACCAAGATAACACATTGCAAGCTGGAGGTAACAAAGAAAAAGCAGAGGAAATTCTCTCTGTGAAAGCAGAAGAAGTGTACAACTTCGGAAGAAGTAATGGAAAAAAATATGCTTTTTTAACTTTTGATGATGGTCCAAATACTAGTATAACTCCGAAAATTCTTGATATATTAAAAAAATATAAGGTTCATGCAACATTCTTTGTAGTAGGAAACGCTGTTGATAAAAATCCTCAGATTTTAAAACAGATTTCAGATGATGGACATGCTATAGGAAATCATACTTATAGTCATAATTATAAAGTTCTATATCCTCACAGAAACGTTGATGTACAAGTATTCAAATCGCAGATTCAGCAAACCAATAACGCTATTGGCAATGCCCTTGGCAAAACAGTTTCTACGAGAATAATAAGGTTTCCTGCAGGCTCCTTTGAATCCTGGAAGAAACCAATGAGAGAGGACCTTATAAAAAATGGAATGTACTTTGTAGATTGGAACGCTGAAAACAGAGATGGAGTTAAAAATAACGTATCTGTTGCTGAGCAGTTATCAACTATTAAAGGTCAAATCACTACTGCAGAAAGTTCAAAAAATAATGTTGTAATTTTAATGCATGATACAGTGACTAAGCAGACTACCGTTGATGCTCTCCCTTCTATAATAGAGCTTTTAAAGTCTGAAGGGTATGAGTTCGGGATTATAAAATAGGGATAAATTCACTTAAAGTGGTAAGTTGCTTTAAAAGTAACTTACCACTTTAAATTTAATATTTTTAGACTACTAATATTAAACTTGAAAAGAAAGAGAAGAGTTATTCAAACTCTTCACCTAAAGGAGTAAATTTTTGACCTACGAATCTTTCCCACTTTTCTGCATATTCTCCTATAGCCCATTCTGCCATAACAATAGAATCCCCTTCATCTAAATAAACTTTTTTTAATGGCTGTTCAGATAGCTTTCCATCTTTTATAGAATATACATATATGCTTCCTTTTCCTTCTATTAATGCAATATCTTTATTAGGCGATACAAATGCATCTAAAGCTTCTGGAATTCTTGACTTTATTTCACTCCATGGAATATATAGTTCATCGTAGCTTATAAGCTTTAAAGGTATCATTATATTTATATCAAAATCCTCATAACTATTCTCCTGTGCATAGTGCTTATAGTCTAATCTACCTTTCATAATCCAATGCCCATTTCTCCTTTGAAGTGTGAAGTTATCTCTTCTAGGGTTCTTCATAATAAGCTTGGATTTATCTTTGTCAAGGGATGAAATGAAAGCTTCACTGGATCTTAACATAGCAGTATATCCGTTTTCATTTGCTATATCGGAAATATCAATTCCTTTACCAATGCCTATGTTATCTATAGGTATAACCTGAAATCTTGAATCATACTCTGTGCCTATATAGTCATTTCCAATGAACGTAATCCTTCTTTCTACCTTTTCAGTTAATACATTTTTCATTTTAGCCTTAGATTTTTCTGAAGTTGGACTAGTCAAGGAATTTGCATATATACTTGAAGTGGTACCCTTGTTAGTTACTTCTTTATATGCCCCTACTTCCCAAAAGCCTTTCATTCTAGGCACAAAAAGTTGTTCTGTATACATAATAGGCTTAAGTTCTTTATTCCTTGTTGCTACCCATATGGTTTTATAAGTATTTTCTGATGAACGTATGCCCAGCAAAACTGCTGATCTTAGCAAAGAATCTTCCTCCGTAACACTTTTTATTTTTCTTTTACTAGAGTTTCTTAAAC
The DNA here is from genome assembly GCF_033659955.1 of Clostridium tanneri. Lineage (NCBI taxonomy): Bacteria > Bacillati > Bacillota > Clostridia > Eubacteriales > Clostridiaceae > Clostridium > Clostridium tanneri. Next base: position 77,406 of record NZ_JARUJP010000006.1, read on the forward strand.
TGTTTTCCTTTACAGTCTTATCTATCTTATCTGATACTTTATGTAGGTAAAGAAAATTATCACCTGTACACACTAGCAAATTATTATAATCTATTATAATAAAATCATAGAATACTTGATTTTTTGATGTTACCGTAACTACATCTATCTTTTCTTTTTCAAGTCCAAATTTCTCTGCACTTGTCTTATATTTGGATAGTAAATAATCATTAGACCCTACATTCCGTATCTTATACTCAGGATTGATACAGATATCCCCTCCTAAGACACTGATTTTATTATCGAATAAGGCATACTTTCCAAGATACTTACTAGCTTTACTAGCATCTTCTTCCTTTCCTTCTAATGATAGGCACTTCTCTATAATCCAAGTTCCCTGTAGTGCATTAACGGCATCTTCAGGAGGTACTATTTTTTCTTCAATATTAAAGTCAACCTTTATACATCCAGTAAGGAAAAAAATATATATCAATGTTATAAATAAATTACTATATCTTAGTTTCATGACTTTTTTCACCTTTGTTTTCTATTTTGAGAGGGATGCTAATAATTGCAGATGTGCCTTTGTTCAATTCACTTTCAATACTAAGACTTCCATTATGCATTTGTATTATCTCATCGCATATTGATAACCCTAGCCCTGTTTGAGACTTACTATTTTTCCCTTTATAAAATTTTTCTTTTATATGAGGTAAATCCTCTCTACCTATTCCGCAACCAGTATCCTCTACTTTCAAAATTATTAAATTTTCTTCCCTTAATGCACTCAAAACCACATTTCCACCTGGGGAGGTAAACTTAAAAGCATTATCTAAAAGATTTATTAGTACCTGCTTTATCCTATCTTTATCAACTTCTATGAAAGGTAATTCTTCATAGACTACCTTAAAGTTAATTCTTTCTCTTTTTGCTCTTAAGCCCATATATTTTTCTATGTATTCAAGGATCTTTATAATATCTGTTTTTTCCCTCTTTAATGTAACCTTTCCTGACACAAGTCTTGAAAAGTCCAGCAATTCTTCTACCATAGCTGTTAACCTGTCGCTCTCCTTTTCAATAATGTTTAATCCTTCGTATAATATATCTCTGTCATTCGTTTCATCAGTTTTAAGGGTAATTGCCCAACCTTTAATAGATGTTAATGGTGTTCTTAGTTCGTGAGATACTAAGGATATAAATTCATTTTTTATCTTATCTCTTTTTTCAATTTCTTCAGCCATAAAGTTTAATGTATCTGCAAGCCTACCTATCTCATCATTTTTTTCTTTATTTATTCTTATTTTTAAGTTTCCTGATGCCATTAGTTCTGCAGCACTAGTAACTTCTTTAAGCGGATGTACAATACTGTGTGCAATAATTATACTTATTGCCCCAGCAATTAAAATAACTATTACTCCAATACTTATGAGTATTAAGGATATATTTAATATAACCTTATCTATTTCCTTAAGAGAAGATATAAATCGTAATACTCCCACTATTCTTCCATCGGATTTTAATGGGTAGGAAATTGCTATAACTTTTTCTTTGTTATAGTCTTCATTCCCTATAAATATCCCCTTTTCATCCTTTAATGCATCTTTAAAATCGGAACTATCCAAAGGTTCTTTATTTAATACCCCTACTGAATCCATCAAAATTCTTCCCGTTGGTTCAATAATCTGTACCTGAGCAGTAGTTTGTCTCCAAAATACATCAACATTATCAAGAACATTGTTTTTTAAATCAACATTTGAAAAATACTTTTCATAAAAGTCTGAAGCTATTTTTATCTGATTTGTTAGTACGCCTTCCACATTCTTATAAAAATAATATTTTGTAAAATAAATAAGTAACCCTTCAAAAGCAATAACGCTAATTAAAATAATAAGCATAAAGTTACCGACAAGCCTTACTTTTATTCCCTTTGAAGAAACCTTATCTTTTTCTTTTATAATCATTTATTTATTCCTTTCTCCATCTATAACCAGTGCCCCAAACAGTTTCTATGTATAATGTATCTGAAGATCTATCCTCAATCTTCGCTCTCAGTCTTCTTATGTTAACATCTACTATTTTTGTATCTCCTACAAAATTATACCCCCAGACTGTGTCTAGTAGTTCATTTCTTGTAAAAGCTCTTCCAGGACTCTCCAGGAAAAGTTTCATGAGAATAAATTCCTTTGGAGTAAGTGATAGTTCTTTATTATTCTTAAACACCTTTTGTGAGTATATATCTAAAACAAAGGGTCCACTATTTAAGGTTTCGCATTGCAATTTTTCTTCTTTCTCAACCATTCTTCTCATCAAAGATTTTGCCCTAAGTATTACCTCCAATGGATTAAAGGGCTTTACAACATAGTCATCTGCACCAAACTCCAGTCCTTTTATTCTGTCTTCATCCTGTCCTCTGGCTGTAAGCATAATTATTCCAATATTAGAAAAATCCTTTCTTAGCTTTTCACATACCTGAAAACCATCAATTCCCGGAAGCATAACATCCAGAAGAACAACATCTGGATTTTCTAACCTTGCCTTCTCCAGACCTTCTTCCCCAGAGCTGGATTCTACAACTAAAAAATTATGCCTTTGAAAATTAATTTTTAAAAATCCTCTAATACTCTCTTCATCTTCTATTATCAATACCTTGCTCACCGTACAACCTCCTGTTAGTAATATTATTCTGTATTTCAACAAAAGGAAAGCTTGTCTTTATATTATTATATAATTTTTGTTAATACAATAAGTTACAATAGCATTACAGAGTTTATAATTTACCTATTTTCTACTATATCCGCTTAATGCCAATAACACCTGTGATGGTAGATAGAATATCCAAACTAGAAATCCTGAAACAGCTGAAATCTCAATGCTATCTATAAATAAATTCTGTGCTATGCTTGATAGAGCAACATTTATATCACAAAGTAGAAATAAAGTTATGCCAATAGAAATTAAATATTTACTATAAACTGGATAGAAATTTCCCTTAACAGTTTTCCAGCCAGTGTAAACACTATAAGATAGTATAACAGCATAAATACTTCCCAAAGTTAAAGTAACTTCACTTAAGCTGGTGTTGTTTGTTCCTTCATTAAAGCTACCTGTAAGTATCCTAGAAATTATAATAACTAATATTATTGCTAATGTTAACCAAGTTAACTTATCTTTCTTTCTTATTGCTCTCCTATGTCGTTTTATGTAGGTTATTTGTACTAAACAAAATACAAGTATACCTAAGGTATTAAAATCTAAAATCACCATAAACAAGTCAGCTACAGCAGTTAAAAAAAATGCCAATTTTAGTAATCTAGTATCTTTTTTATCATGTCCTTTACTTCCTATTAAAACAGTAAGCAGTAAACATAGTAATATTCCCACATACTTTAATACAGCTGAATACATACATCTAAAATTTGTATTGTAATCAATATAAATAAATGAACAATATATCAATATCTCTGTAATAATTATAATTCTTACTATTACAGGCTTATAAATATATATTTTTATAATAATCACTTCCTGAATATAATATTTTCTATATATTATATTCATGTGAATTATAAATTAAACTATTATGAACTACAACTCATCTTTTTAAGAAAGCATTGAGCTGTAGTTCATTTTCAGAATTAAGCTATAATATTAATATGATCCAACTTTTATTCCTTCCATATCTGGTTCCAACAATATGACCTTCCACTGATCTTCAAAACTGCTTAAAAAGCTTTTAACTTCCTTTTCAAACCTTTCTTCATCTTTAGGCTCTACCACAGCCATAAGTGTAGAACCAGAACCGCTGATAAATTCTCCTATAGCCCCTATTTCTCTAGCTTTATCTAATATTAGTTCTGCGTTTTTAATTAGAGTTTTTCTATAAGGCTGATGAATTCTATCACCAAAGCAAGTTCTAAGTTTGTCAAACTCCCCATTGTACAGAGCACTTATCAGCATAGCAGATCTTGATATATTAAAAACACAGTCTTCCTTTAAATAGCTCTTTGGAAGTACCCCTCTTGACATAGCTGTACTTACTTGAAAATTTGGTATCATTGCTGCAAATTTTAACTTATGAGGCAACTGTACCTTTGAATAGCTCACCTTTTCTCCTTCTTGCAGTGAAACAACCATTCCTCCTACTGCTGCAGGAACTATATTGTCAGGATGACCTTCTATTTCTGTAGCCACCTCTATTATTTTATCCATAGACATAACCTCACCCATAAGGGCATTAGCCGCAGCAACTCCTCCAACTATACAAGCAGCGCTACTTCCAAGTCCTCTACATATAGGTATATCGCATCTGGAAACATTTATATAAAACCCATCATAATTATAGTCAAACCTACTTAATGTTTTTATCATGCTAGTATATATCAAATTTTCCCTATAATCATCTTGACTTCTCTGTCCGTTATTATAAATTTCAGTTTCTCCACATTTCTCTTCAACTTCAATTTCATTATATAGCTTCAAAGCCATTCCTAAGGTATCAAAACCTGGCCCCATATTAGCAGTTGTAGCAGGTATTCTAACTTTTATCATAAATTTTTCCTCCTTCCTAATTCACAAGGTTTTTGTATACATTGAATTTTCTAGTTTAATTAAGATACATCAAATTTATTTATGAATTATTTCTTCTTCTATTACTTTAAAATCACAAGGTAATGTTACTATATCTCCTCCTGAATTCACTGCAGTATCTGGATCTTTAAGCCCGTTTCCTGTAAGTATACATACAACCTTGCTATCTCCCTTAATTCTTCCTTCCTTATAGAGCTTATATAATCCTGCTATTGATATGCAAGAAGCTGGCTCAGCAAATATTCCCTCTAAGCTTGCTAACATCTTATAAGCCTTTAATATTTCCTCATCACTTATTTTGTCTATAACTCCCTTCGACTCTACTAAGGCTGATACTGCCTTTTTCCAGCTTGCAGGGTTTCCGATTCTTATTGCTGTTGCTATAGTCTCAGGATTTTCTACCACTTTATTGTTAACTATAGGAGCAGCTCCTTCTGCTTGAAAGCCTATCATTTTAGGTAAATTATCTATTTTACCTATTTCCTTATATTCCATAAAACCCTTCCAATAAGCAGTTATATTCCCCGCATTTCCCACAGGTATTGATACATAATCTGGACTTTCACCAAGCTGTTCACATAATTCAAAGGCAGCAGTTTTTTGTCCTTCTATTCTATAAGGGTTTATTGAATTTACTAGTGTTATAGGATGCTTTTCTGATATTTCCTTAACCATATTTAAGGCATCATCAAAATTTCCATCAATAGCTATTACCTTTGCCCCGTAGGCTAATGCCTGTGCTAGTTTTCCCATTGCTATTTTCTTATTTGGTATTATGACTATAGATTTTATACCAGCTTTTGCGGCATAGGCAGCGGCTGCTGCAGAAGTATTTCCTGTAGAAGCACATATTATAGCCTTTGAACCTTCTTCTACAGCTTTAGTTACTGCCATAGTCATCCCTCTGTCCTTAAAAGACCCTGTTGGATTTAATCCTTCATATTTTAAATATATTTCAAGTCCAGGCATAAGTTTTTCAATATTCTCTGCTCTAATTAATGGTGTGTTACCTTCACATAAACTAATTATTCTTGTACCTTCATTAACAGGCAAAAACTCTCTGTAATTTTCTATAAGACCCATCCATTTCATTTTTTAATCCCCCAATTTTAATTAATCTTCTAACATCATCATTTTTTTAATATTATTACAATCTATCTTTTCTCTTAAAGTTTCTATATTTCTATCTAATACAGCTTCATTTTCTGACTTTACAAAGGCTGCAACCTCATCTTCTAAACCATACATGCCTTTAGTAATAATCTTACAATAAGGAAACAGTTCAGATAAACCTGCCATAGCATCTACTCTATTCCTTGTATTTACTCTTAGAAGCCATTTATTTTCTTTTCTCCAAAGGGTATCTACCGATGCTTCGTTATAATCAAATAAAATTCCCTTCTCTTTCTTATTTTGAATAATATCCACTATATCAGAGAACACAGCACTAGCAGTAGGAAACATTCCTGCTCCCTTACCTGTGAATACTACATCCCCAACTGCATCTCCATCTATTAAAATAGCATTATACTCATTTTCAATTCTACCTAGGGTAGAATTCTTTCTTACCATGACCGGAGAAACAGAAGCATATATACTATTATCCTGATATTCCCCAATTGCCAGTAATTTAATTTCAAAACCTTCACCTTGGGCATATTGAAAATCCACAGTATCAATATCAGTTATCCCATTGATTTTAATGTTTTTCCAGTTAACCTTCTCTTCAAAGGCCATAGTGGAAAGTATTGATAACTTTCTGGCTGCATCATAGCCCATTACATCACTTTCTGGATTCGCCTCAGCAAAACCCATATCTTGTGCAAGTTTTAGTGCCTCTTCATAGCTCATATTTTCCTTGCTCATTTTTGATAATATAAAATTTGTTGTTCCATTAAGAATAGCCTTAATACCTTTTATGTTATTTCCTACAAGACACTCGCTTAAGGATTTTAGAATAGGTATTCCTCCTCCTACGCTGGCTTCAAATCTTAGTACAACTCCATTTTTGTTTGCTATATCTAAAAGTTCTCCTCCATGCTCTGCTATTAAATCCTTATTTGCTGTAACCACATGTTTCTTTAACTGCAATGCTCTTTTAACATATTCATAAGCTGGGTTTACTCCCCCCATAGCCTCAACTACTATATCTACATTTCCTCTAAATATATCCTCAATATCCTTTGTTAGGATATTTATATTGTCGCTTTCTTTGTGTTTCTCTAAATTCCTAACTAATACGTTAGATAGGATTAATTCATCCTTAATATTTTTTCTCAATCTATTTTTATTTTTTAATATAAGTTCAGCTACCCCACTACCTACAGTGCCATAGCCAAGCATAGCTATACAAGTCATCTCTATCCCTCCTATTTTTAAATAATTTCATTAAAATACTACTGGTGGTTATGGTTTTCATGATTATTCCTCCCTTAATTTTTAATTTTTTCAATATATTGTATATTTGTAAAAAAATAAAACCCATCCCAAAAATGGGACGAGTTATGATCGCGGTTCCACCCAAATTATAGCTATAAAATTAAAATTAAGTTTTTAATCACCTAATTTTAATTAACGACAAAAGTTAAGCTATCACTTTAAACTGTTAACGCCAGAAAGCGAAGGATGCCTACTAAAATTCAGCATTTAGCTCAGAGGTGGTTTTCAATAGTTCTTAAACAAGAAATCTTTCAGCCAATGGATTTCCATCTCTGTGATTAGAATACTATTTACTCTTCCTCATCATTGCATTTATTTGTATTATATTTTTAAAAAAACAAAAAACTCCCCTCAATTTTGAGGCGAGCATACATCGCGGTTCCACTCAAATTAATAGTATAAATAAATCTCTGATTTAAACATCGGTATTTAAAACTATCATCTCTAAACCATTAACGCTGGCTACGGACATACCTACTAATTTCAGTACTCAACTCTAAGGTGGTTTTCAATAATTCTTGAACAAGAAACCTTTCAGCGAATCAGTTTCTCTCTCTTTGAACAGTAATATATTTACTCGTCCTTGTCATTGCTTTTTTAATATTATTTTATATCATTGTATTCTGAAAATTCAACAATGTCAATAGGTAAATATGAAATAGTTATCTATATTTACATTTTCTTAACAAATTAATAATTTTATATTATAGAATTATTATGCTAATCCTATTTAGAAACTATTCATTGATTTTATATTTGTTTGGCTTATTTAAAAGAAATTTTATTAATTTATAGTTTGCCTAAAAACTTAAGATTAATATAATCAAAGATTTCTTGTTTCTTTTTAACTAAAGCAGCAGATTTTTTGTCATTAATGTTTACTTTAAGTAATATATACTGAGCCAGAAAAGATTCAAAAGGAAGCCACCCTACATGAGTAGTAGGAACTATATACCTATTCGCGCCCTTCATTTCCTTAAAAAGCATAGTCCTACTTTTTAAAGGCAGTGTTTCATCAAACAAAGCATCTATAAAGGTAACCTTGGACTTATCCAGTAAATGGGCATAGGAAATAGGATCTATTCTAAATAAAGGATGTATGAATTTATTTCCTATTATTTCTGATAGATTCATCTCTTTAACTATAGGAAATTGTTCCTTATATATGTTATACAACCTTGCTTTATCCTGCAAATAATACTCACTATTTAATCCCTTCTCAAAAAGTCTCCTAGCAAAAGCAGTTACATGGGATTCGTGTAATATTTTTGGGATATATCCTCCTGTAGTCATGAATATTGTCTGCTCTATTCTTTTGTCAATGGATGCTAATATTGATGAAATCATACCTCCCAAACAATAGCCTACTACACAATTATTTTCATTCCAAATTTTCTGCTGTTGTAATAAATCTATAGTAGTCCTAACATCAACTACTGCATGCTCCCAAAATTGATACATAAGCTTAATATCCGGCCATATATAGCTCCGCCCACTTACTGACTTATCCTCTACACGAGTGTAGTTACCAGGTAGAATAATAATAGTTGAGTTAACTCCAACGGAAGCAAGATGAGTTCCAAGCCAAAGCATAAATTTAATATTTCTGCTCCCAAGACCATGAAGAATAAGCACCGAAGCTCTAGTTCCCCCTCTTGGAGTAAAATTATACAATTCAACATTTTCAGTTCCAGGAGCTGGATTTCTGTATAAAGTTTTATATCTTATATAGCTGCATTTATAAAAAGTTCCTTTCAAAATATGTCCTTGAATAAAATCTATAGTTTTCTTATTATAAGAAAAGTCAATTATCACTTTTACCATATCCCTCCAATTGCTTCCTTATTATTTATATGTTACTAAATAAGTTCTATATAACCACTTTATACCTGTAATACCCTAATCCTTTATATGTTAACTTAAATTTGTTATTATATATAAATAAAGGATTAAATACCGTTGCCTATAGGAATATTTAAACTATTAAAAAATAAAATATTAGAAGGTGATAAAAGTATGGAAAGGTGTTCTTGGTGCGGAACTGACCCTATTTATATAAAATATCATGATGAAGAGTGGGGTGTTCCTGTTCATGATGAAAGAAAACATTTTGAATTTTTAGTATTAGAGTCTGCCCAGGCCGGCCTTAGCTGGATAACAATTTTAAGAAAAAGGGAAAACTATAGAAAAGCTTATGATAACTTTGCCCCTGAAAAAGTTGCCTTATATTCAGAAGAAAAGATAAATGAACTACTTGAAAATCAAGGGATTATAAGAAATAGACGAAAGATTGAAGCTTCAGTTAACAATGCTCAAATGTTTCTTAAAATACAAGAAGAGTTTGGAAGCTTTGATAATTACATATGGAAGTTTGTAGATTACAATCCCATTGTTAACCATTGGGAAAGCCTATCTGAAGTCCCTGCAAGCTCTGAGTTGTCAGATAGAGTCAGCAAGGACTTAAAAAGAAGAGGTTTTAAGTTTTTAGGCTCTATTATAGTTTATTCTCACCTGCAAGCAACAGGGATTATAAATGATCACATAACAGGTTGCTTTAGACATAAACAGCTAATAGATGAAAAATAATACTTTCTTAATTAACTATTTAAAAAGCTTTCCTCCACCAAAAGAGAAGTTCCATTTAAAATTTAAGGTAATTAATGAATTGTTAGTCTTAAGTTTTAATGTTTTAGATTTAGATGGAGGAAAGTTACAAGAGTTCTCATACACCACAGTATTTTCCCCATTTTCTTCACTTATTGAAGTATAATCGTCATCCTCTACTTCTGCTTGCTTATTTACAAAACATCTTATTAGTGCATCATTTCTTATTTTTCTTGAAAAAACATATGCTGCCACCATAACTATAGTGGACCCTAAAACTAAAGTTTTTCTCATAGAATTCTCCTTTCGATTAATTCGATTAATTAGTAAGTCTTTCATAATATTTTTCCCAGATATTTATTTTTAACACACAAATAATTTATAACCTCTTCATATTTTTCAGGACAAAAGAGAAGAGGTTTATCTTCTGTACTTTATCCCAAATTATATATATCAGAAAACTCAATATTCACCTTTTCCATTATGTCCCCTCCTACAAATAAGTTCTTGCCACACTCTTCTCCTTTTGTAATATTCAATGGAATATCAATAACAAACTCGCTCCCTTCTCCCTCTTCACTTATTAAAGTTATAGTTCCTTTGTGCATTTCTACTAAAGATTTTACTATAGAGAGACCAATTCCGCTTCCTTCACATTTTCTTGTCAGTAAATTGTTAGCCTGTACAAATCTTTCAAAGATATTGCTCTGCTTATTCAACGGTATACCTATTCCGTTATCTTTTATAGATATAGTGATACCTTCATCACTATTATATATATTAATAGTAATAGCACCTCCATATTCTCTTCTATATTTTATTGAATTTGAAATTAAATTAAGCATCACCCTTTCAATCATATCTGGATCACAGGCGGTTATCTTTTCTTCTATATCCGTATCAAAAGTAATCTCCATTCCATTACCTTGTATGTAGGGTAACACTGATTCTACAGTATTTTCAACTAAACTTACTATGTCACAATTTTTTAAGTTAAATTTATAAAATCCAGCATCAATCTTAGTAATGTCTATTAAATTGTTAACCAGTCTAAGTAATCTATAGCAGTTTTGTCTTACTGTTGATATATATTTAGTTATATTATAGATATTTTCGTTTTTAATATATATATCCATAACTTGAAGTGCACTATAAATAACATTTATAGGCGTTCTAAACTCATGGGATAGATTTGCAAAAAATTCTGTTCTTAGCTTTTCAAGTTCCATTGTTTCTTTAAGCTTTCTTTCAACTTCTTTCCTCTTCTGTTTTTCAGCAATATCTTTAAACACAAAATAGCTGTAATTTAAACCACCATATCTTATATTTAATTTGGATACATCTACATACAAATAACTTCCATCCAAAGCAAGAAGCTTTAGTCCATGGTAATTCCGTTCCCCTTCTTCCTTCTGGCTTGCAATGCAAGTTTTAACAAGATCTCTATGCTCTTCTGGTACAACCTTCAATAGACATTCACCTATAAGCTCTTCTTGTGATTTTGCTTTAAAGAGACTTAAGGCACTTTTGTTAGCAAAGGTGATCTTTTCTCCCTTTTTTACTATTATGGGAACCTGTATATTTTCTACTAAGTTTTTGTATCTCTGTCTATCATCCTCTGCAATTTTCCGTGCATATTCAAGTTCCCTGTTACGTTCATTTAATCTTATATTTTTTATACTGAGTTCTGAGAATAAAAACTTAAAGGGTGCTCTTAAGGTGCTCTGTACTGCTGCTTTATATAAGAAAAAGTAAGATAAAATTAATAATAAGTGTCCAACAATATTTTGTGTACTATATTCATTTATATATAAGCTAAAAAGAACATTAGAGGCTAAAATTAATACTAAAGAATAAAATAAGTAACTATAAACCTGCTGATTAAAGTAAAATTTTGCTTTTCTCAACTTTATAATGCTGATAATGTACATTATACATATCATAAATTCACTTACCTTCTTGAATGTAGTAAGTCCGTAACCTTCTATATAGCATACTGGGAATACTCTAAAATAAAAAATGGATAAAAGTAGTATGAATGATATAGATAAAAACATGTAAAATATCACATTAATCTTTAATCTTGTTCTTATATACCTAAATGCTAATACAGCAGTTATACAACTATAATAGCTTTTAATTAAGTTAAGCTGCACAGTAAGATTATAATTACTTTGACCTATAATACTTATGCCTTGGTAAGCAGCCATCTGCATAAACTCAAATAGGAATATGAAAGCAAAAGCTACAGCCAAAAATGCAAAAAACTCATTTTTGCATATCTTATAAGTGTTTAGCGCTATAATACATACGCTCATTCCCACAATATTAGTTAGATATTCAATAAAAATATGGGTAAAAAGCCAATTTTTTATTAAAAGGTTTAAAAATATGACTAAAATAACAATAATAATAATTTTCTTATGTATAAATTTATCCAGTGTCTCACAACTATTTGTAGTATTTTTCATATGCATCCCCCCTGATGCATATAAGTTCTATACAAGTATCCGTATTCCTTTCGTAATATTTTAAATTTTGAAAATACATTATTCTTATAGAATATTTATTTGATAACAGAGCTTTTCTAATTAGATATTGATAATAAAAATCTGCCCATTTATTTAGATTATACTATTTTTTACAATATAGTATTAACCTTTTGTTATTTAAAAACATAATATGTAATGTAAGCTTTTAAAGGAGAGTATAAGAATGTATTTTTACTATAGCAATTGCCCTTATGAACCGCTTTGTCGCCAAACTTTTCAACCTGAACAGTTTAGTTTATCTCCTGGTTTAACAGGAACTCCACCTTCTATAGCTCCTCCTGGTCCTCCACCTAACTTTATACCATCTAAAATACAAGCTGTGTACGAAACTACTGGTTCAGGCACTGGATTTTTTTATGCTGTTGATACCAGTGTAATAGGTACATGTATGTTTAGATATGTCTATATATGGCTGAATATTAATACTGGATTTTGGTCATGGATTAATTATGTAGATGATACCTCTTTCGCTGGCTATAGATGGACTGGTTCTAACTGGGTACCTTTTAGGTTGAATTCAGATTTAGTTGCTGGATTTGGATGCTTCTAACGATCCTCTAGGATGTGATTTAAATTGGTTATGTCAAATAATTTTAACAGTTCTTCATTTAGATGAGGTACTCAATGCTTTCCACCTGTAGGTGGAACAATAGGTTCACTAATTTCTAAACCACCTGTTTCACCTCCACCAAACTTTACCTCTTCAAAATCATCGCCTGTTAACTACTTACAAATGACTGGTCTAGGTGTAGATTCTGCTCCTCTTAAAGCTGCTATATTTAAATACACATACCTATGGTTTAGAGATGGCGTAGAATTCTGGGCTTATATTTCTTTTATAGGCGGAGGACATACTGCTGGTTGGAGATGGGATGGTTATAACTGGCATCCCTTTGAAGTTGATATTAGAAAGATTGATAAATTTATATATTATCAATAGGCAAAGTATAAAATTTAGTTATTTTTAAAAATTTAAATTTTACACTTGCGTTTTAATAAACATTAATATATAATAATAAATATCAAAGGAAAATATTTATTAATTGATCCCCCTTAATTAATGACATATTAATTGATTAAAATAAGGATAAACTTATAAATGGATGTTTTTCTTTGTTTTCGTTGACACTCCTCCCCCTATATATACATTATAAGACCAATTTTGGAGCAGATATAGATTGACCCTATATCTGCTCCTTTTTTTACGCTTTGTATAAACATATTGAACATATTAATAAATATTAGTAATATATAATTAATCTATTACATATTTGGTGGAGGAAATTATATGAAAAATAACAAAATACGAAGAAATTTAATTATGCTCATATCCATATGCATAATAATTACAGTAAGTTTAGGCACATTCTCTTGGACTTCACTAAGCCAGATTAAAGAACAATCCAATGCTAGGTTATCATTGATTGAAAACTATCTTGAATTAGTTGATAGTTCCCGTAGTACCCAACTTCACTTTAAAAAACAGGTACAAGCTTGGAAAAACACCCTTCTTAGAGGTACAAATAAAGAATCCTTGGAAAGCAATTACAAAGAGTTTTTAAATGAAAGTGAAAAGGTTAAATCAGATCTTCAAGCACTAAAAGAACATATGAAAGAACTTAATATTGATACTAAGATAGTAGATGACTTTTCTAATAGTCACAATAAGTTAAATGAAGCTTACAATAATGCATTAAAAAGCTTTGATCCTAATACAGCTGACAGCTATATTACTGTAGATACTCTAGTAAAAGGACAGGACAGAGTCCCTACAGATATGCTAGATAGCTTAGTAGAGCAAATAAAGGCTATTTCTCATAATTCCATCAAAGAAATCAATAAAAAGGCCGAGCTTCAAAATTTGCAGTTTAAAAGAATATTAATCTCTATTATAGTATTTGGAATTTTGCTTATAGTGCTACTTAGTGTTACTACAATGAAAACCTATAGGAATATTGCAATATTTATCTCTCAAATGTCTTCTTTAATTACCAAGGTAGAAGAAGGTGACCTGACAGTTCAGGGAAAAATTCACTCTAAAGACGAGTTAGGATACCTTATGAAATCTTTTAATAATTTAGTATTAAATATTAGAGATTTATTATCTAAGTCAAAAGAACTTAGTAAAGCTGTAACGTCATCTTCAGAGGATATGATGAAGTTTACAAATGAAGTTTCTAAGGCTTCTGAACAGGTTACAAATAGTATAACAAATGTTTCTAAAGGGGCTTTTAATCAAGCTGCCGCTGCTAAAGAAGGAAGCAATTCTATAAGCTTTATTACTGAAAAGCTTATAAATATAAACGAAAATATATCATACTCTGAGGAATTATCCCAAAAGGGTGAGGAAGTGGCAACATCCGGTGTTCAGATTATTAAACATCAAAGTGATACAATGTCAGAAAACCTACAAGCCTTTAGTAAAGTACTTATGTCAATGGATTCTCTTTCGCAAAAATCCCAAGAAATCGGACAAATTATCAGTACCATTGAAAGCATTACAGCTCAAACAAATTTACTGGCTTTAAACGCATCAATAGAGGCAGCTCGTGCCGGTGAACATGGAAGAGGTTTTGCAGTAGTTGCTGAAGAAATACGTAAACTGTCAGAGCAATCTAATGATGCTACGAAAAACATATATAACTTGATTAATGAAACTCAAGCTTATACACGACAGTCCTCAGAGGAAGTTCACAATATGAATAGTCTAATGGAAGAACAGAAAAAGGCTGTCTTAAGCACAATTGAAATGTTTGATAATATTAAGAAAGTGTCTACAACTATAAAGGAACATATACATGAAATTGCTACGGAAATAGAAAATATTGAGAAAGACGCTTCATTTGTAGATACCTCTATAAAAAATATAGCAGTTATATCAGATGAAAACGCCAATGAAACAGAAGAAGTTGCTGCTTCCGCAGAGGAACAGCTTTCATCTATCCAAAGCATTGAAACAGAAGCAGAAAATTTAGTAACTATCTGTGAATCTCTTGAGGAAGCCATAAATAAGTTTAAAGTGTAATTAACAATTAAGATGTCCTGTAAAACAGCATTTGTTACGGAAACGTACTTATTAACAGTAACCTAACCTCACTTATAAGAATATGATGAATTAGTAAAGACTATTTACAATACAGATTAAAAAGTGAGGTGTTTTAAATGTCTGTAAGACATTATGTATTGTTTTCAACAGATGGATTTATAAATTCACCTTCAAGTTCTAGCCTTTCTGATAACTCAACAGATAGGAAAAACCTATATGTTTTTGGCTTTGTAGGAGGGTTATTTAGGGTAGACAGTACCATAATCAATTCTAATTTAAATTGGCAAAATCCTCATAACTGGAGTGATTACCAAAACTTAAAAGGTACTGCCTCTATCCCCTCTCCATTAATATGGGGTGAAGTAGATGATGATATATTAATAACCTTAATAAACCTAGGTATGAAATACAGACCAGATCTTAGAAATTATCACACAATCCATATTCACGGAGCCCATGTATCCACTCAAATAGATGGATTCCCTGAAACCTCCTTTGGTGTGCCTGTATGGGAAAAGTTAAAGGAATGCCCTCCTGCAATCACTTACTATTACAAACCAATGGGTAGCGGCACTTGTATGTATCATTGCCAGGTTGAAGCCTCCGAACATATTCAAATGGGTATGTATGGAGCACTAATTGTGTACCCTTCCATGAAAAGCTTAAATGAAGCCGGTATAAAGAAGAATAAGTCTGGTAGATGGTGTTTTAATGGCACTGAACAAAGTCATATTCCTTTTACTGCTACTAATAGAAATTTTGCATACGAAAATGTTTCTACTTATTTCGACAAAGAATACACCATGCTTTTGTCAGATATAGACTCTACATGGCATGAAAGTGTTTTTAACAATTCATCCTTCAACGCCATAAATTACAAATCAGACTATTGGTTAATTAATGGAAGATCTTTTCCTGATACACTTTATCCCCATCCTTTAACATCAAAGGCAGGGGAAGCTAACTATGAGTCTTATGTTCATGTGAAAACAGGAGAAAAGTTTCTTCTAAGAATGATAAATATGGGGTATCAGGTAGTGCCTTGGTATGTTCATGGATGGCCTTTTCTAGTGGCTGGAAAAGATGCAGTTCTGAATAGCATTTTAAAATTGAAGTCACATTTAAATATTAAAAATACTGCAAATGAAATTGGTGAAATGGGATGCACTGTTTCTATAGCCTCAGGTCAAACCTATGATTTAATTATATCTTCAGATGACAAGAGAGAGGAATACAAAAACTATATAACAAAAGGTTTTTCTGGAGTGCCTTATTTATATAGTCAGCTTAAATCTCTATCTCAAGAAGATTCCTCAGCAATCTTTAATATTCCAACAGAGCCTTTAAAATGCCAAAAACCTACTCTTACGAATTATCTACAAATTTATTCTCAGGGCAGTAATGATGTCAATGATAAATTATTCCCTCAATTTTACCCTATGCATAATCATGATGGTTATAAAGTAACTAACAATGGTATATATCCTGGGGGACAACTTGCTTTTATTCAGGTAGATGCACCGGATAAACTTGAGGAAGTCATAAAAAATAAAAGAAAAAAAAGAGATGATTATGAATTTTTTTAACTAAATTGATAATGGACAATGAAGAAAAACTTCTTCACTGTCCATTATTTATTATCTAAAAACTTCAGTGCCCTTAACTGCATTTTCTACAAGCAGTTCAATGTCAAGAGCCTCTTCAGCCTTTCTTATACTATCAAGTCTTGGCTTTGTCTTAGGATGCTTAGGTACAAAAATAGTACAGCAATCTTCATAAGGTAAAATTGAAGTTTCGTAAGTTCCTATATCTCTAGATATATCCATTATATCTATCTTATCCATAGCAATTAAAGGTCTAAATACTGGTCTATCTGCTACATCATTACTTACTACCAGACCTTCCATAGTTTGACTTGCAACCTGCCCTACACTCTCACCAGTAGTTACAGAATTAACTTCATGAATTTCTGCTAACTTACAAGCTAATCTCATCATAAATCTTCTCATTATTATTGTTAGTTCATCTTCTCTACACTTTTCAATAATCTGCATCTGAATTTCTGTAAAAGGAACCACATATAAATTTATTCTTCCTGTATATTCCTTTAAAATATATGCTAAATCCTTAACCTTTTCTTTAGCTCTTTCACTAGTGTAAGGGTGGCTATGGAAGTATACACAATTTAGCTCTACTCCACGTCTAGCCATCATGTAACCTGCTACTGGAGAATCTATTCCTCCTGAAAGCATAAGCATCGTGCTGCCATTTGTACCATAAGGCATACCACCTACAGCCTTTATTCTCTTAGAATAAACATAGGCTCTCTCTCTTATTTCCACATTTACTATGCATTCTGGCTTGCTTACACTTACCTTTAAGTCTTCGCTGTTTCTTAAAATATAAGCTCCTACTTCTCTACTTACTTCCATAGAGTTCCCTGGAAAACTCTTATTAGCTCTATTAGTTTCTACCTTAAAAGTAGCTGGCTTAATTTCTTCTATTTCCTTAAGGGCCTGTTTTTGAATTTCCTCCATATTGGCTGCAACTTCAGTTACTATACATATTTCAGAAACTCCAAATACTCTCTTTACCCTCTTTATTCCCTCTTCAATATCCTCACATTCTAAAAACCATCTTCCTTGGTCTGAAACAAAACTATAATTTGTACCCTCTAATACTCTCTTTATGTTATCATTTAATCTTCTTTCGAACTTTCCTCTATTTAATCCTTTTAAAAATATTTCTGGTGCATATTTTATCAATAATAATTTCTTCATTTTCCAACTCTCCTTAAAAATTTCAAGGCATTTTTTAAAGCCTCTATTGTATAATCTACTTCTTCTCTAGTATTATGCTCACTAAAACTAAATCTTATTGTACCCTTAGTTTCCTCAGTTTTCAATCCTATAGCACCCAGTACATGGCTATCTTTATTACCCTTGGCAGAGCAGGCTGAACCAGTAGAAACATAAATTCCCTTTTCCTCAAGGAAGTGAAGTAAAACCTCTCCTCTTACACCAGCAAAAGAAATACTTAATACATGAGGAATGTAGCTATCACCTTCGCTATTTATCTTTACATTAGATATATCTCTAACCTTTTGTATAAAATACTTTTTTAGTTCTAGTACTCTTTCAAAATTATTTTCACGATTTTTATATATTTTTTCTGCAGCTTTAGCAAATCCTACTACTGCCGCCAAATTTTCAGTACCAGATCTAAAACTTTTTTCCTGACCGCCTCCGTATATTAAAGGTTTTGGCATTAATCCTTTTCTAACATAAGCTACCCCAACTCCCCTTGGACCATGTATCTTATGTCCACTAGCAGATAGCAAGTCTATTTTTGATTTCTGCACATCTATTTTGTATTTGCCATAGCTTTGTACTGCATCTACATGAAATTTAATTCTACTACTTTTTTCTTTTATAAGTTTACCTATGGCATCAATATCCTGTACTATGCCAGTTTCGTTATTTACATGCATGATACTTACAAGTTGTGTATCTTTATTGATACTTTTCTCTAGCTCTTGTAAGTCTATTTTTCCAGTACAATCTACTTTCAGAAAAGTAACCTGTACCCCCTCTTTTTCTAATTCTTTACATGTATTTAAAACACTAGGATGTTCAATATTGGTAGTAATTATATGAGAACCTTCTTTTATGAAGCCTCTAATTAAAAAGTTATTACTTTCACTACCTCCTGATGTAAATATTACTTCATCTCTACTACAGTTTAAAGTTTTTGATACTATATCTCTACTTTCATTCATTTTTTGTTCTGCCTTCAAGCCTAATGAATGGGCTGAAGAAGGGTTTCCATAGTAGTTTTTCATTATATCAACCATTGCTTCAATAACCTCGTCATAAGGCTTTGTAGTAGCACTGTTATCGAAATAAACCTCCATTTTTATCACTCCCTGTATTGATTTCGCATTGTAAGCTATTAATATTATTGACTTACTGTAGCATATTTATCTTAATCAGAACTTAATACTTTAAAAATATTAATAGATTTCATCATATACTTAATGGAATAAGCAGTTCTAACTGTAAAAATTCTGTAAGTTTTGTCTGAATTAATATTTATTTATACTATTATATCTCTAAAATATTATGATACCAAATTATGTGGTTTTTGTGAAGGAAAAGCTTTAATTTTATAATTAAACTTTAATTCCTCATAAATCCAACAATACTAATATAAACTGCCATTATTTAACTTGTACTTTTATCGTTTTAATTATGTTAAAACCGTAGAAAGTGTAAATACTAAAATAAGCATTTATACTAATATAAACTATCACCAGGGAGGTTTTTCCTTTGCATTATAACTTATACCACAAGAAAAAATTTACTATATATCTTTTCATAACTTTGCTTATTAGTATGTCACTTTCAAACTTTAACAGTAATACTGTTGTTTATGCTTCACAAAATTGCCTTATTACTAAGGAAAGCTATGATGAAAATGAATTAAAGACTGTGGTAGAGGATATATATAATAAGCGTTCCTCAGCCTTTGTAACTGGAGATTTGTTATCTTTGAAAGGTCTCTTTGATACTTCTGAAAAATATGGTCAATGGGCTTTAGAGCATGAGGTCAAACGTGTTAAGTATTTACACACCTGGTGTAAGGAAAGAGGTATAAAGCTTGCAAAAGTTCAATCTGACGTGAGAATCAACAAAATTCCTTCTAAAGATAGAAGATTGACAATCTCCTTAGAGGAAAGCTATAAATTTGATTATATTTATCCCGCAGATGAAACTCCAATAACTAACTCCTTTGGAGTAGGTATAAAACATACTCTCAGTCTTACGAAAAAAAATAATAAATGGCTTGTTTATAATGACTGTTATACAGACTGTTTTGAAGATGCTCTACAAGCCTATTCCGGAGATATAGCAGAAAATCTAATTCCTTCTGATGGTTTACATGCTACTTATAAACCAACCCTCGTTAGTATGCTTTTAAGCTGTAGGAATGCTCAAAGTAACAAAAGGTTTTTCTATAATAGACGGCAAGCTGTTCAATATGCAGATAAGTACTGTGGCGCAGCTTGGGGAAGTGGTAATGATTTTAAATATAACAAAAAATACAAGGACTTTAACGGTATAGGGGGAGATTGCACAAACTATGCCTCTCAGGTTTTAGGTGATAAAGAAGCTGGTGCCCTTCCTATGGATTCAGCTTGGCACTGTGAATACTCTAAAGCTGGCAATAATCAAGGCACTGTTGCTTGGGTAAATGCAGATGGATTAAAAGACTACTTACGGTATAGCGGTACTGGAAGTGTGATTGGAAAAGGGACTTTTAGTGAGCTAACAGCATCTACTTTACAGTTTGCTAATGGTATAGTTCAAAGACTTCAACTGGCGGACTTAGTATGCTACGAAAAGAAGGGAACTACTGATCACTTTGCAGTAATTACTGGTTGGGACTCCCATGGATATCCTTTAGTTAACTCTCACACTACGGATAGGTATCATGTACCTTGGGATTTAGGTTGGGGAGATAACAGAATTAGATTTTTTCTCATACACATAAATGGATAAACCTATTTGCATATAAGGAGGCATGATTATGTCAAACAAAAAAAGGATTGTATCAATCATTACAGTATTACTTGCTAGTCTTATATTAATGGGCTCTTTAAACATAGCTAAGGCAGACCCAGCTTCTACAGCTAATAGTACTGAAAAAGTTGTATATTTAACTTTAGATGATGGCCCAAGTACTGTAGTAACAAATAAAATCTTAGATATTCTAAAAGAAGAAAATGTGAAAGCTACCTTTTTTGTTGTAGGTTATAAAATTGAAGGTAGAGAGGAAATAATAAAAAGAATGTTCAATGAAGGTCATAGTATTGGTCTTCATACTTACACTCACCAGTATAAGAAAATATATTCTAGTGACAATGCCTTTATTGACGAAATGGATAAAACTGCAGCAGAAATTAAACGAGTTATAGGCACTGAACCTAAGCCAATCAGGTTTCCTTCAGGAAGTAAAAATCATTTAAGTAGAAGTCTTTTAGAGAAGCTACATGCTAAAGACTATAAAATATATGACTGGAACCTAAGTGTATCCGACGGCCTAGATTATAATACCCCTGCAGATAAACTATACAGAGAGGCCACTAGTAAATGTATTAATCCGACTAAAGTATTTTTGCTGGCCCACTGCGATCAACCTAATAAAAATACATGCTTAGCTCTCCCTAAAATAATAAAACATTATAAGGATCTAGGGTATAAATTTAAGCCAATAACTGCCAGTACCCCTGAATATCATTTTAGAATATCTAAATAATTTATACCATATCAACAACTAGAGGTGTTTAAATGAAAAATCATAGATTTTTACCTATAACTATATTATTAACATTAGTGTTAATTTTTTTCACAAACATTAATGTAGGGGCTTTGAATCCTGAAGTAAGCTCCAATATTGAAAATAATACTAACCATAATATTTTAGTTGACTTAAATGATTTGAAAATGTTCCTAATAGATAAAGATACTAATGAGGTAATAAAAAGTTATCCCATAGCTGGAGGTAAACCATCTACTCCATCTCCTATTGGAACCTGGACTATTATTGGCAAAGAAGCTGACTGGGGAAAAGGCTTCGGAAGTAGATGGATGGCACTAAATGTACCTTGGGGAAAATATGGTATACATGGAACTAATAAGCCTTTAACCATTGGTGGTGCTGAGTCCTTAGGTTGCATTAGAATGTTTAATAAAGATGTAGAAGATCTGTATAAACGAGTAAGAGTAGGTACTACCGTTGTCATATATGGTGGTCCTTATGGACTTTATTCTAATCACTTTAGAAATCTGATTCCCGGTGATAGAGGTGCTGATGTATGGGAAGTTCAAAGGAGACTTAGAGATAAAGGATACTATCTTGGAAAACTTGATGGTGTTTATGGCGATGGAATGAAAGCCCAAGTAATTAGGTTTAGAAAGGATAATAAACTTACCCTTACTCATAATATCGATAAGGAACTTTATGAAAAACTTGAAATGAATGCTTTTGAATAACAAAAAGGTACCAGATGACTTCTAGGGGGCCATTTGATACCTTTAATAATTTGTATAAATACTTTTGTTATATCTAGTTGAATTTTATTTTACCGCTACCTAATTTAATGGTATTAGTTGATCTTCAGCCAGATCCCATTCATAAGCTTTTCCATAACCCTTCTCTATGTAATACCAACCAAGGGTAGCAACATGATCTCCCATGTCTTCAAAAGCATGTATTACGTAGTAATTAACTCCATTCCTTGAATCTTCATGATCAAAGCTGAATTTAGTATTTGTCCCTTTATTAGTCACATATTTAGCTGCAATTTTAACCGCTTGATCTGCTGTTACTCCTGCACTATAACCTTTGTCTTTATCTTCTGAACCTTGTTGTTTTTTACTGGAAGCTGTTGAATAATCCTCTTTCAGCTTTTTTGCCTCTTTGTTTGCGCTATCTATTTTCAATATTTCATCTAAATACTTATTGGCCTCTTCATATTTGCTGTTTTTTGCAGCTTCAGAAGCATTTTTTAAGTTTAAGGCTATAAAAGCTTTTGTACACTCATCTATTTTTTTTCGTGCATCTTCATATCTCTTTGTATCTTCTTTTACTACCTTTTTAAAGCTATCAATTGCTTTCTCATAATCTTGCTTCTTCATCTCTTTAACACCCTCTTCGTAGTATTTTTGAGATGCTAACAAACTTTTTGCTAATATTACACTGTTCTTTACATTTGAATCTTCCTTATATTCCAACGCTTCATTAAACACATCTATTGCCTTTTCATAGTTTCCTTCCTCCATGTATTTATTAGCACTGCTTATAAGTTTGTTATAAGCTTGTACCTTATAAAATTTATAACTACCAAAGGAAACCGCTACAAAGACTATTATTCCTATTAATGAGTAAATGCTTACCTGTTTAATATTTTTCTTATCCAATAATAACTCATCTCCTTTTCTTTAGTGATTAACGGATTTGCATGGGTTAACAGTTAACTATCCTTTTAAGAAAGTTAGCTAAATTCTTAAACTATTAAACTTGTATATCCTTACTTAAACATTATATCATAATATCTCTGTATCTTAGTATCTAATTCTGATATACTTATAAATCTTGATTCTCTAATGTATTCTTCTCCATGGATAAATAATATTATTGTAGGAATTGTAAAAACAGAAAACTTTCCTGATATTGCAGGAGTCTGATCCATATCCACCTTTATACTCTTTATCTTATCATATTTTTTTAGTAATTCCTCAACCTTTGGCATCAGCACTTTACAGACACTACACTCTTCTAAAGATATGTATATCAATGCTAAATTATTTTCCTTTATAAAATCATCTATGCTATCTATAGAATTTACTTCTTTCACGTCATTTCCTCCTTTTTCTATACTTTACAGAATACATACGTTATATTTTTTAACAGTACAAAAGGTGTCGAATATGTACTATACATATTCGACACCACATTAGAAAACTTTAAGCACTTGATATCTTTTTTATTTCCTTTGATAAAATTTGAAAGGATTCCTTGTCCTTATAATCTAAGGCACAATCAGCAAATACATAAAGTGCATCTAAATAAAGCTTATCTCTTTCCTTTTTACTTAAGGGATTATTTAGATAACCCATCTGATAAATTAGTAAACTTGTTATTTCTTTTCCTAGATAAACATCATCCAATGCCTTGATGTATTGCAGCATTTCTGTTTTTAGTAAAGTAAAAAACACTTTACCTTTTGAATCCTTTTCCGCTTTTTCAGAGGATATTTTTATAATATCTTTATTAAGGGAGGATATTATTATTTTGCCCTGACCCTCAATATTAAATTCAGTTTTTTTATTTTTTTCATGCTCTTTGATTTTATTGCAATACCCCATTAGAAAAGTAATGTATTCTTTAAAACTTTCCTCTGGCAAAATAAATTTATTGTTAATCAATTTACCTTCTTGTCTCTTATTAAAGCACAGATTAAATAAATTTTTTCCACTAATATTTTTTTCTGCAGAGATAACCATGCTGTCTGTTAGCCTATCCAAGGTTCTATTTGGTATTAACTTTACTCCATACTCAAATTGTTCACCTCTATCATATTTTGATAAAAGAAAGCTATTAATTTTCATAGATATCTCCCCATTTCATTAATAGCTTGTGCGATTTTAGTCGAAAAAACCCTGTTTTATATTATACAAAATTGATTATACATCCATGGAGATAACTTCAAAGGAATAGTTTAGCAGCTATCTGATTCCTCTATTATGTTAAAATTAACCTTTTCATTATTACAAAAATAATTAAATTCACAAAACTTACATTGCTTAGAGTAGAGTTCCTTATTAAAATCTTCTTCAAAATTATAATCCTTGATATTCCTAATGAGCTTTTCTATATATTCTTCGTTTTTCATATGAATATCTCTTGAATAACAAACCGTTAGTTCCTGATGTTCATAATGTGGCTGCCAAAATGTCATTTTTATATCTTCAGCCTTTACATCTATTCCAAAAATGTCCTTAGCTCTTTCCATAATAACATACATATAAACAATGGTTTGAACTCTTTTCTCCATTTCCACTTGTGTAAGTTTTCTGTTTTCTGTTTTCCAGTCCCATATTTCTATGCCGCCATCAGGCTTAATAATAATCAAGTCATATTTAGCCTGAAGCCTTATATGGTCTTTTACCATCTTTATTTCATATTCTGGAAAATACAAATAATTTTTATTAATAAGCATTTTTCTTTTAAGAGCTTCTGTCCACTTTATAACTTCTTCACTGCAGCACTCTATTCCTATTGGAATATTAGAAAAATATCTTTCACAGATTAAGTGGAAATCCAATCCAGTCTTAATGCTGTTATAAAACTCTAAATCTAGAGGAGAGTCATTTCTCCAAGCTATATCTTCCATATATTTTAGTTTAAATTTCAGTGGACATTTACTAAAAGTATTTAAGGAATTTTGACTATAGTAAAAATACTTAAGCTTCCTAATATCTAACATATCTATCCCTTCCTTGTTCTTTCACCTTCTATAAATTTCTGAAGCACCTCAAAATACTTTGAAGGTTTATCAGGGTTAAACCTTTGATTTCCGTTATGGGCTACCAAGTATAAATACTCTCTTGCTCTGGTTATAGCTACATATAAAAGTCTTATTTTTTCATTTAAGACATCTATCTTTGCCTCTAGGAAAGGATTATCATAGCCTCTTTCCCCTAAAAGCTTTTGTATTTCAGACTTTCCTAGTGCTACTGGATTTGTATACTCCTTTTTAAAGTAATAATAGTCAGACCTAAACCTAGCATTTAATAATGCTGGAAAATTATATTCTGTTAAACATAAAAGAAATACGCAATCCCACTCTAACCCTTTTGACTTATGACAGGTAGCCACCGTTACTCTTCCTGGTACAGGCTCATAACCTTGTAAGTCGTATATTATATCTGACATATGCTTAAACACAGATTTTTTGTTATCTAAGAGCTGCTCTGAAATCTCTTCTAAGGTTAAGCTTGGATTTTCTTTTATCTCGTACTTAACAAAGGAAGCCACTGCCTGAGCCATTGCCTTATCCTCTGTACTTAAATTCAATGAGGTACTTATATGTAAAATCAAGTTATCTATAGAACTTTGAGAAACACTTAACACCTTATTTATTTCTTTTATTTTTTCTGATAAATGCCTTGAAACCTTAGTATTTTCTAGATTTATATCACTTCTCACTAAACTATCTACCTTATTTTTAGATATAAATTCTAATATCTCTTCTTTCTCTTCACTATTGTCATCAATAAGTACATCTATTAATGACATAAACTTATGTATGTTATCAGGCTCTCCTAGGAAGCGCAGCATATTACCTAAAACCTTAGTAACTCTAATTCGCTTTTCTGCAGTATTGGAAAGCTCGTCACATTCTATATTAAGTCTTCTAAGATCCCCTGCTATTTCAGTTACATGATTATTATAAGGGACAAGTACCCCTATGGTTTTCTCTGGACACCTACTCTTAAAATCAATTATCTTTTTTATGGTATCCTTCTTTACCTCATCCCATGAATCTAGGTAATAGGCTTGAATTCCATATTCCTCTAGCTGAGGATTTTTAAAATCTTCAAGTCCTGTTACAAGTCTTAGCTTTTGTTCTGCTAATGCTTCCCTGCATCTTTGAACTGGATGATTAGATCTAGCATACTCCACTAAAAAATTTGCTAAGTCGATAATCTCCTTGGAACTTCTCCCTGCCATATTCATAACATGTTTTTCCTCTGCATCCTTGCAAAAATCCGCAAAAAATCTAGGATCTGAGGAAGTAAAAGTGCCCATTATACTCTGGTTAAGATCCCCTACTCTAACAAGATTTCCGCTGTTTTCTGAAATCAAGGCTAGAATCTTGCACTGAACCAAGTTAGAATCCTGGCATTCATCTTCAAATATAAATGTATATCTGCTTTGAAATTTATCTCTTAGCTTTTCATCCCTTAGAAGGGCTTTGTATGCCAACACTAATAAATCATTATAATCAAGATATCCTTCAGTTTTAAGTCTTTTAGTGTAAAGTCTATAAATTTCATAAATATGTCTTATAATACTATTATGGGAAAGGAACTCCAAATATTTTCTAAGCTTTTCCGGAGATATATCATTAAGTTTTAGTTCACTAATTAAGCAGTCTGCGATACTAAAAAAATCCTTCCACCAGTCCTGACCCTTATCTCTATAGTTTGTCGCAGCTTTGTCCGTTAAAAGAGACTTAAATATCCTCTCCCCATTATTTTTTCTCCACTCCTCAATAGCTTCATTTAGATAAAAGACCTTTCTCACATCATCTAATATTCCGAACTCCTCGTTAACCCCTACTACATCTGGTCTGTCTCTTAATATCTTCATAGCTAAACTATGAATTGTCATAACTTCATAATCATTAGTTGTAGTAATTCCTTTGTCCTTTAGCACAGAGCTTATCCTGCTTTTAAAATTGTTTACCGCACTATTCATATATGTTACAACTAAGACCTTTCCTGGCTTATGTCTTCTTTCTTCTATTATTCTAGCCGCTAGGTTAGCTACAATGAAGGTCTTGCCTGCACCTGGCACTGCTGGTACTGCCATAGTACCTCCGGTATATTCCATTATAGGTATTTGGTCATCTCTAAATGCCACTTATGTCACCTCTTTTTTAAATATTATGCATATCATCATTTTCGTTCATCATATCCATCACTAAATCTGAAAAAAGGCTTTGCTGCTCATAACCACTTACAGAATATTCACTTCCATAGAAGTACAACTCTTCACTGCATTTTCTCATAATGCATTTTATTATAGAGACTAAATTATTCTGTCTGTTTCGTTCTTCTAGTTCATTAGTGTATACCTCATTAATACTCCATGTTTTTCTAAGTACATAGCTATTAGTAAGCTCTTTAATGTTTCTTGGAGACCACATATTGCTATTTATGTCTGCCAGAATCTGAACTTTACTCTTTATATTTGAAGTTAAAAAATTATAAGGGTTAGTTATTATTACGCTATTAGCTTTTTCTGCTATTTCTTCTAATTCTCTAAGAGAATAAAAATCAGTAGCATCACTTCTAATGAAGTCTATAAACTTCTGTTCTGGGTTATCCATTTTATTAAATTGAAGTAGTATCCCTATAAACTTTTCTGCAGTTTCACTTAAATTTTTGCATACTAATATGTTATTTCTACTTCCAGGAACAGTAATCAAAAGTTCTAGATAGGCTCTTCTAAAAAGCTCATCTAGAGGAATTCCCTCCATACCAGTATATAGCCTATGCTTGTCAATCCAGTTCTTTAGGTAGTTATATCTTTTAGCATTCTCTACTCCAATTCTCTGAATAACTTTTTCTTCTAAAGGTTGAAGCATATTATTCTTTACTGCATACTTAGAAAGTATAGATGATTTTATCAAATCTAAATTTAATATGGTATTAAAAAATCTTCGGTAATCATCTATAGTAAAATTACTTTCTATCCTCTCACTACAAAGATAAGCTATTACTACTAAAGCATGAATGAAGGGATTATCTATTAACCTGCTTTTCTTAGATGTGTTTATTACACCTATACCTATACCCCTTAATTTACTTTCTATCTCATAACTTAATATAAAATCATTGTATGGAGACATCAGTACTATTTCCTCTGGTTTTTTCCCTTTACAAATAAGTTCAACTATTTTGTCTCCTATTTTCTCTATCATCTCGCTTCTAAGCTGAGAAGATATATCAAAAGAAACCGGTATTTTACTATCCCATCGGGATATGATATTCAAAGTTCTTTCATTAATTTTATCTGCAAAGGTTATAAATTCATCCTTGCAGCAAAAATGTTCCTCTAAATTTAAGCTGTTATCGATAAATGTCAAACCATCTTCCACATATTTAAGATCTGCTCCATAATAACTGCAAAAACCACCATCAGGATTAGTAAAAAGATAAGCTTTATCTATACTTTCAGTTAAAGTATTTATAAACTCTATTTCTGCTGGTGAAGCTTCATCTAAGTCATCAACAATTAAGTATCTTATTTTTTTCAAAGATTCTAAGTAAATAGTATCTTTTAACAAATAATTATTATATAAGTATACACTTAAACCATAATCTACAACTCCTTGACTTAAAAATCTATTTATATATAGTTCTATGATTTCGTCCATATGGTTATAGGTTTCTTTGTCAATTCCCTCTTTCACTTCTATTGAATTATATATTCTACTGCCTATTTCTTTTATATCTAACAAAGATAAAGCCGCTTTGTTTATATTTGAGACTAAATCTGATGCTATTCTACTAGAGGTGGAAGTTATATTTGAAAGGTAGCCCTTACTTCGAAAAAAACTCACTAAAATTTCCATCATGTAATTTGCTGTGTCTGCTGATACAAATTCCGGCCCAACTCTACTTTTCTTTATTTTAGAGCAATTTTTCTCTACTATTGGCCAATACTTTATTAGCTCTTTTCTTATAAAACCCTGATATGTGAATATCTTTGTTTCCGAGGAAGTTCTCAAGCATAACTCTCTCTTCCAGGTTAATCCTTGATATCTATTCATTATAAATACTAGTATCTGATCAGTGTTTACATTTTCCTTTTCTACTAGATACTTATACTTTTTTATAGCCAATGTTGTCTTACCACTAGCTGACTTTCCATTAATTAATATGCATTTTTCTGTATTTTTATCGTTTATTATTTTATTCTCTACTTCTAAGTACCTTATTCTAATCACCTCAATTATAAAGTGTTCTATAGTTTTATTTTAACACATAACCTATTTCCTCTGTTAATGGTGTTTTTCACCACTTAAAAACTATCTTATTATATAATAATACTTTATCAACCTAATTCTAAGTTATATACAATAATACGTAAAAACTTTTGAAAATGCTAACTCCAACTCAGCCTTCAAAGAAAGCATTGAGTTGGAGTTAGTTTTAAAAGCCGAGCCAAAACTAGGTTTTCCTTTCTTAGGAAAGTTTTTAAGTAACATACTTTCATTAAGTATGTCAGTATTTAATGCTCTAAAGCTTTACTATATACTATTTTACTCTTACCTTTAATGACTTGTTATCCCTTGCCCTCTGCACTGCCAATATCCCATCAAGATGATCATACTCATGCTGTATAAGCTCTGACATTCCGCCTTCAAACTCTCTTACTTCTAACTCCCAGTTTAAATTTCTGGATTCAACTCTACATCTCTTATATCTCATCACATCTACTAATATATCTGGAAAGGACATGCAATCGTCTAATACTTCCATCTTCTCATCATCTTCAAAAATCAATACAGGGTTAATATACACGGTAGGTTTTCCATCTATATAAGTATATATAAGCCTTTTCTTTACTCCTATTTGAGGAGCAGCTATCGCCCTTCCCCATCCATGAGTTTTTTGAAAGCCTATGATAGTATCCTGTAAATCCTGAATTACTGATTTAATATAATCCAGCTCCTCAAACTTACATTCTTCTGAAATATGATACAATTCTTTGTTGCCTAATAACAGAATTTCTTTTATCGCCATAGTTTCATCCTCCTTAATATATTTACATTTTAAATTTGTTTACCTTGTCCATCATATCCTTAGTCATGTCTAAAAGCTCCCCTGCTGTATCTGCCACCTCGTTAGAAGAACTACTCATTTCTCTTGATGCTGCAGCAATTTCTCTTGAGGAAGCTGCTGTTTCCTCGGAAATTGCTGAAGATGTTTCTATTTTTTCTAAAATAGTATTTTTCTCCCCGCTTATATTTAAAGCGGACATGTTAACTGCTTCTATTCTAGGAGTAATTCCATCTACAGCTTGAATTATTGTTTTAAAAGAATCTATATTCTCCTTAATAATGAGAATCTCATTATTTAACTCTTCGCTCATACCTTTTGTATTATAAAGAATTTTTTCTGTTTCATTTGATATTCCATCTATAAGCTTATTTATATCCTCTGATGATATCTTGCTCTGATCTGCTAAGTTTCTTATTTCCTGGGCAACTACGGCAAACCCTCTCCCTGCTTCTCCAGCTCTGGCAGCCTCTATAGCAGCATTTAAAGCTAAAAGGTTTGTCTGATCTGCAATATCATTTATTACCTTTGTTATTTCATCAATTTTATCTATATCTTTTACAAGTATATTTATTTTTACAGAAAACTCTTTAAAAGAACCACTAATCTCTGTTATAGACTGTATTAAAGTTTCCAATTTATTATTGCTTTTATTAGCCATATAGTTAACATCTTTGGCGGTAACATCTATTTCTTTAATAGCTTGTACCATTTCATCTAGATTCTCTCCAAATCTATTTAGTACTGTTGTAATTGATGTTAAATCTTCCGCCTGCTCTTCAGTAAAATCTGCTACTGTAGAAATTTCTTTAGACACATTTTCAGAAATAACAGACATTTCTTCGGAAATAGAATTTAAATCTTTGGATTTATTATTTATGTTCTCAGAAAGATTTTTAACATCAATTATCATTTGCATAAAGGATTGATGCATTCTCTGTGCAGCCCGAGACAAATCTCCTATTTCATCATTTCTTTTTACGTATTCCTTAGACACTTCCACAGATAAATCTCCCTTAGATATAATTCCAAAGTAACTCACTGCGCTATGAAGAGGGTCTGTTATACTTTTTGTAACTTTAACAACAAATAAAAAGGCAAAGAAAACTACTGTTAAAGTAATTAGCCCAATCATACTCATTAATTTTACAACCTGTTCATTAATCTTACTTTTCTCTACCCCTAAAAAAAACATTCCTATGTTTTTTCCTTCCCTATCCTTTATAGGAACATATTTTACTTCATAAGGTGTGTTTAAAATATTTGTAGTACCTACATATTCTTCCCCTTTATTTAATACTTTGTCCACAACCTCCGCTGAGGCCTTGGTTCCAGTAGCTCTTTTTCCTGAATTAATGATAGTTGTAGAGATTCTTGTATCATTTAAAAATATAGTAATTTCGTCACCAGTATCTTCTTTTATTTTATCTACAAACTCATGGTTGTCATTTACTAAATACTGGCCTTTGTAAAGTTTATCTCCATCTATTCTCCAATATCCACTATTAACTTTATCCATCAAAGTTAACGCTAATTTACTATTTGAATTTAACTGTTTATCAAGATTGTTTTTAGTAAGAATATTCACTTGATAAAATGTAACTGTTAAAATAGATATACTTAGAATTGCTAATACAAAGGTTATCATTAAAAATAACTTTCCTCTAATTTTAAGTCTTCTCACTTAAATTCCTCCTTATATTTACGTATAAAAACTATCATTTTTAAGGCAAATACTTTTAAATTATTAGTATTTTAACGATACATATAAACTAATACATACTTTACAAATATTTCAAATAGCACTTATTACTAATTCTAATATATAATTGCATTTTTTTCAACTTAGTATGGTATAACCATACTATATCTATAAATCTTAAAGATATTGTGGATAATAAAAATAAACTCCTGCTTTTATAATTATCAAACAGTTATAAAAGACAAGAGTTTTTATCTCAATTTATAAAAAAATTCTAATATATCTTCATCTAAGTGCAGTTTTTCCTTTTTAAGAACTACATTATAATATTCAATAAGGGGAATTGTTGTTGATTCATAAAGAATATGATGCATTTTTAGCCTACCGTCTTCATCCGTATTGTACATTTCTTTTATTATAACATCTTTAAGACTTGATTTTTTTATTCTCCATGAAGAGTTATTATTAGTCTTGCTCTTGGGATTCTTATACCTATGTTTAATAAAATTATCATAATCCTTTATGTACTTAATACCTTCCTTCGTGAATATGACCAGTCTAGTACCAGTATACTCTCCAGTGTCAAAATTATATTGCCTTATAATATGAATATGCTCCCTTCTCCTATTAGAATAGGTCCTTTTTATATTCATATTTAGCTCTCCCTATTAATATATATCTTTAATTCTTCTATTCTTTTTTCACTTATCTTCTCAATCTTAAACACCAAGTTCTCATATTCTACAGTGTGTTCTTCGTCATCCCTTGGAATACTTCCTAAAAGATCAACTACGAATCCACCAATAGTATCTGAGTTATCTGACTCCAATTCCAAGTGTAATAACTCATTTACTTCATCTATTGAAAGTAGCCCATTTACTATGTAGGTATCTGCATCTATCTTTTTAACTAGCTGCTCATACTCATCATATTCATCGAATATGTTTCCCATAACCTCCTCCACTAAATCTTCTATGGTCACAATGCCTGAAAACCCGCCATATTCATCTATGAGAATTGCCATAGGATTTTTCGTATTCTGTAACTCCTTAAATAAGATATCTATATTTTTGTTCTCCGGTACAAAGTACGGTGGTCTTAGCAACGCTCTTATATCTACCTTATCATTACAATCTTTTAGTATAGTACTAAACAGGTCTTTTATATATAGTATTCCGATTATATTATCTATGTCTTCTTCATATACAGGTACCCTAGAATATTTCTCTTCTAATACCTTTTCAATAACTATATTACTAGGAGTATCTATATCTATTGTAAATACATCTGGTCTGGCTTTCATTACTTCTTTAGCTAAGGTATCATCAAATTCAAATATACCATTAATCATTTCCTTTTCTGTTTCATTGAAAAGACCATTTTCCTGGCCAACTTCTATCATTGATCTTATCTCTTCCTCAGATACTTTTTCTTCCAGATTTTCCAGGTTCATGCCACTAAGTCTAATTAAAATATTAGTAGAGTTTGAAAGCAGCCTTACGAAGGGTTTAGCTATCTTTGAAATATATAAAATAGGTCTTACAGAAGCCATAGCAATTGTCTCAGATTTTTGTAAAGCCACTCTTTTAGGAAATAGCTCACCAAAAACTAATGTAATATAGGCTAATATTATGGTAACTATAATTACAGAGATTCTCTCAGTATAAGGTATGTTGAACCTCATAAGAAACTGTGAAAAACTTTTTGACACAGATGTAGCCGCAGAAGCACTAGCGAAAAAACCAGCAAGAGTAATCCCAACCTGTATTGTTGAAAGAAACTTACTTGGCTCTTTTAACAATTTTAATATTAGCTGTGCCTTTTCATTTCCTTCCTCCGAGAGATGATTTATTCTATTTTTATTTAGTGAAACTATAGCCATTTCAGCAGCTGAAAAAAATGCATTTATAAGAGTTAAAATTAATATCAAAAGTAATTCCGGAATTATACTTGTAGTTGAGTTATCCATCAAAGCTGCTCCCTTCGAAATAAAATACAACCTTCCTTTAGAAAATACCTAAACGAGAGAATAGGAATTCCTTATTATATTTTTACAATTAAGCATTATTAATATTCTATTAAAGTACTAAAACATGAATTGGCATTTAACACTGAGGAAAGGGCTACTTATCAATAATTTTTACATTGTTTTTCAATACATGTAAAAAAAATCGATGACATATATCATCGATTTTTCACTGTAATTTAAATGAGATAGTTAGGTTAAACATATATTTTAATACAGTTTTACTTTACCAGTAACATACTTCATCCCTAATGCGTCTATCTATTCAGCATCAAAATCAATAAAGTAATTTCTCTCTGATGTATGTATCGTGAGGGTTGATAAATTAATATTGTCCTCTAAAATATCCACTCTGTATTCGAACATGATATCATCATTTTGCTTCTTCATGAATAAGTAACTTCCTTCTTCTTGATCCTCGGCCTCATCACTTATTTCAGCGTAGATTTCTGCGCCACTGACTTCCCCAGGATATCCTGACTTTCTTATTTTTTCCTCTATTGCTTTAAAAAACTTTTCCATTTTTTCACTCTCTTTCTTTTTTAAATATCTATTTCTTTTCAAATCAAGTATATACTATGTTTCTAAATAACAGCAGCCCTAATCATTATTAATTAATGATCAGAGGAAAACTTCACTTATCAAACTCACATGGTTCTTAGTAACCTCTCGGCTAATAATTACTTCATATTTTAATTATTCAATTAGATTATTATACCTTCAAAATGATCCATTTCATGTTGAATTATTTGTGCTATAAATCCAGTAAACACTTGCTTTTGCTTCTTAAAATTTCTATCAAGATACTCCACTTCTATCTTTTCATATCTCTTTGTTTTTCTAAAGCCAATTAAAGATAAACAACTTTCTTCAGCTTCATAAATCTTTTCTTTATTTAATACAACTGGATTTATCATAGGCACAATAAGGTTGCCTACAGCAAATACTAATATACGCTTCTTTACTCCAATCATATTACCAGCTAATCCAACACAATTCTCAAGGTTTGCCCTTAATGTATCTATTAAATCATCAATTACCACTATGTCATTTTTAGTTGCATCTTCTGATTTTTGTCCTAAAAACAATATATCTTTTATAATTGGTTTTATCATAATTTATACCTCTTTTTTAGTTATATTTTTTACAAATTGTTTATGATGATACATTGCACTGTACTAAATTTATGTTTAACTCAATGACAAATTACTATTTATAGTTAACTCATAGTTTTTTATAAATGTGATACTTATTTAATCCATCATAGCTACTACTTATAAAAATCTATAAATTCAACCTTAAAACCTTAAAATTTTCTACTGGCTTTTCTCCAAAAAACACTAAAAGCCCTTGAAATCAAGAGCTTTCTATTGTACCAATATCATGGTTTAAATATGGTGCAGGTGAAGGGAGTCGAACCCCCATGCCTAAGGCGCTAGATCCTAAGTCTAGTGCGTCTGCCAATTCCGCCACACCTGCATATTTAATTTATAATTAGCAATAGAATATTATAAATTAATATCTTTATTCAATTGCTTTTGGTGGCTTACCGGGGAATCGAACCCCGGACACCATGATTAAAAGTCATGTGCTCTACCGACTGAGCTAGTAAACCATCTGGCTGGGATAGCAGGATTTGAACCTACGAATGCCAGAGTCAAAGTCTGGTGCCTTACCGCTTGGCGATATCCCAATGTGTTGTTTTGTTCACCACACATTTATATATTATAATGAGTTATGTCATACTTGTCAACTACTTTTCGATATAATTTTATCCAAAATATAAAAAAATAATACATTTTTTTTAGTACATTACTTTATAGGTATGATGCGACACAAAAATTTGAGGCACTGAACACTGGTATTCAGTGCTCCAAACTTTTGTTATGCATTACATATCTTTGTATGCTTTATATCCTAACACAGATTCAGCATTCTTAACTGCTCTTAACACAGCTTGCTCTACCACCCTTGCTGCAAGTAATCCTACAACACTAAGGTCTGCTTCAACCGTTCCTGTTGCCATAGCGAATATTGTGTCTCCATCAAACATGGAGTGAGCAGGTCTCATAGTCCTCCCATATCCATTATGGGCCATAGATGCTATTTTATTCATTTCCGCTTTTGTAAATTTTCCATTGGTAACTACTACACCAATAGTTGTATTGCCGCTAAATAGATTCCTCTTTTCAGAATATCTAGAAATCATTACTTCTTCCGTATCAACAAAGGTACTTTTATCCTCATTTAATGCCCCTGCAATTATTTTCCCAGTTAAAGGATCTACCACATCGCCAAGGCAGTTAACAGCAATAACCGCACCTACCTGAAGATCTCCTACTTGAAGGGCATAACACCCTAATCCACCTTTCATGGAGTACTCAGGACCATTAATTTTTCCCACTGTTGCACCGGTACCTGCACCAACGTTACCTTCTCTGCACTGGTTGAGCTCTGCATTTCTACATGCTGCATAGCCCATTGACTTATCCGGTCTTACCTTATAATCTCCAGCAACTAAATCAAATAGTACTGCAGAGCATACTATAGGTACCTTTGTAACAGCTACATCAAAACCAATATTTTTTTCTTCTAAGTATTGCATTACCCCACTAGATGCATCTAATCCAAAAGCACTGCCTCCTGAAAGAGTAACGGCATGGATTCTATCTACCATATTCACTGGGTTAAGTAGATCTGTTTCTCGAGTGCCTGGTGATCCCCCTCTTACATCAACGCCAGCTGTAGCTCCAGCTTCACAAATAACCACAGTACACCCTGTAAGAGCCTTTAAGTCCTCTGCACTTCCAATCTTTATACCTTTTATTTCATTTACTAAAACTTCTTTCATAAACTCCTCCTACTACTTGTTAATTTAAATAATTGACAATGGACATTGCTATCCATTGTCAAAATAAAATTAAAGTACTTTAACTAATATTTTACTCCAAATCATTTTGCCACTCAACTCTACCCTAAGGTAAATACTTTAATAAGCGCAATTAATACTCCTGTAATTCCCTCTCCACCAAGTAATCCCGATGATACAAGCAGACCATCTTCATCTGAATCCGGTTTTATCTTTTGAACTATAAATTTTAACAGTCCTCCAATAAAAGCGGCGGTGGAAATATACATAGGTAAGTATATTCCTATTCCTACTGTCATTACAGGGACTCTTAATAAGAATAAGATTGTTCCTATAATAAGTCCAGCTAGAAAGGCATTAAAGTTTGGCAATCCTGAAACCATAGTGGATACTGCATAAGCTTGTGGTGCTACCAGTTCTGTCCCTGGTCCCATATTTCCATAAGCCTTATGCATAACAAATAAAACTGCTACTGATACAAAGGCACCCACTAGACCACCAACAGTCTGAGCTATAAGCTGAGCTTTTGGTGAGGTTTTAAGAATAAATCCTGCTTTATAATCCTGTAAAGCGTCACCAGCAAGACCACAAGCAACAGCAATAACTCCAGCTACTAAGAAACCTTCTATAGGACCAACATTAACTAAAGCTTTTACTAAAAGTAATACTAGTATTCCGAACACTTCCATTGGGTTTATACCTGTTTGGCCAGTTATAGTCGCTGCCATTGAAGTTGTGACCCAAACACCTAATATTGTAATAATACTTGGAATAAGCCTCATTTCTGTAAAAATTGTAAGCATAAAAGCAATAACTACAAAAACTATAGGAGCCCATTTTAAATTTATACCGTTGTCGCCAGTTTCACCTTTAAGCATTGGTGCAAATAACTCTTTAGCCTTTGGAAGTATACCTTTTATAAGAACTCCAATGCCTGCCCCTACTATAAATCCTATACCTAGGCTATCTTTAAAAGCTGTAGCTGCTGCTACATCCTTAAAGATTCCCTGTGAAATACCTACAGGAATTAGAAAGAAATAACTAATCACAGCTCCTAGAAACCAGGTTCCCATGTATAATGGTCCAATAATATATCCAATGCCTACTGCCATCGGAGATACCCAAACACCAAAGAATATATTTTTTGCTGCTAAAGTAGAAGAAGTTATAGCTGCAGGAATTTTTCCAAAATAATCCCTTATTGCTGTAAACACTGCAGTAATCCCTAATGTTATAAATAGAGTTTTGGCTTTGCTTCCACCTTCATCACCTGCGACAAGGGTCTGAGCTGCTGCAATCCCCATAGGAAAAGGCAATTGCTCCTTCTCAATAAAGTACTTTCTAATTAAAACAGTAAAGATTATTGCTAAAATGGTTCCTGATAAAGTGACCATAAGCAAAGATAATACACTTACTGCTGCATTTTTATTTATCATCCATATTCCAGGTATGGTAAATGCTAATCCCCCTGCTACAAGCCCTCCTGCCGACATAGTGGTAGCTGCAACATTTATTTCGTTTAAATTTGTCTTTCCTAATGGCTTTAGTACCGCCATAGATAAGATTGCAACAAATATCGTTGGCCAAGGAAGGGCTCCCATTCTAAGTGCAACATACATTGAACTTAAAGTGATTATGAAAGCACCTAAAGCTCCAATTATTAAACTTCTAGCTGTAAGCTGTTCCTTATAACTCTGTGCATATCCTATATTTTGGTTTTTACTATTTTTCACCTTACTCCCTCCATAAGATTAGTGAGGATTTAAATTAGTTATATAATCCTCATAATAATCACCACCTAAATATTACTTTATGTTTAATTCTCCTTAAAAATTTTCTATCTAAAATAGTCTCATGAAGCTATACCATGAGACTATCAACTATGTCTTATTAATCGAAATACCAAAATCACTATAACTATTCACTTGTATTCTGCTTAAAATACTGATTTTCTTTCGCTTTTATAAGATTATAAAGCACCTGATTTACCGGTGTCTTAATCCAATATCTTTTACCCTCCTGTACAATAGCACCATTTATTGTATCTATTTCTGTTTTTCTCTTATTTAAAATATCTTGGAGCATAGAGGATTTATTATTTGCAGTGTCTATAGCAACCTTCATAACCTTTTCTACAGTTTCTGCTTTATTGAGTTTTATACCTGCAGCTTCTGCAACATCTACCGCCTCTTCAATAGCCATTGTCATAACTGTTCTTGTATCTTCTTCATTCAAAAGTTCTCCGTTCTTTACTTCTAGTATAGCTGTAAGAGCATTTATCCCTGCGTTAACTATAAGCTTTTTCCATACAAGTTCCATCACGTTATTTGAGATTATAGTATTAAATCCTGATTTATGTAGTAATTTACTGATAGCATCTATGCTATTACTTTTGTTGCAACCTACCCAGCCTATACAAGTGTCCCCTCTTCCTGCATGACTGATTTTTCCTGGGCCTATCATGATAGCACCATGGGATGTTGTTCCTGCTATTATGTCATCCCTTTTAACATATCTCTCTATCTGCTCAATATTGCCATATCCATTCTGTAAACTCATAACTAAAGTATTAGGGCCTAGAAGATCCCTATTATTCTCTACGACCTCCCTTGTTAAGGTAGACTTAACAAAAACTATTACTAAATCTACAATGCCTATCTCAGAAGCATTTGTAGTTGCTTTAGGGTAAGTGATTAATTCTCTATCTTCTTCTTTTATAATAAGACCATTTTCGTTTATTTTATCTATATGCTCCTGCCAAATATCAACCAGATACACTTCTTCACCAGACTTTGATAGATATCCACCATATAAACTGCCCATAGCTCCTGCACCAATTATAGCTATCTTCATTTATAATACCCCCCACCTTGAATTATTGTATTTATAGCCTAATACAATTTCTTCAATACCTTCTTTTCATACTGTTGAAGATCAGAATCGGCACCTTAAACTTGGTCATCTTTTTCCCTCCTAATATTCTACATTGCGGAATTCAATTCTATATAATAGAATTAATTTTTCACTGATATATAAATATGCTCTAAAAAGACTAAAAATTACTTTTTTATAAACAGAAAAAGACATAGTTTAGAAGTAATTACTCCTAAACTATGTCTTTCTTTAATTTTAATTTATCTTCGTCTTATTTTTGAAACTGCAGTTATTACTGCTGCAGTAATTATTACTGATAAAATTGCCTCTGGAATTCCGTTAGTTGCACCAACAGCTATTATTCCTTTCTTTGCACCACTAACGCTTAAATGAAGTACCTTTGCGTAAGGTTCAAGATAAATAGCATATATCATTCCAAGAACTCCTATGGTATTTGTAAGAGAACCAACTGCTGCTGCAACTGCTATATTTAAACTTTTAACATTTGTTCTCACAATCCTATAAGTATAGTAAGCGGTTAAAGCTATAAGCACCCTTGGTACTACCGCTACCAATGGATTCATAAAGATAAAGGATACTGGTGTCGGTGTTGTAATGGCTTGTACCATACTGAAGATACCGAAAATTAATCCTACCATTGCCCCTACTACCGGTCCTTCTAAAATAGCACCTATAATAACAGGCACATGTAGTATAGTTGCTTTAACTGGTGGAATTGGTATAAACCCTAATCCAGTCACTCCTAATATAATGGAGATAGCTGAGAGCATACCAATTACAGTAAGCTGTCTTGTTTTAAATTTTACTCCTGTTCTTAATCCTTTTTCCATAATTCTTCTTCGATATTATTCCTTAATGGATATAATTCGAAATTCCCTCCTTTATAAAATGTTGTTCAGTTTCTTAAAGAATACCGACGTTTTAATTTTACCACTTTTATAGGGAATTTCAATATTACTTTCAAAGTAATAATATTCTTAGTTTTTGAAAAAATTATTTATTTTTTAATTAGCTTTAGATTAAAAGGATTTTTAACCTAAAGCTAACCTTAATCAATATCCACATTTTCTTAATCCTAGAAAAAAATTAATTTCTTATCAAAGGAAATCCTTCCTTAAAGTATTCCTTTGGATATAGTAAGTCTATTACTTTCTCTTTCTTGCACCTTCCATGTTCCATAAATACATCAGGTACGCCCTTTAAGGATACTCTTACATTTTGTATATTAAATATATCGCAAACATTTTCTATGCATTCTACTACCTGACTATTACCGCTTTCCTTTACATATCTATTTAATTCTTCCCCTCTTAACCAATCTTCATTGCCTCTATAATTTTCATCAAAATTTACTACTGTACATTTTAGTTTACTTCTATCGTTTCCTGATATAGATGACATGAAAAAGGTTTTTACCATAATATCGTCTAGTGGTAAGCTATATCCAGCAAAAATTATGTGCTTTGCATTTTTCATTAGTAATCCCATCTCTGTTTTTATTTCTTCTAAGGGAGGTATACTTCTTTTTTTTGCTAAAGTCTGCATTATTAGAGGCATATCATAAGGGTAGGTTACTTGACCACAATAAGGACATTCTATGGCCCCTCTCTTGTACTTAGCCTCCTTTTTTGTCTTGTATTTCCAATTAATTTGTAATTCTTCACATACAGATGGCCCAAAAACTTCTGTTGATAATCTGTCCCACCTGTTGCCAAAGGTAGTTATATATTTACCACATTCTGGACATATTCTTGACCCAAATACCCCGTGAGGAAAAAGTATCTTTCCTATTCTGACTATCCTAGATGGGTATTTATAATCATTAACTCTTTTGCACTGAGATTCATCTGCAGTGTACCATATTTCTGATTCTGAACTGTCCATTTCTGTTGAAGTTATTTTACTTCCAAAATCATCAAATAGCCTCAATTTTAGTCCGTCTGTTAAATGAACTGGATTATCATTTTCTTCCTTATGGGCATTAAATATATTCCATAACAGTATCGGGTCCCAGTTAAAGGATATAATAGCATAAGAGTAAAGGTAAAATCTCCTAGCATCCCGTTTATACCCTCTTTTCTCAAAGAATAAGGCCTCTTCTCTCATAAGCTCTGTAAGTACTTTAGAAAATTCGTAGTAAGAACTTACACTAAGTTCATCCATATACCCTGGTGACTTCTGCACACTTATTCTTTCCAGTTCTTCTATAAGTAAAATCAAGCATCTTTTCGCTGCTTTTATTCTATCAACCCTTAAAAATTCAGTCTTCCCATTACAAAAAGCATTAAAACCCATATCATTATCTATAAGTTGATCAAGCATTGTAAAAAGCTCATGCATATTTAATTTAGTATTTGTCTTTAAAATAGTTTCTAAAGCTTTCAAATCATATATTTTTGAAAGCCTAGGATCCTTTATTAAATCTTCAGTTACTAATTTTTTAAAAGCCTTTTTTAATTTTTCATCTTTATTTTCTAAAAAGGAAAAATCATTATTATTAATTTTAATTACTAATTGAATTAACTCCTTAGTGGCGTAAAGACCTAAAGATTTAGTAGCTCCAGCACCCCATAGTATCACTGTTTCTGGCCAATATTTCTCCGGCATACCTTTGCCCCCTTATTAAAGAAATCCGCTTTAAAATAATCTATGCTTATACCTTACAATTATGTGTAGAATTTATTTGTCTTATGCTTATTATAGTTTTCTCTATTTTTAAGTTAAGCGAATAATTTATTGGAATTAAATTAGCTACCTTTTCAAATACTATGGTAGATGAAGAATTACTAGCTTAAGATTATAATTTTACTAAAATAACATTCTGAAAGGAGACTTTTTTATGAAAACAGTTCACTACAATGTTTCTGGATTAGCTGGTTCTCAAAGCAAGACTAAGGTGAAAAACGCCTTAGATAAAATAGAAGGCATTCAAATGGTTGCAGTAGATTTGAGTAGAGGTTCTATAGAAATAGATTATAACGAACCTGCAAATCAAATGGAAATTGAAAGATGTATAAAAAATACTGGATATGACATAATAACTTAATGTAAAAAACTTTAGGCTATCCTTATATAAAATAAAAGTAGTAGTTACTAAAATTTCAGTAACTACTACTTTTGCTAAAACTCTTAAATATGACTAATAGTTAAAAATACTACCCTTTTTAGAAGCACTCATGTTGCCCTTAATGGAACTATGCTGGTCAATTAGAAGATATATTACAAATCCGCTGCAATATCAAAAATCTATAGCTATACCTATTCTCCTCATCAACTATTCCCTCTTCTTCCATAAGTATCTTCCACTTATTTTCCTCATATTTAGGAAAATAAGTATCCCCCTGAAACTCTTTATCTATTTTAGTTATATACATTTTCTCGGTAAAAGGAAGTAATAAAGCAAAAATTTCTCCTCCACCTATAACAAAATATTCTCTATTATCTTCTATTAATGGAGTTAACTCTTCTATACTGTTAATGACCGTTACTCTATTATCATTTATCCTAAAATTTTTATCTCTAGTAATGACAATGTGATGCCTGTCTGGCAATATTTTAGGAAGAGATTCAAAGGTTTTTCTGCCCATTATCATAGTTTTGGTCCCTTTTGTTGTAATTTCTTTAAATTTTTCTAGATCTTTTGGTAGGTACCAAGGCAGAGCATTATCTTTTCCTATAGTACTATTTTTGTCCATTGCTACTACGTAACTAAGCATTATTATCCTCTCCCTTACGTGAAACAGTTTACCCATTGTCCTTATTATACTCTGCCAGCAAATATAATACCACTATGTTACTTTAATTTCACATAATCTCATATAGATTAATTATTTAATTTAGCTTAAATCTCAATGCTGGCTTTGAATCTTGGTTATATATAAGGGTTAATTGAGGATCATCTTTAGGAACCTCAAATGTTAAAGTTCCATCAACCTCTCCTCCTGGTATTAATCTTCCTGAATCTAGTCTTCTATCGAAAGCATTTGTAGCTAAACCCTTGATCTGACCTTTAGAGTTTTGTATCTGGTAGTAGGCTTCATTGTAATCTATATTGCTGTCCTTACTTAGATTTCTTTCCTTCACTGTAACTATTACGAATTCGTCTCCAATCATAGGTTTGACATAATCATCACCTAGGCACTTTTGTACTTTATTTACTTTTACTGCTACATTGCCTGTTCTAGCTTCTTCCCCTACTTTGTAAACTCCAGAATTATTCCTGGGATTTATAGTCATCTTCCCACTTTCTAATGTGCCTAATGACTTAAACAAGTTACCTGTCATAGCATTTGAAAGACTTTCATCTGGATTTATAAGCCACATTTTTTTATCCTTACTTTTGCTTAATTTTATATCCACCTCACTAGTTGTCATAGGGATATTTCCTTCGTTAAGTCTTTTGCTATAATAGTCAATAATAGATTTATTTACTTTTTCCTGACTAATTTCCTCTCCTTTTGCTGCATTATTAAATATGGTTGGAAATAATTCTGTTACAAGTTCTCCACCTATACTATTCAAATCAGGAGCAGTAACTTTAGTTTTCACTATAGTTGTGTCACCGTGATTAGTAGAAGATAGTATCTGATAGGTT
This sequence comes from Clostridium tanneri, assembly GCF_033659955.1. Lineage (NCBI taxonomy): Bacteria > Bacillati > Bacillota > Clostridia > Eubacteriales > Clostridiaceae > Clostridium > Clostridium tanneri. The sequence continues at coordinate 121,839 of NZ_JARUJP010000006.1, forward strand.
GTTTTTGTAAACACTTGTTTAGCTAACTTTTCATGCTCTGGTTTAGTAAATTTTAGCCCACCTTTGTCTATAGAAGTATTTCCATTTAAGTATTTTGAAGCTGTTTCTATATCAGACTTTTTTAATGCATCAAAAAACCCCTTTATAGTTGTATCCGGATTAGCAGAACATGCTGAAAGAGGAAATACAATTATAAAAACCATAGTAATATATAATAGTTTTTTAAATGCCTTTATCATTACTGTACCTTACCTTTCTAAAACTATAATTTGTTAATTATTATTTATCCGATGACTACCCACTCTAATACTCCCTCTTCTCCAAGAGGGAGTATTAGAGCGGCCGCGTCCCTGGATTCGTTCAACTAAGGAATCAGGTGGGTTTGAAAACCCACCTGATTCAAGTTTCACTTCATTAACTTATATTTTTGACAATAATGACAAATATTAATACAGCATCTAAAAATTTATATATTATATTACCAATACATTCTTACATCCGTTTTTCTCAGCGGCAAGCTTAAGTTCTTCCATCATTCCATCTGTAGGTTGAGTTGAATTTATCTTATCCAACCTAACTCCTAGAGGTCTATACTTTATAAGCTTGTATCTTATTTCAGGGTTTAATGATGCTATCAGTTTACTGATTTCATTTACGTTATTATAATTATCCAAAACATTAGGCACTACTACTGTTCTTACTTCATAAAGCTTATCAATGCTAGCAAGATATTTAGCGTTTTCTAATACAATATTATTGTCCTTTCCTGTAAGCATCTTGTGTTCTTCACTATCAAAGGACTTTATATCTAGCATAACCTTGTCCATAGACTCTGTAAGCTCTTTATTTTTTCTAAAATCCGTTGATCCATTTGTATCAACGAATACTGTAAGCCCAAGCTTTTTCACCTTATCAAATAAATCTACTAGAAATTCAGCCTGAAGAGTACACTCTCCCCCTGACACTGTTATTCCTGATATAAAAGGCTTAACCTTTATTATCTCCTTCAGTATTTCTCCTACACTCATTCTTTTTTGTTTTGGCCCACAGCTATTTTTACATACTCTTACACATCCATCACAATGTTTACATTTATCTTCATTCCATACTACTGTATTTCCTATCATGGATATAGCATCGAAGTTGCAGCTAAATAGGCATGTTCCACAATTTACACATCTTTTTATAGTTTCTGGATTGTGGCAATATAGACAGTCAAAATTACATCCTTGAAAAAAAATTGCTGTTCTATTTCCTGGTCCATCTACTGAACTAAATGGAATAATTTTATTTACAATACCTTTAAGCATTATTATTACCTTTCTATTTCAATATTTTCTACATAGCTAACTTGAAAATAACTACAATTCATTCCCCTTGATCTATAGAGTTTCTCTTACTTTTCTCTCTAATATTCTAGAGTTTTTAACTGCACCAAGACCTAAAACCACTGTATCCTGAAGCACCTGTTCTCCTCTATTTAGCTTTTCTATATCTGATTTCTTAACAAGATATCCAGTTATTCTTATCACGTCACTGTCAGAGGAATATAATGAGAAATATCTCATTCCCTCATTAAATGCACCTTTTATTATATCTAGAACTGCATCAGGATTGTTCTTCGCTGTAGCTTCAAATGGAAATATGTCACCAATACCTGAAGGAAAGTACTTATGAAATTTAGCACTTTGAAGTAGATGTGCATATAGTTGAGGTTCCTCTCCTATAGGTATTCTACATCCTGGGCTTGTTCCGTTATCCGTTTCAATACCTACCTGTGCATGAAGAAGAAAATGCCCTTTTGTTATTTCGCAGTACTTATTATTTCTACTATTAACAACTTGGTACATTTTATCTATAATTTGAAGACCTAAAGAATTGGCCTTCTCACTATGACCAAATCTATCCTCTTGCTCTACGGCACCTAAGAGACTATTTACGCATTCTGCCAATCCAAACATACCAAACATAGCAGTAAACCTATCCTTGTAAATTAGTTCTTCTTTTGCTAGGAAATTAGACTGGAAGAAACCACTTTCATCTACTATAAATCTTATTCTTTCATCCATATAATCTGCCATCTTTTTCATAGTATCTGGCAAAATTTCATTTAAGAAAACCTCTACACTAGATGCCTTTTTAGCTAAAGCAGCTAAGTTTAACCTAACTAAAGTATAACTTCCTCCTCCAATATAAAGTCCATTGTAACAACTAGCTATTGAGTAGTTATATGGTTTAAATTCTTCAGAAAACATCTCATGATTTGCAAAGCTTGGCTTAGCTGTAACTAAAGCTGTCTTTACAGCTTCTATTGCGAAATCCCTTGGTGTTTCTTTGCTGTATTTTAGTGTAATATTAGGTATGGCAGTTTGAAGTTCCCTTTGCACCTCTAATATTATCTTTCCTGCTTTACTTTCCTTATGCCCAATATTAGCATGGCAGAAGGAATCTGTAATAGTTCTATCTATATGAGTTAAAAACAATTTTATTGCCTTGTAAGCCTCTTTTTCATCTTCTACAAAAGGCTCTAATAACTCATCAATGTTTCCTATATATACAGGCATTGATGTTATAGAAGGGACATGCTTGTATAAAATTAAAAGGTTATTAACTGCCTCCCAAATATCTTCAGCAGGCTTTAATCCTAAAAACTCACTGCCCTGCTTCATAAACTTTTCATAATCTGGCACTATATATCTTGGTCTATAAGGTGCATTTCCCTCATTTAAATCACAAATTATTCCCTCTTCCCTTAGCTTTTGCACATCCTCGCTTATATTTAAAACCTGTAATGATGCTTCTGCTTCACGTGCAAGAGATAATACCTTTTGCTCATAAGTTAATACTGTATCTTTTATTATATTTAGGATGTTATTCAAATTTATCAACTCCTATTTATTTATTCGATTATATTTTATAACTATAGTGTTCTTTTTGCAAACCGTTTCTTTTTCCAATTCTAAGTCTAGGAATTTTCATAGTAACTATCTATAAAACTATATTTTTCAGTTCTAAATAATACCCTTATACTGAAGCTTATATAAATTACTATAAAATCCTTCTCTCTGCATTAGCTCCTGATGAGAACCTATTTCCACAATCTGGCCTTTATCTAGTACTATAATTTTATCTACATTTCTTACGGTAGACAGTCTATGAGCAATTCTAATACTAGTCCTGCCATTCATCAACTTTTCCACTACTTGATGTATAGTTGCTTCCGTTTCTGTATCAATATTTGAGGTAGCCTCATCCATAACCAATATAGCCGGATTATGTACTAAAGCCCTTGCAAAGGATAAAAGCTGTCTTTGTCCCATAGAAAATTCAACTCCTTTTTCTTTAACCTGATGCTTATAGCCCTCGGAAAGATTTTCTATAAAATAACCTGCATTTACATACTCTGCCGCCTTTTTCACATCATCTAGAGAGATATCTTCACTATATAATCTTATATTTGTTTCTATATCTCCCGCAAATAAAAATACATCCTGAAGAATCAATCCTATGTTTTTCCTTAAATCTTCCTTTTTTATATTTTTTATACTTATGCCATCAATTAATATTTCTCCCCTTTGATGCTGATAAAATCCACAGATTAAATTTATTATACTGGTCTTACCGGCTCCAGTAGTTCCAACAAAAGCTGCAGATTGCCCCTTTCCAATATTAAAGGAAATATCTTTAAGCACCCAGTTTGTACCTTCATAAGCAAACCATACATTTCTAAACTGAATTTCTCCTTTAACTTTACTCAATTTTTCTTCTTTCTGTGGTTGTTTTTCTGTTTCTTCATCTAATAAATCGAAAATTTTTTCTGCAGAAATCATGGAACTTTGATAAGTATTATACTGGTCTGTAAGCTCTATAATTGGCTGAAACAATCTATTTATGTAATTTATAAAGGCATAAAGAGTTCCAACTTCTATTGTGCCCTTAACTAGAGCTGTACCTCCATAAAGTAAAATTAGAGCAAGGGATAGGGTTTTAACTACGTCCATAAAGGGTCTAAATACACCAAAAAGTACAATTTGTTTCAAACTGGAATCGTAAAAATCCTTATTAATATTGTTGAACTCTTCATATTTTTTATTCTCCATATTAAATATCTGAATTATTTTCATACCTGGTACATTTTCCGATATGAAGCTGTTAATAAGAGCAAGCTTAGCTCTTATTTCTCTAAAGACTGACTTCGCTCTTTTTTTGAAGGAAAGGGTAGCTAAAAACATTAGCGGAGTTACTAAAAGACATATCACTGTAAGTGTAGAGTTCAAGTTTATCATAACAACAATTATCCCTGACATTATAAATACATTCTGAAGAAAACCAATTCCCACATCTGTAAACATATCATTTAGGGAATCTGTATCATTTGTAACTCTAGTTACAATCTTTCCTACAGGGTTTTTATCAAAATAAGCCACAGGGAGCTTTTGCAGATGATTAAATATATCCTCTCTTAACCTCATTATAATTTTTTTCCCTGTGCTTTGTAGAATATAAGCTTGAAAATAACTTAGAATAAACTCCAAAAGCATTAGTGAGAAATAAACAAAGGCTAAAATCTTTATACTATTAATGGCACTATTCACAGGTATAGACTTATCCAAACCTCTCTTTATATAGCTATCTATAGCAACTTTTATTATGTAAGGTCTAGCAAGACTTGCAGCAGATACTATAAGAATTAGTATCAATGATAATAAAAATCCCTTCCAGTGGGGCAATATATACTTCATAAGTCTTTTGGTCATTTTAGAATTATTTTTTTTAACAACTTTTTCACTATCAGCTGTGTTATATTCTAATCTTCTAGAATTTTTTCTCATGCTATCACCCTGCCCCCTTAGGTATGTTAATTACTTTCCTCTAAAATCTGTTTTTTGTACATCTCGTAATATAGTCCGCCTAATTCTATAAGGTCATTGTGGGTTCCTCTTTCTGCAATAGAACCTTCATCTAACAGGACTATTTCATCTGCATATTTTATAGTTGAAATTCTATGAGAAATTATTAGACAGCTGCAGTTTTTCATAATATCTTTAAGTTCTTTTAATATTTTACTCTCCGTACTTGTATCCACTGCAGATAGACAATCATCCAGAATAAGTATAGATGGATTTCCTATTATTGCTCTAGCAATAGAAATTCTCTGTTTTTGTCCTCCAGATATATTTACTCCCCTCTCGCCTAGCACCGTATTGAATCCATCTGGAAAATCCAGAATGCTTTGGTATATCTGACTTATCTTTGCTGCCTCTTTTATCTCTTCCATACTATATTCCTTTTCTGAAAAAGCAATGTTATCTTTAATGGATTGAGAAAAAAGGAAATTATCTTGTGGTACATATCCTATAGAGCTTCTCAGAGTCTTTAGGGGAATTTCTGTAATATCTGTACCATCAATTAAAAGCTGTCCTTTTTCCAGAGGATTATAAAGTCTTAATACTAGGTTCGCCAAGGTAGATTTGCCACTACCAACCTTCCCCACTACCGCCGTTATCTTACCCTTCTTTAGAGATAAATTTATATCTTTAAGAACAGGCTTCTGTTCATTACTATATCGAAAAGTAAGATTTTTAAAATCAACTGTTCCTTCTAACTTAAAGTCTTCTCTTTTAATTTTATAATTCACTGCATTCTCTTTAATGCTGTCAAAGACTTCAGACTTTTCGCCAAAAAGCTTTTCAATTCTTTCCATAGAAGCCCTTCCCTTTTGAATTACATTGACTATAGAACCTATAAACCTAATAGGCCTAACTAAAACACCTATATAACTATTTAATGCAATGAAATCTCCTAAGGTTATTTCGCCTTTTAGCACCAAAGTGGAGCCGTACACCAATACAATTAAATATGAAGCTGATGTCAGGAATTCAGTTAAAGGATAAAAAGCTCCCCAGGTTTTAACTAATTTCATGTTAATTTCATAGTTTGCTCTATTCACCTTTTTGAAATTTTCTATTTCCTCCTTCTCCTGCACAAAGGCCTTTATTACTCTTATCCCTGAAATATTTTCCTGAACCTTAGTAGTAAGATTACCAAAGGATTCCTGGACCATCTTAAATCTCTTGTTTATAATTATACCAAAATTACCTGCTATTAATATTAATAAAGGAAATGGTAAAAAGGCTATTAATGTGAGCTTAATGCTTATGGTGTTCCCCATAGTAACAAGACTTAAAATTAGTAAAAATAATGTATCTATTATTAAGTTGACTCCTCTTCCTAATGCCATTCTTACCGCGGAGACATCATTTACAGAAAGAGCCATAATATCTCCTGTAGTATTTTTATTAAAAAACCTAGTAGAAAGCTTTTCCAAATGATTAAAGATATGATTTCTCGTTTGATATTGAAATAGCAATGATGCACCCATAATTTGAAGCCTTGTTAGATAGTTTAATCCAAAGATAGCCGCTGCAACAGCTACTACTAGCGATGAGTACATGACAACTCCTCCTGTGCCAATACTGCCAATTTGAACACTGTCTATGAGTTTTCCTGTAATTTTAGGTATAGTTACTTGGAGTACATTTATAAGGAGAAGAGCTATAGCTCCTTTCACATATCGCTTTTTGTTCTCGTATAAAAAAGATTTAATTTTTCCTGTCAATAAAATCACCAACCAATTTGTTTCTTTAATTATAATGATACAACATAATTTATATAGCTTAAATAAAAATAACAAAAAAGAGCCTTTAATTATTTTAGTAAAAGCTCTTTTTTACTGAGTAACATTTTAAACATAGACATTTATAACATGGAACTAAATGTAAACTTTCTATCACATTCTGCACATTGAAAATATATTTCATTCTTCTCAACATCTTTGCATACTTTAAAAATTTCGCCTCCGCATTGCCTGCAAATGGTTGGAACATTTTGATTCATCTCTCTATCATATTTTTCACAGGTTCTACATTCTGTACATATTAGAACAACTTTAAGCCTTTGTACACTTATTTTAAACCTATTTCCTACGCAACCTTCTTTTTTACATACTACAGTATTTACCATATTAAATCCCTCCTACTTTTACATATTCAGAAGGATAGAACTTTATGCATAAAACCCTACTTATACCTTAGTTTTTGATATCTTCCTCAAGTCTATTTTTAGATGCATTATCCTTTTTTACTCTATATAAGCCTAGATTCTCAGAACCATAAGACATCATAAGATCTAAATTTTCCTTTATACTTCTTCCAAGCATCCTTTCTTCCTTGTCCTTACTTTCCACAGTGCGTCACCTCCAATAAGTACTTTATTGTAAATTGTTGTTTCACTAATATTATATGTTATTATAATTGCTATTAATGAAGTATTTTATGGCAACAGCAAGTTTCTACGAATTTAATAAGCACCTAGAGATACCTAGGTGCTCACTATAACTATTTTGGAAAATTAGTACTGTATTGCCACTGTAGTCCCTGTAGTAAAACATACTCCATCTTCCATAATATTTTAACACTACTCTTAATAAAGGTATTATCTATTAAAATTTCTTTTTTATAATTATTGACTCTTTTTAACTTTTAATTCAATAAAGTCGTTAATTAAATTATTATCTTCTTACCATATAATTGTTAAATCTAAAAGCCCCGCAGGATTATCCTACGGGGAGTATAATAAACTACCTTATATCATTATCCTAGCTAGCATCCCTTAACAAATTCTATAGTTCCGCCTGCTTGTTTTAAGGAATTTACAATAGAATCTAGTGCAGCACTGCTGGAATTACCTCCTAACAGTGGAATTCTAATTACCAAACTTATGCCTCTAGGTGAGGATATTTCTAAAAGATTTGCTAGTCTAATTATTGTTCCTGGTGGTATTTCAATACAAATTAAAGTTCCTCTTTGCTCACAAGGTCCTTGAGTATTATGGCCTTGATGTCCTTGGCATCCACCTATTCCTGTTAAATCCATCATCACGTTCACCTCCTTAGTCTTTACACTAATATAATATTAAATTCCTTAAAAACTGTTACTAGAATTAGTCTAAATTATCTGCTAATGAGAATTTTTTATTATTTAGCGAATATATTTATTCTAGGAGGTGGTGTTCCTTTGAACATAGCATTGGTTACTACGGTAGGAATATTAGGACTAATACTCTGCCTTTCAACAGTAGGTTTGCTAATATACAGCTTGATACAATTTATACAGCTCTCAAACCTAGCCATTAAAGCTTTAAATATATATATCGAAAAGAATGATAAAAACACCTCGTAAATATTACGTACCTATATAATTCTATTAAATTTTATCATTAGAAAAAGTCAGATAGTAGATGACCTATCTGACTTTTTCCTGCTTAATCATATGTTATTTTAAACCTTGCTCATAAGCTTCAACCATTTTTTTAACCATGTTTCCACCTATTGATCCAGCTTCTCTTGCTGTAAGATCTCCATTATATCCTTCTTTTAAGTTTACTCCTACCTCTCTAGCAGATTCCATCTTAAATTGATCTAATCCTGCCTTTGCCTGTGGTACTAATACTCTATTTCCTCTATTTGCCATAAGTTAATTCCTCCTTTTAATTTCTTTTTATTAATTTTGTTTATCCTTTGTTGTACTTAAATTATATGTAATTTTCAAGTTATTACTCTATTAAATTAAATGAAAAATCTCCAGGTGTTATCAGTATTGACACATTATATCTAATTTCATTGTAAATTATGGCGTAAAAAAAGCTTTTGGACACAATTCCAAAAGCATTCTTCTTTATCTTCTTACTATAGCATCTGTCATAACAGCTGCTCTATAATTTTCTTTTACATCATGAACTCTTACAAAATCACAACTTTTTATAATTCCTATAACGGTGGTAGCAACAGTTCCTTCAACTCTCTGATCTACTGGAAGGTCTAGAGTGTTGCCAATGATTCTCTTTCTGGATGTTCCTAGCAGCACAGGATATCCTAATGTAGAAAGTTCCTCTAAATGATTCATAACCTCTAGGTTTTGTTCATGTGTTTTACCAAAACCTATTCCTGGATCTGTCATAATATTTTCTGGCTTAACGCCTGCTTTTAAAGCAATATCTATACTTTCTCTTAAATCATTTAATACATCTTCCATAAGGTTATTATAATCGGTATTATCTCGGTTATGCATTAGACAGCAAGGAACATCATATTTTGCTGCTACTTCTGCTATATATGAGTCCTTTTTAAATCCCCATATATCATTTATTAATGAAGCTCCTGCCTTTATTGCTTCTTCTGCTACTGCCCCTTTGTAGGTGTCAATAGAAATAGGTACATCAATCTCTTTTACCAAAGCTTTTATTATGGGAACAATTCTACTTATTTCTTCTTCTGTAGAGACTTGTGTATGTCCAGGTCTTGTAGATTCTCCGCCTACGTCAATAATATCTGCTCCTTCTTCTATCATTTCCTTTGCATGTCTTATTGCTAAATCAAAGTTATTAAATTTTCCTCCGTCAGAAAATGAGTCTGGAGTGACATTAAGTATACCCATGACATAAGTTTTTTTGCCGATTTGAAAGTCTTTCTTTCCAATTTTCATTATTTTTGTCATCTCTCTTCTGGTTTTTTCTGTAGCAAATAATTAAGCTAACTACCAGAACTCCCCCCTTTTTGTTGTTCTTATAAGCTTTAATATCATAGTAGGAATGCACTATTTTACTTATTTTTTTGTTTCTATGCAATCCATAATGCCTACAGCTTGTTCATAATTTCTTCTTATTACTTCTATAATACCACTATTTCTCATAATCTTTCCACAAACTTTTGTAACACTCATTACTCCCATAAGGCTATTAGTTAAAAAAACCTCATCTGCTTCCTCTAAATCCTCTTTAGTAAATTGACCTTCTGTTACATCATAATTACTTACTATGAAATTTCTTATAGTACCATTAAGTAACCCACAGTCTACAGAGGGTGTATAAATTTTTTTATTTTTTATAAAAAAAACATTAGATATACTTCCTTCTGCTAGTTTTCCATTAGTATTAAAAAATAATACCTCGTTATATCCTTCTTTAATACAATTTTCATGTTCTAAAATATTTTCTAAGTAATTTAAAGACTTTAAATAGGTAAGCCTTGAAAAAGGATTTCTTTTTATAGAACTTATGTTGACGTTAAATCCTTTTTTATATTGTTCTTCACTGTAATTATTTTTTCTTGTACTATAAATTGTGTTCTTTTCTGTAACAACTAGCTTTAATACAGAGTTTCTGCAATTTAGCTTTTCCACAGCATCTAGAACTTGTTCTGGACTTACTTTTTTATCTATTCCTATAATTTTAAGACCCTTATTTATCCTATCTAGATGCTCTTTAAGAAAAATAGGTTTTTCTGTCACTAGCATAGTCTCAAAAAGTCCTCTTCCGAAATAAAGCCCAGTATCAATATTTACTTTGTTCTCCCTTACCATCTCTCCGTTTAAAACAATCATTTCTATTCCCCTTAGAGTTATGCTAATTTTTCCTTTAGTTCTTCTAATTCAGATAAAGCTCCCATTTTTGCATAAAATTCTATTTTTTTCTCTACTAAGTTTTGTTTTTCATCCATAGAACTTACTTCTCCAACATTTTTTAAGAATTCAAATAGTTCCTCTTTTTCATTCTCAAGTATATTAATCCTTCCACTGATATATTTTAAAATCTCATCCATCTCTCTCATTTTTCTCGCTCTCCTTTAATCAATAAATTTTATTTTAATTTGTTAATAGTTTATATCTTCTTAAAAATTAAAAATTAATAGATTTATTTAAATAACCAAGAGAATATTATAGTACTCTCATGAGAGCTTTTGCCTTATCTATAGTTTCTTCATATTCAGCTTCCTTTATTGACTCCCATGTAATTCCTCCACCTACTCCAAAATAAGCTTTTCCATCCTTCATCAAAATAGTTCTTATAACTATATTTAAATCTGCATTTCCGTCAAAACCTAAGTAACCTATAGCTCCTGTATATATATTTCTTCTTGTTTCTTCTAATTCCTCAATAATCTCCATTGACCTAATCTTTGGTGCACCAGTTATGGAACCTCCGGGAAAACATGCTTTTATGCAATCTAAAGCAGTATACTTATCTTTAAGCTCTCCCACTACCGTTGATACTAAGTGAAAGACTGTACTATACTGCTCCAATTTAAACAGTTCTGTAACCTTTACAGAATTAGGTTTACATACTTTACTTAAATCATTTCTCTCTAAATCCACAATCATTAAGAGTTCTGCCTTATCCTTTTCACTATTCATTAGTTCAACTTTATTTTTTAAATCCTCCTCATTATTTTTGCCTCTAGGTCTTGTTCCCTTTATTGGTCTTGTTTCAACCATATTATTTCTGACCTCTAAAAATCTTTCCGGTGATGAAGATACTATGCTAAAATCTTCAACATTTATAAAAGCAGCAAAAGGAGCAGGATTTATGTGTCTTAAATCTCTATAAACTTCATATGGAGATCTTCTAGTTTCACAGGAAAATCTTTGAGTTAAATTTGTTATATAAATATCTCCGTTTCTTATATATTGTCTAACCTTCTCTACAGTATCTATATATTCATCTTCCTCAAAATTAGAATAAAACTTAGTAGTCCTTTCCTGTAAGTCTACATACTTAACCCTTTTTCCTGCCAAAATTCTACCTTTTATATCATTTATACTTTCATTTTTTTCTTTTAGTATCCCTACTGCAGTGATATAGGTTTTCTTTTGTAAATTATCTACTATAACGACGTTATCATAGAAATAAAAATAACAGTCCGGTATTTTTATTTCCTCTTTTGACATACTAGGAATCCTTTCAATGCTCCTTCCTAAATCATAAGAAAAGTAACCCATAGCTCCAGCTATATAAGGAAGTCCTGTATCATTATCTACCTTATACTTGCTAATTAGCTTTTTAAGCTCCTCAAAAGGTTCTCCTTCAATTCTTTCATTATCTATAGTACAAATCTTATTCTTATATTTAAATATAGAAAAAGGATTTAATCCTATAAAGGAATATCTCCCCAATCCTTCATAATCCATTCCACTATCTAAAAGAGTAACTGTTTTATCCTCTTTAAATAAAGAGTAAATATCAAAGCCATCTAATTCAGTTTTTATTTCTTCAATTAAAGCCTTCATGCATTTCCTCCCAATTTTTTCACTCTTTTGTAATATTTATAATTCCACTTTCATACTATTGAATTCCTTAGCCTCTTCTAAAAAGTTCCTCAACATTTCATGACCAAATTCGGTGAGTTCTGCTTCTGGGTGAAATTGTACTCCTTCAACTAAGTACCTATTATGTCTAAATGCCATTATAACTCCATCGGAAGTTTCTCCGGTTACTACAAGACAACTTGGAAGAGTTTTCTTATCTACTATTAAGGAGTGATATCTAGTTACCTTTACAGGATTTTTTAGTCCATTAAATACTCCTTTATTGCTATGGTAAACATCGAAAATTTTTCCATGTACAGGTTCCTTTCCCTTGACTATTTTTGCTCCAAAGGCATAACCTATGCTTTGATGTCCAAGACATATTCCTAGTATAGGAATTTTACCGCTAAACTCCTTAATCACATCTACGCAAATTCCTGATTGTTCTGGCGACTTAGGTCCTGGTGAAATTATAATTCCCTCTGGATTCATTCTCCCTATATCTTCTAGGGTTACTTCATCATTTCTCACTATCTTAACATCTTCTTTTAGTTCTTCTAAGTATCTCACAAGGTTGTACACAAAAGAATCATAATTGTCAATCATAAGAAACATTAACTTTCACTCCTTACCCCTACCTTTGTAATTACATATGTTTATAAAATTTTACTAAAACTTATAGCAATAAAAATTATACAATTAAAATAACCACTAGTAAAATCGTTTCCAAAATATTGTTTAAATACATTATATCATCTTATCTGTATTATTGTTATAAATTTTCTAACAATTATAACAATATATATGTGAATTTTTAGTTTTATCTAGATAATTTTATAAAACCAAATTATTTGCAATGATATAAATTAAATAATTTGAAATTATTTAATAAAAAAAAGAGAATAACTAATAGCTATTCCCTCCTAATTTGACCTGTTCCCTATTCTTAAATCTTTGATGCCTTAATAGATGCAGACATGATATATTCTCCAACTTTAAGATTATGTCCCCACTTTTCCGCATATTCCTTTGATACTTCACTAGTTTCTATACTTATATCACTGAATCCTGCCTTTTCCAAGAACGCCTTTAACTCTTCAACTGAAGATGCACCGGTAACTCAGCCGCAGTAAAGCTTTTCATCCTGCTTCATTTCTTCTGTAAGTTCTTTCATAAGTACTATATCAGAAATAGCAATTCTTCCTCTTTTCTTTAATACACGATAGGCTTCATTATACACTCTTTGTTTATTAGGAGATAAATTTATGACACAATTAGATATAATTACATCTGCTGTATTATCTGCTACAGGAAGATTTTCAATTTCTCCCAATCTAAAGTCTACATTTTTGTATCTATTTTTTCTAGCTAAAATTCTTGCCTTAGTTATCATTTCTGGAGTCATATCTACACCAATTATGTACCCATTAATTCCAACCTTTTTTGAGGCTAAAAAGCAATCAAAGCCGCCTCCACTTCCTAGATCTATAACTGTTTCCCCTTCTTTTATATCAGCTAGTAACTGAGGATTTCCACAGCCAAGCCCCATATTTGCACCTTCTGGAGCCATCTCTATTTCCTCGTTAGAATATCCTATCTTGCGAGATATTTCCACTGAAGAATTCTTTAAAGAAAGACTATCGCCACAGCATCCAGATTTTTTTACATTAGCTACAGCTATCTTTTTATAGCTGTCACGAACTACATTTCTAATGTCTATTTTTTTCAAGTCACTCATTCTATACTCCTCCTTAGCTTTTCTATAATTATATTATAACCTAATTAAAGTTTTCTGCCATTACTAACTTACTGTCATAACTTGGAGCAAACTTAGCTTTATATTGCTTATCTTTAAAATATAGCTTTTAAAATATCATCCATATAAAAATAAGCTATGTGCCTTTAACACATAGCTTTGCTTTGCATACTTGTCTATTTAAAATCCTTTTCAAACTCATCTATTGAATCCTTTAATAAAGTTACGCTGTACGCCATAGATGGACCTCCACCGAAACCTACAGCTACCATAGCTGCTTCCATTATTTCTTCTCTTGTTGCACCAGCTTTTAGAGCATTATAAGTATGAACAACTATACAGTATTCACATCTATTATATGCAGCAATTCCTATACTTATAAGCTCTTTTGTCTTCACATCAACTACACCTGATGCTCCAGTAACTCCTGCAAGATTCATAAAAGCACTTACTTGTTCTCCATTAGTTTTTGCTACTTCATTCATACCTGACATAAAATCATTAAGTATTTCTCTTGGGTTCTTTGCCATAGTAAATTCCTCCTTAATTCCCGCGATAGTAATTCCAAGTATAACAACTGCTTCTATATATTTCAATATTTATAAGAAAAGGTTATGAACATACTGGTTATTATAACAAAATATTATCTTTTCCTTTCATTATGTCAATTAAGTAGGGATATATTTACAAATTTCAAGTTATGCTATATGATTATAGTATAAATGTTGTCGAAAGGGGTTAACAAACATGGAAAACTGTTTAATTGCGGCAGAAACCTATTATAAAGATTTAGATGAGTATAAAAGCGATGTTGATACTGTTATACAATACATGATTTCTAAAAAGGAAAGATTAGTCTTTGCTGTGGTTGCAGAAAAATCTGGTGTAACACGGTTTGTAGTAAGAAAATATCCTGAGTTAAGGAATTATATACTAACAAGAATGGTATATTATAAAGAACTACAGGTAATAAATCAAAAAATAGATAGAGCAACTAACAATTTAATAAAATCAAATAAAAGATTAACCTTTATGTCTATAGTTAAAAAGTGTAGATATAATTTAGAGATTATATACGAAAATCCATATATTAAAGATAGAATTCGAGAAATCTTGGTTCAAAACAGTGGTAGATATACACCCTCTAACTCCAGGATGGAATTATAATTATTAGTAAAAAACCTAGCCTGAAATAGTAAAAGATCAAAGCCATAAAAAACTTATAACTTTGATCTTTATCAAACCTATATAACTGCATTTGTATAATGCTACTTCTGCTTCTTTAGCATAACTTGAAATCTTCGCCCTTAATAGATTTAAACCTAAAATGATGAAAAAATAAACTATAAGTAGTCTTCTACCTATAGTCTATTTTTATTAAAACACTTATTTTGAAATATCCTTTATTAGACTTTTAATATCTACATTTTTAGTAAGCATTCCATTTTCCTTTAAAAATTGCTGAGTTTTTTCTAATTCTTCAATATCCTTAGCTGTAATACTAGGGTTAAAATCATACCAGCTATACATATCTATAACCTTATCTACGGAAAGACCTGTTTCTTCAGATGCTAACTTATAGGTTTCCTGTTGATTACTTTTCATAAATTCCAAACTCTTATTATGGACACTCATATATGTTTTTGCTATTTCAGGATGTTTTTCTAATAATTCTCCTCTGGCTGCTATTACAATAGTTGCATCTAGTATACCCTCTCCTGTAGTTATAACTCGTGCACCCTTTTCTATAGCTTGAGGTACTGCTGGTCCTGCTACTAGCGCTGCATCTGCACTACCTGACATCATAGCAGAAACTCCTTGGGGTATTCCCATATTTATAAACTGCACATCTTCCACCTTAAGGCTTTCCTTATTAAGTGCTCCTAGCAGCAGCTGATGAAGTATTGTACCCTTTGGCCCAACAACCTTCTTACCTTTTAAATCTGATAATGTTTTTATTGAAGGATCCTTAACCATTATAGTAAATGCCTTTGGCGCTCTGCTATACATACCTATAATTTTAATATTTACCCCATTAGCAGCAGCTAAGATAACAGAAGTCGCCCCTATTGCATTACAAAAATCTAATGAACCAGCTGCAACAGCCTCTGTCATCTTAGAGCCTTCTGTAATTTCATGATAAGTAACCTTAATATCCTTCCTAGAAAATTCTTCTTCAAACATATTTTTCTTTTTTTCAATAATAGAAGGTACATTTAATGGTGCCTTTACATAAGAAATATTTACATTGCTCACTTTATCTGAGGTCTCTTTATTATTTGATGTACTAGCTGTACCTTGGGACTTATTACAACCTGTAAAAGTTGTAGTAGTTATCAAAATACAACTAAAAATTATTCCTAACTTTTTTAAAATCTTCACTGTTGCTCTTCCCTTCTAAAATCTTAAATCTCGTTCTCCCTTTTCTATCCTTGCAAGCTTTTCTATAGTTTCTTTTCTAACTCTTTCATCTGGAATATCCATTAAATTCTTCTCTATAGTTTCTGCTCCAACAGCAAGTAATTCTTCATCTGCGTAGTCTATTAAATATTCTTTAAAGGTCAATAATGCATTAGGCAAACAGAAATTGTGAATAGTGCCGCTCTTTGCAAACTCCATAAATCTGTCACCAGTTCTTCCTGCTCTATAACAAGCTGTACAGTAGCTTGGAACATAACCAGATTTGCAAAGATTTTTAAGAATTTCAGCCGGCGTACGGTGGTCCGCTACTTCAAATTGAGGTTTTTCATCTGAATGTTTTAGCGCGTTGCTTTCTGCATAACTTCCTACTCCCACGCAGGAGCCAGCACTTATCTGTGATATACCTACAGATATAACCTTGTCTCTAAAATTTGCTTCCTCTCTAGTTGAAAGAATCATTCCAGTATAAGGGACTGCTAATCTTAAAACTGCTACTATTTTTATAAACTGCTCATCAGTGATTAGGTGAGGAAATTCTTTAAAATCTACTCCATCTGCAGCTCTTAATCTTGGCATAGATATAGTATGAGGGCCAACTCCTGTTGCTTTTTCCAAGTGTTCGGCATGCATAAGCATTGCTACTGTATCATACTGATGATCGTATAGACCGTATAGCACGCCAATTCCTACATCATCAATTCCGGCAGCCCTTGCTCTGTGCATAGCAGTAGTATGCCAATTGTAGTTATGTTTTGGTCCTACTGGGTGTAACTTTTCATAAGTTTCTTTATTATAGGTTTCTTGGAAAAGCGTATATGTTCCTATTTCTGCATCTTTTAACCTCTTATAGTCCTCTACAGTAGTAGCTGCAATATTAATATTTATACGTCTTATACTGCCATTTTTAAATTTCATAGAGTAAATAGTTTTAATACAATCGATTATATAATCTAGAGAACAGTTAACAGGATCTTCCCCTGCCTCTAACACTATTCTCTTATGTCCTAATGCCTCTATATACTCTACCTCTTGCTTTATCTCATCCATAGTCAATTTTCTTCTTGGGAAATCCTTATTAGTGCACTTATATCCACAATATTTACAGCCATTAACACAATAGTCGCTTACATAAAGTGGTGCAAATAAAACTATTCTATTTCCATAGATAGTCTCCTTTACCTTTCTCGCAGCTCTAAACATTTCCTCTAATATTTCTTTATCTTCAATATTTAGTAATACTGCTGCTTCTCTATGTGTAAGACCTTTACATGCCTTCGCCTTTTCTATAAGTCCTACTACATATTCTTTATCCTTGACTTTTTCTTTTCCTTCTTCTATAGATTCTCTTATTTCAGAATCTATAATGAACTCTTCTGCTAAAAATTCTTTCATCATTTTACCCCCCAATTTCTTCTAGCTTGGAATGGAGAATCAGAAACTTAAAACTATAGAAAAACTGTAATCTTAATTCTTTATTCCCTATTCTCAATTTTATTTAAAATAAATTACTTAACAAACTGTATAATAACTTTCTACAAACCTGTGGCTATGTACTTAAAAGCTGATCCATTATTTGTTCCCTTAGTCTTATAAACTCCAAAGAAGCAGCATCTCTATAATAGCCCAAAGACACAGGAATTTCACTTAAGATACTCCCTTTGTCTAACACCACTACCTTCTGCCCCAAATAAATGGCTTCTTCTACATCATGTGTTACAAAAATTATAGTTTTATTATTTTCTCTGAATATATTTATAAATTCATTTTGTAGTTTTCTCCTATTAAAGGCATCTAAAGCTCCTAATGGTTCATCCATTAAAATTACTTCAGGATCATAACAAAGAGTTCTTCCCAAGGCTACCCTCTGTGCCATGCCTCCTGAAATTTGAGCTGGGTAAGCATCCTTGAAACTTTCCAATCCCAACATATCTAAGTATTTATGAACTATATAATAAACTTCTTCTTTATCTCTATTTTTAGTAAGAGGAAAGGCCATGTTTTGTTCTACAGTTAGCCAAGGCATAAGTCTAGGTTCCTGAAAAACAATACCTACTCTTTTAGCTCTATCTAGTTCCCTTATTGTTTGTCCAAAATTAATTTCCCCCTCTGTTTGCTGCTCTAATCCACATATTATTTTAAGGAGGGTTGTCTTTCCGCAGCCACTTTTACCAACTATTGATGTGAAACTTCCCTCTTTTATAGATAGATTTACATTGTTAAGGGCCTTTACTTCCCTTCCTTTTATATTAAAATTCTTGGATAGATTCCTTATTATCAGTGCCTCCATACTCAACCTCTTTTCCATGATAAATTACAAGTTTATTTGTAAGCTTTAAGCAGATATAGTCAACAGCATAGCCTAAAATTCCTATAGAAAAAATTCCTACTATAATAATATCTGGTCTGGACAGTTGCTCTGCATCCATTATCATGTATCCTATACCTGAAGATGCTGCAATAAGTTCTGCCCCCATTAAAGCTCTCCAACTGTAACCAAGTCCTAGCTGTATTCCGGTTAATATATATGGAACTGCTTGAGGAAATATTATCTTAAAAAACTTATCTCTACTGCTAAAATTAAATACTTCTCCTACTTCTAAAAGCTTTCTGTCATAATTAGTAATGCCAGTTAACGTACTTGAAAACACGGGAAAAAAGGTAGCAAGAAAAATAACTGCCAATTTGGAGGTTTCTCCAATGCCAAACCACAATATTAACATAGGAATAACAGCCATTGGTGGAATATGTCTATTAAATTCTAAAAAAGGTTCCAAATAGTCCATAGTTTTTTTATTCATTCCTACGAAAATAGCAAAAGGAAAAGCTATTGCAAAGGTTATTATAAAGCCTAAAAACACTCTGTAAAAACTAACCATCAAATGCTTAAGCAAAATACCGCTTTTTAATAATTCATAAGCAGTACTTGCTACAGCCAACGGCTTTGGTATTATATAATCATTAAAAATATGTAAAACAGAGCCTGTCCACCATATTATTAAAATAAATATCGGTATAATCATTCCCCTTATCGTCTTCATCTAAAGTCCCCTTCATTATTTCAGAAAATAAAAAACTTTCCCTAAATTATACTTTAGGGAAAGTCAGATTTCTACCCAATTTTATAGATATAAATACCTATTTATTGTGTGTACTCTAATTTCCCTTCAGATCAGATATTTCCTTTCTGTTAGGTTTTACTCAAAACACATTGAATTTATCTGCTAATCCAACATTTTAGAAATTTCTAAAAATATCCGATTTCACAAATAATTAGGTTATACTTTAATTCTATCACCATATTTGCATTTGTCAACTTTTTTCCAACAATTGCAACTTAGAGAATTTTATTACACATATTGTTCTCCATCTTTATTTTCATAACCACTTTCGTTATAGGCCCTTTTTTCTATAGTTTGTTTTATTTGATTTTTTGAAAATTGATTTTGATCTTTAAAGCCCTTTTGTTTAAAGTTTCTTTTATCTCCAACTTTCATAATATAAAACACCTCCACTTTATCATCTTGTACATTGTTTATGCTTTCCTACAGTAAAATTTATTATACTTGCATATATTAACTACCGTTTTTACGTTATAGCAGATTTGAAAATCCATTATTTTCAATCCATTATACATATTTTTTTATAAGTATGGCTATAATTACCTTAATGGCATTACAAAATCTTGATTAAGGTGGAATGTAAATGAACGGTGATAAACAAGATAATCCAAAAAATAGTGGTGAGTATTTTATCGACGACTTTATATATCCTGGCGCTAAAAAAATTAAAATTAGCTTAAATGATTTAAATGTAGTATACTCTTCCACTGCTCATGCTTTAGGAAGTGCTGAATCCCTTCTTTCTAAAATCATTGAAGGACATGTTCATCATAGTGAACATGTTGCTGTATTAAAAAGGAGAATATCAGTATATAGTACAGTGTTATCATTATGCAGAAATGCATTGGATAAAGATGAAGATATAGAACTAAACCTTAAAGCCTTTGATTTAAAGCTTTTGATTCAGATGTTAGAATATGAATTAAAACTAACTCAGGCCTTTAAGAAGTTATCTTCCTTCAATATAGAAAACTTAAACAAGGAGTATAGTAGACTAAAAAAGGTTTATACTGAACTTTCTGTAATCTATGAAAATTCAATACCTCACTAATATTAAAATACGACATAACTTAGGATAATCATATCTAAGTTTATGCCGTATTTTAATATTTAGTAGTCCCAAGGATACTTTTCATCTGGTTTGCTCTTAGCAGCCTTCTTCTGGTCTTTTTTATTATTGCTTAGGACTGTGTCAAAATCTAGCTTTTCCCCTTTTAGATCTTTGTTATCTGACCTAATTCCACTTTTCATAAATTTCACCTCACTTTTGGAAAGCATATTTTCACCTTAGATTTAACTAACAGCATTACCATAGTTCTAAATTTACTTTGATAATAAATATAATACTATTTCACTTTATATTATTTGCAAAGTATTAAAAAACATGAAAATTCACAAGTATTTTTTTAAATCGTTTTTCTTAATAACCTGTCCAACTGTGGTATACAGTGGCTTGGAAGTATTTCCTTGATTTATTTCTATTATAGATGTCGAATACTACTAATAATAATCTTGATTTAAGTCAAGGAGGACCCAAAGATGAGACGAAAAAGAAGGCATAAAAAAAGATATCTAAAAAAAATAATCTTTCTCACAATCATATTTATAACAATAGCCGGCTTAGGAAGTTTTTTATATGTTAACTATCAGTTAGATAAAATAAAAATTAACCCTATTACTAGAGAAGAAAATAACTCAGAGAGTTTATCCAATGATGAATACGGCTCCTATACTAAAAAGAACATAGAAAAAGATTCTTCCAAGCTCTATGATGAACAAAGTAAAACAAATAACTCAATAGTTAATATAGCATTATTCGGAGTAGACTCTAGAAGTAGCAAGTCAGATCCTCCTCATTCAGATTGTATAATAATTGCTACTATCGATTATAAGCATAATAAAATTAAATTGTCTTCAATAATGCGGGATACTTATGTTGCAGTAACTGGTCATAACCAAACTAAAATTACTGAGGCATATACCTATGGAGGACCAAAATTAGCCTTAGACACAATTAATTATAATTTTGACTTAAATATTAAAGACTATGTAACTGTAGATTTTAATGGAATGACAAAAATCATTGATAGTTTAGGAGGCATTGACGTTGACGTAAAAAAATACGAACTAAGAGAGCTTAACAGATGTATTGCTGAAACTGGAGAAATCGAAAAAAAAGGTTATTCCCTTGTTAAAACATCTGGACTCCAAACATTAGATGGTATTCAAACTGTTGCCTATGCAAGAATACGGAAGGTTGGAGATGGCGATTTTGAAAGAACAGAAAGGCAGCGTCTAATTTTAAACCAAATAATAAGCAAGATGAAAACAGTATCCCCTGGAAAATATCCATATATAGTTTCTGAGCTTTTACCATCGGTGGAAACAAGTCTCGATAAGTCAGAGATACTGGCTGTAGGAGGGAAATTTATTTTTTCTGGTATTTCTAATTTAGAACAACAAAGATTTCCTGTAGATGGTTATTGTAAAGGAGAAGTAGTAGATGACATATGGTATCTTGTACCTAAACCAAGCTTAAGTACAACTAAAGAGCAAATATATAATTATATTTTTCAAGATATAAAACCACTTCCTAAAGATCCACTATTCTAAATATATTTATCATAATAACTTAGAGCCATTGTCATTTTTCTTGCGTAGAGAGAAGAATACTAATGGCTCTATTACAATTAATTATGGAATAAAATTCATTTTATATTGATATTCCCTGTCTTTGGTGATAATATTGTTTTACAGGTGTATATACACCTGTAAAACAATATGTATATCGAGCGGGGGAATAGTAATGGAAATCAATCTAAATGAAGAAATCATAAAGTTAAAAAAAGAGAAAAATGCCATAATTTTAGCTCATTATTATCAAAGACCTGAAATTCAAGATATAGCTGATGCTGTTGGAGACTCCTATTATCTAAGCAAAATGGCAAGAGAATGTAGTGAAAATTTAATAGTTTTTTGTGGGGTAAGATTTATGGCTGAAAGCGCGAAAATCTTATCACCAGAAAAAATAGTTCTTCTTCCTGCTGCAGATGCTGGTTGTCCTATGGCTGACATGGCAGCAGCTGAAGAAGTTAAAATTTTAAAAGAAAAGCATCCTCATGCAAAGGTTGTTTGTTACATAAATTCTTCTGCTGAGGTAAAGTCTCTATCTGATGTATGCTGCACTTCTTCTAATGCATTAAAAATTATAAATAGTATAGAGGAAAAGGAAATAATATTTCTACCGGATAAGAACCTAGGTGAACATATAGCAGAGCAAATTCCTGATAAAGAATTTATACTATGGGATGGATTCTGTATAACTCATAAAAAAGTTAAAGCTGAAGCATTAGAAAAAGCTAGAAGTCTACATAAGGATATACTAATTGCAGCCCACCCTGAATGTGAAAAACCTGTACGAGCTGCTGCAGATTTTATAGGAAGTACTGGTGAAATTATCAACTTTGTAAGTACAAGCTCTAATAGCAAGTTTCTTATTGTAACGGAGGAAGGTGTTCTTCATGAGATAAAAAGAAAAAATCCTGAAAAGAAATTTTATCTTCCAGGAGGCGGTATGAGCTGTATAAATATGAAAAAAACCTATTTAAAAGATGTATATAATAGTCTATTGAATATGGAAAATAAGATAGAAATAAATGAAGAGATAAGAAAAAAAGCTTATGTATCACTAGCTAACATGCATGAGCTTGGGAGGTAATATCCATGGATATTTTAGCGGATGTTTTGATAGTCGGCACAGGCATCGCAGGGTTGTATACCGCCCTTAATTTAAGAAAAGATTTAAAAATAGTGATTATTTCAAAGGGTAATATAGACCAATGTAACACCAGTCTTGCCCAGGGAGGAATATCTGTTGCTAGGGGCTACACTGATATAGATTCTTTTACACAAGATACTTTAAGGGCTGGGCAAATGGAAAATAGTGTAGAAGCGGTAAAAACTTTAGTTGAAGAATCAATGGAAAATATAAATCACCTTTGTAATTTAGGTGTAGATTTTGATAAAGACAGAGAAGGCCTATGCTATACCCGTGAAGGAGCTCATAGTATAAATAGAATAGTGCATTGTAAGGACTTTACTGGTGAAAAAGTAGAAGATATTCTTATTACTAATATTAAGTCAAGAAAAAACATAACTATATTGGAGAATTGTTGTTTAATAGATATTATACAAAAGGATAATGTTTGTATGGGAGGAATTTGTCTAAAAAACAATGAACAAATTAATATCCTAACCAAAGTTACAACCCTTGCTACCGGAGGAATCGGCGGTATATTTAAGAACTCTACTAACCAGAGAATACTTACTGGAGACGGTATCGCCATCGCAATAAAAAACAAAGTAAAAGTTAAAAATCTAAATTATATTCAGTTTCACCCTACAGCTTTTTTTTGCTCTAATCAAGATGAAAAGAGGTTTTTAATCTCTGAATCTGTTAGAGGTGAAGGCGGTAAACTAATAAATAATGAAGGTAAAAGATTTGTAGAGGAACTTCTTCCTCGGGATGTAGTTACAAGGTATATATATGAAGAAGAAAAAAGGACTAATAGTCGCAACGTCTATCTTGATGTTAGTTTTATGAATAAGGACTTTTTAATTAAAAGGTTTCCAAATATATATATAAAGTGTTTAGAAAATGGTGTTGATATAGCAAAAGAACCTATTCCAGTTTCACCGGCTCAACATTATTTTATGGGAGGTATAGATGTAGATTTACAGGGCAGAACCTCTCTTAAAAACCTGTATGCCTTTGGAGAAGTAAGTTGTACTGGAGTTCATGGTGCTAATAGATTAGCTAGTAATTCTCTACTAGAGGGATTGGTTTTTTCAAAGCGAGGTGCTATTCAAATAAATAGCATTATTGATACCCTAAAAATATATAAAATGCAAGCTCCTAGGCTTAAATATCACACTAAGTATTATGAGAAGGAGTATAAACAAATTTTAATAGATAACATACTTAAGTTGAGAGGAGATCTTAAAAATGAACTGGTTACTTGTTGATGAACTTATTAAAGGTGCTCTTAAAGAAGATATTTATTATGAGGATATAACTACTAACTCTATAGTTGGACATTGTTCTCAGTCTACTGTAGACTTAATTTCCAAAGAAGATGGCATTATAGCAGGTACAGAAATTTTTACGAGAGTTTTTACTCTCTTAGGCAGTGCTAATACAGAACTCTATGTTAATGATGGAGATAAAATCTATAAGGGCCAGAAGCTTGGTGAGATTTACGGAAATACTAGAGCTATCCTCACTGGAGAAAGAGTAGCGCTAAATTTCCTTCAAAGAATGAGTGGTATTGCTACTCTTACAGATAAATTTGTAAGAAAATTAGAAGGAACCACTACAAAGCTCTTAGATACAAGAAAAACTACTCCTGGTATGAGAGTTTTTGAAAAATATGCAGTAAAAGTAGGTGGAGGATGTAATCATAGGTTTGGGCTAAATGATGGAGTTCTTATAAAAGATAACCATATAGATGCTGCTGGAGGAATAAAAAATGCAATTGAGTTGTTAAAAAAGAATGCATCCTTTGTTAGAAAAATAGAAGTTGAAGTAGAAAATTTAAGTCAACTTGAAGAAGCTCTAGAAGCTAAAGCGGATATAATAATGTTAGATAACATGGATATAGAAACCTTAAAGACAGCAGTAAAAATTGTAAACAGAAAAGCAACCACAGAAGCTTCCGGCAATGTTACCTTAGATAGTATAGATGAGATTGCTAAAACTGGAGTAGACTATATCTCTACAGGTGTATTAACACACTCCTTCAAAGTTTTAGACTTAAGCATAAAAAATTTAAGAATGTTAAAAAATAACATTAACCTTTAATATAAAATTAGAAATAATACTTGCTAAAATAATTGTAATTTTAGAAAACTTTCTATAGTATTAAAACTCCTCTTAGAAGTCAAAATAATAGTGTATCATATGACATGTGAGGAGGAATTATAAATGACAAATCAACAAGAAAAAGATAGATTAATGCAAAAAACAAGAGAACAAGAAAAAGATGCACATCGTATAGATCAGCTAATAGATACCGTAGAAAACTATACTAGAACAGAGAGACATCTTGAGCAATATTCTCATATAGGTGATCCTAAAAACAAAGCTCATGCTAGAGATATACAATGTGCTAGAGAAGCGGAGATTCAACACCTAAAAAATGAGATTGTTTATGGTGCTGAATATGATGATCATCCATTAGAGAACTTAAAGGAAAATTATGAAGATACAAAGGAATACTTAGACCACTTTGGCAATAGATTAGATAGTAAAACTTTAGCTAATGTAGAAGAAAAACAAAAAAATAGAGCAAGAACAATAGATCAAATGGAGTAATTTAATCTCTTAACCACAAAGGCAGTACAATGCAAGTAAATCGCTTGTTATATTGTACTGCCTTTACTATTGAGTCAACTTAACTTCTCTAAACTTGATAATAAAATTTTAGAAATTAGAAGGATTTTTTAATATGTTGTAGAAATTATTACAAGGTAGTAATTTATATTATTTAATAATTTAAGTTTGAATTGAATAAAATTAAGGAAAGGGTGAATTTATTGGAAACAGATATAAACTTTAATTCTCTTATAACTTCTGTTGGTAAATGCTGCTTAGGAGAAAAGGATTGTGGTACATGCTCTAAAGAGAGCTGTTTAATTGGTTATTGCAAAAAAAATCTACTTACCTGTTTGAAAACTAATGAACAATTTATTAATGGAGAAATAGATAACATACCTTTGTTTGATACAAAGATCTTTGACGAAAGCTCCATAGTTGAAACTGTTGGCCTTATTCTTAATCAGTGTAAAAATTGCAATGCTTATCATGATGAAGAATGTATCATTAACATACTTAGGAGTTCTTGTGAAGTAATTTTATTTGGAAATCCTAAAGACTATAACGGAAGCGTTTTATTATACTTAAATGATGTAAAACAAGATAATGCTGAACTATCCAGCAGGATATATGAGGCATTTGTCAATGCTAAAAAATAAAATCTAAAAGACTATTTAAAATAATAGAAAGGATGTTTGAATTATGGATGAAATTAAACTAACCATCGAAAGTACTTTAGGAGATACTAAAGGTACTATATTAGAAAGAGCTGTTAAACAAACCTTTACTGGTGAAACAAAGGAAGCAGGTTTATACATGGCCATAGCCCGCCAGGCTCAGAGACAAGGCTATGGAGATATAGCAGAAATTCTAAAGGTTATGGCTTTAGAAGAATTAGACCACGCTGCAACCTGTGCTGAACTTAACGGAATGATTACTGATAACTGCTTTCAAGATATACGGCAAATGTTAGAGGGAGAAATTTTCGCTAATAATGCTAAAAATTCCGATTCCTTAAAGGCAGATGAACTTAAAATTGATTCAGCCAGAGAATTCTTTAGCATAGCCGCTAAAGATGAAGGTAGACATGCTAGAATATTAGAAGGAATACTTAAAAACTATAACAAATAATACTAAACATGATTATGACTATATTCAGTAGTATAGTTTGTAACGCTAACTCTACTAATTCATATAATAATATATAAGCAATTTATTGGAGAAAATTATGAGTTCTTCTAATGAAATTGTAAGAATTTATGATTCTATTATAAGCTTTTTTCAAACAATAGGATATCCAACTATAGATTTAGCTTTTCAACTTATAAGAATAAGAAAACCTCTATTTGATTACTTAAAATATTATAAATCTAGCTAACTTAAACTAGCTTCTTCTTAAAAATTCAATATTTACTACATTAAACTTATTTACCGTAAGACCCTATGTTTTTAACATGGGGTTTTTATAACTTTACATTTATTTCAATGCTGATATAATTATAATAATTTGGATAACCTAAATCTTAGTATTTATCTTATAAATCTATTATGTAAAGTAGGTGTAATTTATGTTTAAAAGAATTCATTATAACTCTCCAGTGATTTTAACCTTTACCTTTATTTCTTTTGCTGTTCTTCTACTTGATAAGTCTACTGGCGGGTTTACTAATAACTTACTCTTTACAAACTTTAGAACTTCCATTAAAGACCCTCTTCAATACGTACGTCTTTTCAGTTATATTTTAGGTCATGCTAATTGGAGTCATTTTTCAGGTAATTTTTTAATTATTCTACTTGTCGGGCCTATGGTAGAAGAAAAATATGGTTCTTCCTCTCTAATGGAAATGATTTTAGTAACAGCCTTTTTAACTGGTCTTATAAATACAATATTCTTTAACGCTGGCCTTCTTGGAGCTAGTGGAATTGTTTTTATGCTAATACTACTTAGTTCCTTTGCAAATGTTGAATCTGGAAAGGTACCTCTTACTCTTATTATTGTTACATTTGTATTTCTCGGAAAGGAAATTCTAAGTGGGCTTCTAATTAAAGATAATATATCACAGTTTGCTCACATATTTGGCGGACTATGCGGCGGAATTTTTGGCTACCTAAGGCATAGAGGTGAATTGTAGTACCCTTTTATTTTATTTATGTAGTCGGTGAATTAATCAATTATGTAGACAATTTATATATTTTATGATATACTAATATAATTGCATAAGAACACGCCCTATGGCGCAAAACAATTTTATCAATAAATTAAGATATTATTCGGCTCTTGTGATTTTTATTACAAGAGCTTTTGTTTTTTTATTGCAACAAAAATTAGGAGGTAAAATGGAAATTTTAATAGTATTTTTACTTAAATTACTGGATAACACTCTGGGCACAATGAAGAATATATATCTAACCCGTGAAAAATTCTTCTTTTCCAGCTTGCTAGCAGCGTTATCTACAACTGTATATATGCTTGCTGTTGTGAGGATGGCAAAGTCAGATGGTATACTCAGCATCATAGCGATATGTACCGCAACATTTATAGGAACTCTGATTCCGGGGCTTGTCGTTAAAAAATCTGAGAAGGAGAAGCTTTTCATCTTTGATATTACAGCAGACAATATGGACAGCGGCAAAGAGTTTGCAGATATTTTAAGAAACGCAAACATTGCCACAAAAACCAGCGTTGTCTATGACAAAATGATGATAAAGACACTCTCTATAAAGGCATACTGTAACAACAGGGAGGAAAGCAAAGTGGTGAATGAAGCCATATATCCGGCTTTCAAATACAATGTTTATGCACCAATGAACTTGGATTAATCTCGGCATAAGTGCCTCGGAAAAAGGGACTCAGCTGAGTCCCTAAATTCATGATATAAAAATCTATACACTTAATATCTTAGAGACAGCATCAACTATATCTTCTCCCTTTCTATTTACTGCTAACTTCCACATGTAAAGTTTTTTTCCTATCTCTTTTAGGGACTTGTCATATTTATATTTTTCTTTCTGCTGTTCCATAATTACCCCCCCTTATGGTGTGTTTTTTTAACTATTTTTATAAAATCTTATATTTATCTTTTATTTGCACACTATAAGAAATGGAGGTGTTAACTGTGGATGCTAATAAAAACATTCCAACTAAAGGCAGTGATGATAAAAGATTGAAAAATTACTCTCAAGTTAATAGCTTTAATAGACTATCTGATAGAGATTCTGAAACTACTTCTTCATTAACTGCTGGTGGTGATAAATCAGTTATTAACGAAGATATAAATGATTCACTATATCGAGACTGATAATACTTAAATATCATATGACTTTTATTTGAGGATAGAGTATTTTACTCTATTCTCATTTAAAGCCTGCATCTTAAACAGAGACTGGATTTATTGCTATAATAAAACTCCTCTATTTGTATTCAGAATAAATAAGCACCAGTATTTCTACCAGTGCTTTTCCATATATAACAAGGGGGACTTATTATATAATCTCTATTTTGTATTTATATTTAGTTTATTTAAACTCTCCTGAATCCTTTCAGCTTTACCACTTGCTTTACACAATGCTAAAGTTGTTACTATTGTCATTATGTCTAATAGACCAAGAACTAGCTCTTTCATAATAATACCTCCTAAAAAGGATTTTCCTCTAAGTTCTATCAACTTAGGACAATTATTATTATAGATATCTAATGTTACAGTCTTGTGTCGTTAGTATTACATAATTATTAAATTAAAGGCACCTGATATTTCTCCAAGTGCCTTTTCTCAGAGTATGGGGATGTTTAGTAGGAACAAATAGGATTCTAACCTATCATGTAAGCCCCAGTTGCTTATTATTTCATATTTAAAGGGGAGTTTCCTCTCCCAGCTGTGCCACGTAATACCCATTGCCTAACACAGCCTTTAGTCCAAATTTCTATACTACTATTATAAATCACTTTTAACAGTGTTTTGTCTCAATAAAATCTCAAATTTGTCTCATGATTTTAACTATAAATCTTTTATATTTTTCTCAAACCTCTTTATTAATGATTCTTCATGGTTCATATTTTTTTTCATTTTCTCTACTTCCGTAATGTCTTTACTTAAGTCAGCGGCTACCTTAGCGAACGCAAGCATTATCCTTTTATTTTCTACTTTAAGTTGAAATGCATGTTCTATAGCGCATATCTTCTAGTGCTAATCTCACATATTGCTTACTCATACATATTCTCTCTTTCACTTGATTTTATAGGAATTATACCTGATTAGGCACAAATATAAGTAAGTTGCATATCATATTACCACAGGTACCCACTCCATATTACATAGAAAATCAAGTTTTGCTCAAAAACTAAGGACAAGCTATAATCTTGATTTTCTAAAAAATATTATAGGGGTGACTTAAGATGACAGATTGTCATAAAAAAACTAAAGATTCTTGTAGCCACACTAAAAATCCTTGTAATCTTTGCAACCAATTTGCCAGGATACTTGGAGCAGAAATTTTAACATCTACAAGAGATTTATGCGTTGTGACATTTCTTAGAGATATAGATGCAACAATATTAGGAAGACCAACTCATTCTCCATTAGCTTTAGCTGCTTTATTCTCTTTCGAATCTACCGATAGCTGTGGAAGAACTCTTAATTTAGGTGAAACAGTAATTTTACAGAAAGAAATTAATGATTTCATTACAATTCTTAGAGAACATGGAATAACAGTTACTGCTCTCCATAACCATTGGTTATTTGATAATCCAAGACTCATGTATATTCACTTTGAATCTATTGATGAACCTTTAAATTTCGCAAGAAAAGTAGCAGATGCTTTACGCGTCTTAAGGTGCTGATGCTTTACACGTTTTAATATAATTAGCTCGGGTAACTGCTGAATATTCTGCAGTTACTTTATTACATAAAAACCCCTATTATTATATCCTCAATTTTTCTTATTACCTAGACACATATTATTTCGCATCTAAATTTACCTATATTCCTAATCATAATTTTTAAGTGTAACATTAATATTTTTTAATTTTTGCCGTTTTTTTGCCGTTTGCCTTGTCAATACCCCGGAAGTGTTGTATAATCAATGTTTGTAAGCCGTGAGAAGTGTTCCTTGCCTAACCACTTCTACAATAAAAAAAACAAGGAGGTAAATAAAAAATGATACGATACAGCTTAGTAGAAGATAAAAATCAACGTGAAATTGTTTTACTTAAGGCGTCACCATGTATTTGGAGTCGCTGTTCTTTTTGTGACTATATACACGACAATAGCGAAGATACCGCCGCCAATGTAAGGCTAAACAAAGAAGTTCTTGAAAATATTACAGGCAAGTACAGATCCTTAGAAGTGATAAATTCAGGAAGCTGTTTTGAATTACCTAAGGATACTTTAACCGACGTTAAAGAAGCAATATTCTCTAAAGGTATAGAAAAGCTATTTTTAGAAAGTCACTGGATTTATAGAAACAGACTTAATGAAATGAGGGAGTTCTTTGAAGTTCCCATTATCTTTAAATGCGGTATAGAAACCTTCGATGACAATTTCAGAAACAATGTTCTAAATAAAGGAGCCATATTCTCAGGTCCAGAGGAAGTATCTAAATATTTCAACTCTATATGTCTCATGGTAGGAATTAAAGGGCAAACTAAAGATATGATTAAAAAAGACATTGAATATTTATTAAAGTATTTCCAATACGGATGTATAAACATGTATGTTGAAAATACTACACCCCTGAAGAGAGACGCTGAGCTAATTCAATGGTTTAGAGAGAATTACAGTTTCTTAGAGCATAATGATAATATAGAAATTCTTTGGAATAATACTGACTTTGGAGTTGGAGGAGAATAAAATGAATAATAGTAGTAAAAACATAAAAAAATTAGTCAAAATTGCAATAACTGCTGCCATATATGCAGTAGCAACAGTATCCATAGCTCCCTTAAGTTACGGTGCTGTGCAATTTAGATTTTCCGAGGTGATGACTCTTTTAGCATTCATTGATCCTATATATATACCTGGTCTTGTACTTGGATGTGCTATATCAAATCTTTACAGCCCTTTAGGGATAGTTGATGTATTAGTTGGAACTACAGCTACTCTATTGGCAGTTTACATGATAAAGAAAACAAAAAGTTTATTTATTGCAACCCTTTGGCCTACTATAGCAAACGGATTAATTGTAGGGGCTGAATTATATTTTGCATTAAATCTTCCATTTTTGGAATCTGCTTTATATGTCGCTCTAGGAGAATTTGTTGTAGTCACCTGTATAGGATACCCTTTATTTAAATTATTAATGAAAAGAGAAGATGTGATGAAGGTACTGAAATACCAGTAAATTTTTATCCGATATTCTATCTGATTCTTAGTTTATCTTCATTACTAAATATTTAATAAAAGCAGAAAAGTTAAGAACTTGCTATCAGTTTTATAAAAAGTTCTTAGCTTTTCTGCTTTATTTCTAATATTTTTACTTTATCCCCTTTTGAAAGGATGAGTTTTCGAAAACTGTAGCCATTTCTTCTGGCGGAAGAGGTCTTCCAAAATAATATCCTTGAATTTTATTACAACTTTTAACTTCTAGAGATTTTAGTTGTTCCTCTAGCTCTACCCCTTCTGCAACGACCTCTAAATCCATTTTATGTGCAAGATTTATTATTTGCTCAGTGATTATTTCTTCATAGGAATTTTTACAAAGTCCATCAATAAATGTTTTGTCTATTTTTAGCGTGTTTATAGGTAAGCTTTTTAAATAATTTAAGGAAGAATATCCCGTTCCAAAGTCATCTAGAGCTACTCTTACCCCTATACCTCTTAACTCGTTTAAGGCACTTAAATTTAATTCTAAGGACTCCATCATAACACTCTCTGTTATTTCAATTTCCAAAGCTTGCGGATCTGTATTTGTTTCCTTCAAAACCTTCTTAACTGCCGCTACAAAATCACTTTTTTGAAGCTGAATGGCAGAGACGTTAACAGAAATAAAATTATAACAATAACCTTTATTTCTCCACTCCCTGTTTTGCTTACAAGCAGTTCTTAAAACCCACTCACCGATTGGTACTATTAAGCCTGTTTCCTCAGCTAGGCTAATAAATTCTCTAGGTGAAACCCACCCGAATTTTTTATTATTCCACCTAATAAGTGCTTCGAAACTTACTATTTTTCTAGTCTCTACATCTACTTGCGGCTGATAATATAGCGTAAATTCTCTATTTTTGATAGCCTTTCTAAGCTCAGCTTCTAATTCGGTTTTTCTAAGAACCTCATCATACATTGATCTTTTAAAGAACTTATAGGAACTCTTTCCATCAGCCTTAGCTTTGTTTACTGCTATATTTGCATTTCTTAATATTCTAGTAATATCTTCACCATCACCTGGATAAATGCTTATACCTATACTAACTGATATGAAAAACTCTTTTTCATCAATTTCCCACAAACCATTTGAGGATGCTAATAATCTCTCTGCAGTTGCTGCAACTACTTCTTTATCTTCTACCCCTGTCTGCAGTATCAAGAACTCATCTCCACCAGTTCTTGATACTATAAACCCTTCGCCAAGCTCATTTTGAATAGCCTGTCCTATTTTCTTTAACAGCTTATCTCCATACTCATGTCCAAAGGTATCGTTAACATTTTTAAAATTATCTAAATCAATGTGGTAAACAGCAAAGTACTCATGGTTATCTATCCTATCGTTCAGCTCTTTTCTAAAAAAGTTCCAGTTAGGTAAATCCGTAACAAAATCATAGTATGCCATTCGTTCCATCTCTTTGTACTGTTCTCTAAGCTCTTGTTCTGCAGCACTAAGCTGTTCATATACAGCTGAAAGTTCTAAATAATTTTCGTTTATTAATTTATTAGCTTCTAATTCTTTTAGATTCTTATATCCTAATTCTCCGAACATCCTTGCACCCTTACAAAGAAAATCTATCATTTTTTTAATATCATCTTCTGAAACCACAGGAATTTGCTGTATAGTTTTTATATATTCATCTTCAATAAGTCCAAAATACTTAGCCTGATTTTTAAAATATTCAATTTTAGGTTCTTTAAAAAATACTTGACCTGCAAATAATGTAGCTATGTTTTTCCCATTAATTATTATCGGAGCACCTATATATATCAAACCGCTCGTACATCTACATATAGCGTATTCCTTACCCTCTTTTATTTGTTTTAAAATATTTCTTTCCGCCCCATCACATTTAAATCTATATAAGAAATCATATTTGTTTATATCACTACAATTATCACTATTTTTGGCTACTAATTTATCATCGTTGTCCTTTATTAGACAACTTATCCCTGTTACTGAATAAAAACTATTAACCAACTCCTGTAACTCGCCCATGTTCACTAGTTCCGAAAATTTATATTCCAAGCTCCCACCAACTTTCATTTTCTATACTGAACTAATTATATTAATTGCATGGAATTTTCTGTGCCTTTTAATTAAAATAAATTTACCATTAAATTTTAAAAATAACATGCATAAATTAAATAAATATACACTCTTGTTTACATTTTACCATATTAAATGGCTCATGTGTTAAAAATTTATAATTTTTTTGTCAAATTTTAAAAGTTCCTAATTATTGTGGAAATATCTCTCCACATATTAACATACCATAACCTACCAGCTCATGTAAACAAAATAAAACAAGCTATCACTATTTTGATAACTTGTTCTATCAACTAAAAACTACTATATTACAATAAAATTACTTTTTCTTTAATCAAACTTAAAATCCTTTAGTTTGTCTTTGAATAAATCTCCAAGAGTCACCCCTGAAGCTGTATCAACATATTTTTTAATGTCTTCCTTTGGCTTTTCCACAGCTTCCTTTATACTTAAGCTTATTTTCTTTTCTTTCTCATCTATATTTAGTATCTTAACTTTTACCTTTTGTCCTAAAGTTAACACATCACTTGCCTTAGTAATTCTTTCTTCGGATATCTCTGAAAGATGAACTAATCCTTCAACTCCTAGCCCTATCTCAACAAAAGCACCAAAGTTTAAAAATTTAGTGACTGTTCCCTCAATTACATCTCCAATCTTAAAGTTTTTTATGATATTGTTCCAAGGATCTTCACTTAGATCTTTTAAAGCTAAGGATATTCTATTTTTTTCTTTATCTGCTTCCAACACATACACTTCTACCTGTTGACCAACAGAGACCACTTCTGAAGGGTCTTTAACTCTCTTCCATGAAAGCTCTGATATATGAATTAGACCATCTATTCCTCCCAAGTCAACAAAGGCACCAAACTTGGCAAGTCTGCTTACCTTACCTATTCTTTTTTCCCCTGGTTTAATTTCCTCCCATAGCTTTTCTTTCTTACTTTCACGCTCCTTTAGCTCTACCTCTTTTCTAGATAGCACTAATCTTTGTTTATCTCTATCAAGTTCAATCACCTTTACTTCCAGAGTTTTGCCTACAAATTCATTTAAATCCTTTACAAAGGATGCTGATAGTTGAGATGCTGGAATAAAAGCTCTAACCCCCTTTACGTTGGCTACTACTCCTCCTTTTACTACTTCCTTAACTACTACATCAAAAGTATTGTTTGCAGTAAATAACTCCTGTAACTGCTCCCAGACCTTTTCTCTATCTGCTGTCTTTTTAGACACAACAACATTGCCCTCTCCATCGTTCATATCTAATATGTAAACATAAATCTCATCATTTTCTTTTAATAATTCATTAAGGTTTACCTCTGTATCTTCAGTAACTTCACTTTTTGGCAAAACTCCATCTGACATATATCCTAAATTAATAATTGCCCCATTATTTGTAACAGAGATTACTTTCCCCTTTACTATTTCTCCCCTTTTAACAGTTTTCATTGAGGATTCAATCTCATTCATAGCCTCATTCATTGAACTTACTTCGTTATTATCAAATGACATATAACCAGCTCCTTTTATATTGATATATATTAAGATTTACTTTAATTACAATTTTATTCTATCACAAACCTAATGGAACATTCTACCACTAAGTACGCCTAATACCAAAGATAGTTGTGAAAGGGGATTTTTTAAGAAAAATTCGTTGAAAATTTGAAGATATATAGGTCTCTATCTTCATTAAACTTCAAAATAAATATTGTAAAATTAATTACTTTAGATATGATTAAAGTAATAGTTTATATGTTCTTAATTATTAGGTTGGTAAAAATTTATTCCTTAACAAAAATTTTAAAACTTTTCATTTATTTTTTGAAGCATAAGACGCTTATAATGCGTCTAATATGCTGAAAGGGGGAAATATCTTAACATAAGATATTATTGCGTATATGGATAAAGAGATTGAGAAACTAATTGACGAATATGGGAATGATGTACTCAGAATTGCCTATATATACTTGAAGGACAAGCATCTTGCAGAAGATGCATTCCAAGAAGTGTTTGTGAAGGTCTATAAGAACCTTAATAAATTTCAAGGAAATAGCAGTGTAAAAACTTGGATTTTATCTATTACTATGAATACTTGTAAAGATATATTAAGAAGTTCTTGGTTAAAAAGAATAGTATTCAACCAAGATCAAAAACTTTTCAATTGTGATACCAATATTTTGGACAATCCCGATGAAGAAGTTATTAAACAATTCGAATATAATGAATTACTAAAGGAAGTTATGAAACTTCCTAAAAAATATAAGGAAGTAGTTATTCTTTTTTATTATGAAGAAGTTTCAACTGCTGAAATAAGTAAAATACTATGTATACCTGAGGGAACAGTAAGGAGTCAGTTATTTAGGGCTAGAGAAATTTTAAAATATAATTTAGATGGGAAGATAAGCTATGAGTAAAGATATTAATAATTTGAGAGAAATTACGGATTCTGTTCTTAAGGATATTAAAGTTACTGATGAACTAAAATCATTAACTTTAAAAAAGTGCAAAGAAAAAAAAGAACATAGTACTAAACCAATTTTTATAACTGCTGCATCAGCAGCTATTATAGCATTTTCAATTTTCAACTATAAATTTATATTACATAACCCTAAACTAAATAATAATGTTAGTAAAGAATTACCTAATAAATCAATTAGTCTTAATAATATTGATAATGATACTTTTCCAAAGGAAAGTAAGACAAATGATCAAGATACTTTAAAAAGCGATCTTACAAAGGGTGAAATTCAATCAAAAGACAAAAGTCAACAGAATGACTATGATACCATTATTAAAAATAACCAAAGGGAAGAAAAAGTTATTTCCTCTAATAATGATAATAACCTAACTGACTCAAGCAAAAATGAAAGCTTAACCAGAGTACCAGAAACAGAGGCTTCCAGAACCTTGCCACAACATAATACAACAAATAGTATACCAGAAAAATCATCATTGGACTTTAATATAGATGAAACAAATGATATTCCTCAAAGTAGCCTTTTAAACATGGATACGCCTTCTATGAAAGTTGCATTAGACTCTCCTAATCCTATAAGTGTTGCTGATGCCGAAAACTTTTGGGGAGATAAAATTCTCATGCCTTCTTATTTACCAAATGGCTTCCAGCTTACAGATGTATCAATACCAAAAGATAACTCTAAGGAAGTATATGTAAAATTGAACTATAGTTTTGAAAATACTTACTTTAGAATAGTACAAAATAAAAGCACTACTTATATAAATTATGTTGGTGAGAGTATCGACTTTAATGGTTCAAAGGCATATGTTTCTAAGACTAAGGATACAGCTAACCCAAACATACTAATAACGGAAATCAAATGGATAAATAACAATATAGAATATACAATCACAGGAAACTTATCCGAAAGTGAGTTAACCAAAATATTAAAATCCATTGGTTAACTCAATCAAATTAAGTTTTTTCTAAATTTGCGATTATTGTTATCTGTAAGTTAAACCTATTATACAGCCCTTCTTAATGCTGTATTTACTACATTAGATAATATAAGTGAGGCTACAGTATTTATCAAAGATGCCGGTAAAACCACAGATAAAAATAGTATAGTGAATTTAGTCGGTAGGCCTACCATAAGAGAAGCTGCTGTTAAAAACACTGTGCCGCTTACTATAGTTCCTACTATTGTAACTAAAACAATTTTTAATTGATGGTTTATATTATTTCTCATAGGTTTTAAGAATAAAAATATTACATTTGCTGTTATAATCTTGTCTATAAAATTTGCTATTTGTCCCCCAGGAAAAGTAGTTGTTGCTGCTGATAGTATTCCTGCTACAATTCCTGCACTTATACAAGTTTTATAATCCTTATTTAGAATCATTATTATAAATAACATTACCAAAGAAAAATCCGGCTTCATACCTAATACTATTGGAGGGGAAATTTGATGCAATACAGCACCTATAGCTAAAAACAGTGAGTTTAAGATAAGGTTTTTTACATTCATGAAATACATCTCCTTTTCAAATAATAATCAAATGATAATAGATGAATATATAAACTCTTTCACAACATAGCAACTCCTCCTGAAATATTTATTTAAAATAAAAAACTCCGTCCTAATAAATAGGACGGAGATATCCGCGGTACCACCTAAATTGTGTTTAAAATAAACACCTCTTAATTTCAGGCACTAACATGCCTCATCCACTATAACGTGTGGCTTACGGTAATTGACTACTCTTTAAAAACTCTAAATTTCGATTTACTCCTCAAAGGCCCATTCACTGGTAACTATCGTATTGAGATCACACCATCCTCAACTCTCTGTAACTAAGTAATACAGCTACTCTTCCTCATCAAAGGATTAATTAATATTAAACTGTATTTATATACTACCAGTTTAATAGAGCATTGTCAACGATAGTTTTCCCAATAGTCCAAAAAATTATTATATTACAAATTCACTTACAAGTATTTGCTATAGCCTTACAGAGAATATTTGTGAACTTTTCCCCTATCTTTGGCAGCTCCTCTTTTTTATCAGATATCCTTAGCATAAGAGGTAATTCAATATGATAGCTCACCCATCTCTTATCAGTTATGGTGGACGATTTAGTTGCTTTGAAATATATATTATCAAAATCTGAATTTATTCTTAGCTTTTTTAATTCTGCTAAATCTCCGTCACTATCATTTTTTAAGCATTCGTTATTTATTAATCTTTGAATTTCCTTTCTAAGATTATGTGCATAGATTTCTTCTTCCTTACTTCCACAGGATATTTCTATATCATACTCACCAGCATTAAAGGGTCCATGTCCATGTATTTCGACTAAATATCTAGGCCTGCACCTCTGAAGTGCCAAATAATAATCGCTATAGTTATAATCATGATTTTTATTTGGATCTATAAAATAATTACAAGCGCATAAGAAAGAACAGTTTAGCATTTCCGCAATGTAATTACCAATATATCCTGTATTTTCATCTCCATATTTATGACTTTCACAAGGCATTTTGTAAGTTCCAGATGGAGTATGATGTGGAACTCCTATTGCAAGACTATTGTTTTCTTTTATATCTGCAGTAAATATACTAACATCATTTAATTTTAATATATCTGAATGCAAAAAATCACCTCTCAATCTTTTTTTAGTTACAAGTGCGAGTTGAATTTTAGACATTTA
This sequence comes from Clostridium tanneri, assembly GCF_033659955.1. NCBI lineage: Bacteria > Bacillati > Bacillota > Clostridia > Eubacteriales > Clostridiaceae > Clostridium > Clostridium tanneri. The sequence continues at coordinate 161,223 of NZ_JARUJP010000006.1, forward strand.
GATAACATTATTTTGTCCTATTCTTTTATAATTTACTTTAAACAATAATGGAATATTAGCCACTGATTATAAAGAATAAAACTGTTCCAGTAGGAAAAAATAATTTTGAAAGGGGAGTTGTAAATGGTTAAGAAAAAAATTGAGGTTCTTACAAAAAAAGATAGAGTTCACAATCCTGCAGTTAAAGATGCAGAGAGAAGAATAAATAAGGAAATCCCCGGAATGTCTGGAAAGTATTCTGGAAGATAATACAAGAAGAAAAATAAAGGTGGGATAAATTTATGGCAAACAAAAAGTCTGATCCAACAACAGATGCAAAAATGAAGTCTATGGATGCTGAAGATAACGCCAGTAGAGAAGCAGATAATGGATATATGCAGCGTGGAAACCCTGCAGGTATTGCTCAAAAACAAAGAGTTTTAGCTAATAACGATAACGGCTCTCATATGTAGACATATTTAATTTCACTAAGTTTGTTCCAGAAAAGATTTTACACCTTTTCTGGAACAAACTTAAATTAAAATCCATGAATATTCCTTAAAGTAAGTGGAACAAATTATGTTAGATATAATCATTAGACTAACGTAATATAGCCTAAGCTGATTTTTAATCTTTTTTAGCAAATAAATTCTTATACCAATAGTTGATTATATCACTTCTTTTGATTATCCCAATAAATATTTCGTTATCGTCTACTACTGGAACGAAATTTTGGTTAATAGATAAGGTTATTAAGTCTTCAATATCAGAATTAATATAGACTGGCTTGTTATTCACCCTTCTCTCTATATCTTTTATAAAAACCTTACTTGTATCGTCAAAAGTTAGCCCAGAGGTATTCTTTAATTTCCAAAGCAAATCTCCCTCTGTCAAAGTTCCAACATATTTTCCTTTTTCATCGATAAGAGGTATAGCAGTATATCTATGATACTCCATCCTCTCCAATGCTTGTCTCATTGTTGAATTTAAACTCGCATATATTACATCATTTTTTGGTGTAAGAAAAAAAGCTATATTCATATTATCCCTTTCTCCTAACATACTTTTCTTTAAAAACCTTATAGGTATTCTTTGTTTTTACAATAAGTTTTTATACTTTATATTCTACTCTTTAAATATAATTATAATGCTAAATATTTAATCAGTCAAAAAACCTGCTGATATTTAAATTTTATAACAGCAGGTTTTTGTCTTACTATTCTACTATAATTAATTCTTTGTCATACTTATTAAGTATTTCGCATCCGTCCTCAGTTACTAAAACTAAATCCTCTATTCTAACTCCAACTTCACCTGGTAAGTATATACCTGGTTCTACAGAGAATATCATACCTGGCTGTACTCTATCAGTATTTACTGAAGAAACATCACCAAAGTCATGAGTTTCAATACCTATTGAGTGTCCTGTTCTATGAGTAAAGAACTTTCCATATCCATGAGCTGATATATGATCTCTTGCTGCAGCATCTATATCACAGAATCTTACTCCTGGTTTAACTATATCAATAGCTCTTCTATTAGCTTCTAGTACTATATTGTATATTTCTTTACCTTTATCTGAAGCGTATTTATAGAATACAGTTCTTGTCATATCTGAACAATAAGAATCCTTTACGCAACCTATATCTACTATTACACTATCTCCTTCTTTTACTACGGAGTTATCGCATCCATGATGTGGGTCTGCAGCATTTGCTCCATAAGCTATAATTGGGTCAAAGGAATAACCTTCTGCACCTAACTCTTCATATATGCTTAATAATAACTGTCCCATCTTCTTTTCAGAATGTTTTTCTGGTATTAGCTTTATCATTCTGTCTACAGCTAAATCATTTATTCTTGAAGCCTCTCTCATCAAATCTCTCTCTGCAGCATCTTTACACATTCTAACTCTGTCTAATATTGCTGAACCATTAATAAAAGTGCTTCCTCCTTTTAGCTCCATAAGTCTTAGTAAGAAACGAGCTGGCCAGTTTTTATCAACTCCCATTGGTTTATCCTTTTCTACATATCGGGAAACGATTTCAACTGCATCCTGAGTGTCATTAAACCAAACCTTTTCAACTCCTAAGTCTTCAGTAACAGGGAATAATTCATTTATAAATAATTTATTATTACCATTTAAATTTATGTATAGTGCAAGCATTCTTTCACCAGGATGAATCCATTTTCCAGTTAGATAGAATATAGCTGCTGGATCAGAAACCAACATTTGAGGTGTATTTGCAGCTTCCATTTCTTTTAACACTTTATTAAGTCTTTCCATATTCATAGTTTAGCTCCTCCTTTATTATGCTTAAGTCTTTGTTAACTCTTATTAAGTAAGAATTACTAGATTAAGTCTTGGAAAAATATTTTTGTTGCTTAATTAAATATTTTTAAGTGATTCCTTATTTATATAATATAAAAAGTTTCTAAATTTCGCAAGTTCAAATCTTAAAATTAGCAAAATTAATTTTAATTTTCAGCATATAAATAATATCTTTATGACATAAATTATTCATTTTCTTAAAAATATGATTAAGTAAAAACTAACTTATAATTTCTACTTAATCATACTTTTTTATACTTTTTATTGTGAAATTCTTTTACTTTCCACTCTATCTTTAAACCCTGTTTTCTTAACGAAGCTGCTCCAGATTCTCAGCCCTAGTCCTACAACTACAACAGCTCCACCTACCATTTCTATCTCATATAGTAGATTTTCCTTAAAAGTATTCATAACAGGCGCTGCTGATAACACTATTCCTAGCACAGTAACTATTAGCACTAAGTATGCTAACCCAATAGCATTCTTGTTGTATTTTGACATTTCATAGGGTCTAATCTCACCTAACCTAGTCTTTCTCAATTTTATGTAGGCAGCAAATAAAAGAACATATGGAAACAATGCTGTTAAAGCAGTCATTGTAAGAAGTACGTTATATATAGCATCAACAGATGGCAGCAAATTAGTGCCAAGTAATATAATACTTACTATTACCGCCTGAAGTATAACAGCATTAACAGGTATATTCCTGTCATTAACCTTTGTTAATCTTTCTGAAAATATACCTTTCTGCACACTTCCAAATAACATTTTTATAGGGGACGCTATATAAATTATTATAGTACCTATTACTGAGAGTGCTATTCCAAAGGCTACAATACGTATAAACCATGGACCTATTCCTAAATCTCCTGCAACTGCTGAAAGAGCCTCTAATATTCCCTGTGATGCAGTAATCTTATCGGATGGAAGTACCATAGTAATGGCTATTGATCCTAAAACATAAAGTCCTCCAACTAATGCTGCAGCTATTATAGTCGCTCTTGGAAAAGTCTTTTTAACATCTTCAACTTCTGTTACGAAATTTGCAGAAATTTCAGCACCAGCAAGTGCAAACATTATAGAGGAAATTGAAGCAAAGGAATCTGCGCTTAACTTAGGAGTTAAGGTAGCCATTGTATAGGTTGATGCTGGTCTATTCCCAAATATAAACACCGAAATAAAGGCCATACTTATTAAAAGTATCGCCGGCACTGTAGAACCCAAAGCTCCAGCACTTGTAAAAACTTTTCCTAAGGCCATTCCTCTAGTGCTTATTAGAGATAATATCCAAAAAAGAACTAGTGATGCTATCAGTACAAATAGTTTGCTGGTAGCAAGTTCTGGTCTTCCTAATATATAGGAAATATTAACAGTTAAAAAAGTTAGAAAAGACGAATACCAAAATATCTTGGCAGTCCAATTTAGCCAAGATACCATAAATCCCCACTTTTCACCATAAGCTTCTTTTACCCATTCATAGAGACCACCATCCCTAGGGTATGTAGCCGCTAATTCTGCACATATTAAGGCACTAGGTACAAAAAAGATAAAGGCGAAAACAATCCATATTGGTATAGCCCCAAGCCCTAATCCGAAGCTGGAGGCAGTAGATTTTGCAATCCACCTAATTCCGAATAATGCCGATACATTCATGAAGACTAAATCCCATAAACCAATTTTTCTTTTCATTTCTACACCTCTTTGAATTTGATTTAGTTGATGCAGTAATAAATTTTATCATAATAGCTAGCACATGTACACATAGAATAAAATACCAAATATAAACAAAAACCACCTTATCTTTTTCAGAATAAGGTAGTTTTTGAAAGTTCAACTATAAATTTTAATCAATTTCTGGTTCATCTTTTTTACGATCCACTTGATCACCTTTGAGTAAGTTTTCTACATGTGTTCCGATTTCATGGCCTTTTCTATAGGATGAAAGTTTTTCCATAGGCACCTCATCCTTATGAATATCCTTGCCTAAAAGGCTGTCAATTACTCCTTTTTTAGCTATTGGAACATCACCTACATGAATATCTTTTATATCATCTAATTCAAATCTATCCATATTTAAAAAGCCCCCTTATCTGTTTTTTCATTTATAGGTTATCCATGTAGATAAAAATAATGTATTTATAAATAAGATTGTTTTAAAGAATTTTCTAAAGATAATCTTCGTAACTAGCTTTTTGAACAATCATATTGAGCTTTTAATAGCTTTATAAGCATATCCTCTAAATTGTCCTTTTCTTTCTCGTTAAATTTGCCTTCATTCTCATCCATAAAAAGCAATCCATACTTTAATCCTTCTGTAATTTTCTTAATTTCATCTAAAGTTAAAATCATTAAAATATTTTCTTGCATTTCCATCCCCCCATATTTCTGTTGTGATATTGTTAAATCATATAATCCCCACAGATTCTAACCATTTGTTATAATAATTCAAGAAAATTTCAATATAAAAAAATAGAAAAGCCAGTTTCTCACACAGTCTTTTTCATAATGCTAAATATTCTGAAAAATGTTTTTTTACTAAAGTAAAGTGTCTATAATTACCTTACCTTAGTAATAAATTCTACTTAAATATTCCATTATTAAATCCCTAGATACTTATTTACTATTATATAAAATCCTTATCAGATAATTTACCTTAATTAAAAGTTTGCTATAAAATCATAATATTCTTCAAGCATATATTCTGTGTATACTTTTTTTCCCATAAGTCTAAATACTATATCGGATTTTTTATAACCTTCTTTATATAGTTTATAATCCTTAAAAAGCTTCTTTAACATTCCTTTATTTATTTGAAGCAAGAGCACAAGTTCATCTATACTGTAATATTCCTTGTATAATAACTGCTCTAAGCTTTTCTGCATCTGCAACTTATATTCTAAGTCTAATCTCCTATTCTTGTGAGGGCCTTCTTTTCCTCTATGATGTTCAGAACAGAGATATCTAAAATTCAATGGAAAATCCACGCCTCCTTGGCTTCTGTATACTATATGATGTTTATCCGCTTGTCTACCACAGATTTCGCACCTTAGCAATTTTTCCCCTCCTATTATTAAAACATTAATTTATAGCTCAATTATATCACAGCTTTTGAGATATTACACATGAAAATAATTATGGAATTGGTTTAATTTAGAATATTAAATCAAATGACAAATTCAGTACTTTATTTATAGCTTAATTTGCTTTATATGTTATAATTAAAAATAGTAATTTTAACCTAATCTTAGAACCATTAATTTAATAAGGGGGGTTTTTAAATGAGTGCTATGTTTAAGGTTATCCTTTCAATGGCTATATGGGGAAGTATTGGACTCTTCGTCAAAAATATTGATTTACCATCAATTGAAACTGTATTTCTTCGTGCAACCATAGCTAGTATATTTCTTATAGTATATGGTTTCACGAGAAAAAGTATAAGCAAATCTAGTTCCATAGAAAATAGTCTAGAATCTCAATCTATAAATAAAAATGATGATAGAAAAAAAATCTACATCCTAATTGCCTCTGGTATAACCATGGCATTTAACTGGATGCTTTTATTTCAATCCTACAAATATACTACTATTTCAAACGCTACCTTAAGTTATTACTTTGCTCCAGTGTTTGTAATACTGTTGTCACCCTTTATCCTAAAAGAAAAATTTACTAAATCTAAATTTTTTGCTGTAGCTGGTGCTATGCTTGGTTTATTCCTAATATTAAACAACCAAGGGGTTACTTCTAGCGCTAATTACAATCATATTAAAGGAATTATTTTTGGGCTTATGGCTGCAGTATTTTATGCTTCAGTTGTTTTATTAAACAAGTACATAAAGGGTTTGTCCGGTTATGAAATGACTGTAGTTCAGATCTCTACCGCCGCAATAGTATTACTTCCAATTATAATATACAGAAACAATTTGCATATCTCTGGATTAAAAAGCCTAATATTTATTCTTATAGTTGGAATAGTACATACAGGAATACCTTATTTATTATACTTTTCCGCTATGAAGGATTTAAAAGCTCAAAGCATAGCTGTAGTAAGTTATATCGATCCTATATCCGCTGTCATCTTTGGCTTTGTATTCCTAAAAGAAACTATGACAGTATTCCAGGTAATTGGTGGTTTATTAATTTTATTCTCAACCTTTTTTGGCAGCAAAGAAAAAAAGGTCTCAGAATCCCCATCTGAAACCTCTGTATAATTGTAAAACCATAGAGTTTAGAGAAACTCTATGGTTTTAGATATTTAATAAATTTATCTACTAATTCAGGGTCGAATTGAACACCACCACATTTTTTAAGTTCTTCTATGGCTTCCCTCTTACTCATGGGTTTTTTATAAGGACTATTACTTGTCATTGCATCATAGGCATCTACAATAGATATTATCCTACATTCTATAGGAATACGTACTCCTTTCAATCCTATTGGATATCCATTCCCATCCCAAGCTTCATGATGCTTTAGTATTAGTTCTGCGATATGCTCCAAAGCAGTAGCATGTTTTGCTATTCTATAACCTATCTCACTATGCCGTTTCAACTCCTTTTTTTCCTCATCATTTAGCATACCAGGTTTCTGCAACAACTCACTAGACACCCCTACCTTACCAATATCACGAAATTCAGCTAAAAGCCCTATTGAGTTTATGATTTTCTTTGGCAGCCCTAAATTAGCAGCAAATCCAACGGATATCTTTTTCATTCTTTCTATATGTCCCTCTGTAACAAAATCTGTTTCCTTTAAAGCTTTTATCATAGTTTTCATTATTGCATTTCTATTACTCTCTCTATTGTGTAACTTACATATGTACATATCATTGTCTGCTTGTTTAAAAATATCCTTCATAGACTTGAATGTTTGTCCACTGAAAGCTATTCCCTTTGATATACTCAGATGCAGTCTATTATTGTTTTTATTGTATGTTTTTATTTCATTTTCAATTTTACTATTTAACTCCTCTATTTCTTTTTTACTAGTATTTTTCAATACAACTACAAATTCATCTCCACCAATTCTGGCAACTATGCAATTACTGCCACATGCTTTTTTTAGAACTTCCGTAGTAGCTATTAGTAATTCATCACCTACAAAATGACCTAGGGTATCATTAATTATTTTTAATCCATCTAAATCACAAAGAATTAACCCAAGATTTTGAGATTTTTTACTATCATGTTCATTGCTAATACTGTGGAAATAAGTCCTGTTATATACCTCTGTAAGGCTGTCGTATAAACTCATCTTTATAAGTTTTTCTTCCATTAACACTCTGTCTGTAATATTTTGAAATGTAATTACCATTCCTATACTCTTTCCACCTTCTATTTGTATTGGTGCTGCTGATATACTTATGTTATATGCTTTTTTATCTTTAGAAATCAACTGAACATTTTCTTCACTTTTAAAAGTTTTCCCTTCATTTATCACTGTCATAAGTATAAGGTCTTTTCTCTCACTATCATCATCATAGCTTTTTCCCCATGACACATTAAATATATCAGTTAACGCACTCCCTTCAGCTTCAGTTACTGAGTGTCCAGTGAGTTCTGCAGCAGCATTATTCATAAAATTTATTTTTCCTTCTCTATCTGTAGCTATAACTCCGTCTCCAATACTAGATAGAGTTACCTTAAGCCATTCTTTTTGTTCTTTCAGTGCCTTTTCAATAACTTTCTGCTCAGTTATATCTTCGTATACAGCATATATACCTATTTGAGTATTGCTTACTATTATAGGAAAGGCTGTCATCTTTACATTTACTAATTGTCCATCTTTTCTTTTTCTAGTAGTTTCCCGACTTACAAAGCCACCTTGTAAAACGATTTTAGATATATCAAAAGCGTCTTTTGTCAATTTTCTATCTGCTATTACCTCATTTATGGATTTCCCAACTACCTCATTAAGTTCATACTTAAAAATCTTTGTAAAACTCTTATTTATACTTATTATTTCATCTTGATTATTAAGAATGGCTACTGCCTCAAAGGAATTTTCATAAAGCTGACTAAAGTATGCCATCTGAAGTTTAAATTCATTTTTTATATTGATGCAATTAAATTTCAGCTTCTTATTCTTGCTGTTCCTTTTTCTCCAACTACAAGTTATACAACTAATTTTATCTTCCATATCCCTATCACCATATTCATAAATTCTTTTTAAATCTTAAAAATAATATATATGTACTTTTTCTTATTAAAAAGAACGAAATTTTTTCTCCAAAATTTCGTCCTAAAAAGGTATATTAATTATTGATATCTTATATCTTAAAACTAAAAATTAATACCGTTAATGTTTAGACATTGTAACTGCTTCTATCTGTAGTTTTACCGGATTATTAATGGTGTCTACTACTGGTGCCTTTTCTTGCAAAGTTTTAATTAAACTATCAATTTTTCTGGAGCTTTCATTAGTATCTAACAGTAACCTACAACTTATTCCGCTATACCCTGATCTTACATCCTTTATTCCAAGTATACCATCAGTATCAAATTCTCCTTCCAATTCAACTGAAACGCCTTCTAAATCAATATTATGCTTTTTAGCATAGTTAATTGTTGTGATAACTTGACATCCTCCTAAAGCACAAAGTAACGCTTCCATAGGATTCATAGCATAATTTTTTTCCGGATTCTCTTCTGATTGTTGAAGAGTAAAAGTAAATCCTCTACTTTCACATTTTACTGTTGTACTGTTATATAAACTGATAGCCTTTGCTTTCAATGTTAATGGTGGCATATTCAAATCACTCCTAGCTCATAATTAACTTTCTTAATTTATTATGAGCATTTAAATACCTTTTATTAATGCAACATATTTACAATAGTGCCACCTTTATTGCTTTTTATTATTTTTCAAATTTTTTACTAGGGCATAGGCCAAAAAAATAAACAATAATACAAAGGTAGGTGTGGCACCATAGTATAATATTTTATCAAAGTCCATAAAACTCACCCTTTCAATTAAACTATAACTAAATTTTACTTTACAAATAAAATATTCTATATATTCCGTGAAAACCCTTTTTTTATAATAGTTATTAAAAAACTTTACTCTTAATGCTCCCATTTTAAACTATTATACTAATGTGAGTAATTTCATATACTAGTGGGTAAAATAGCTAATACTGTTTTATTCTTATAAAAATTACTTGGTACCTATTTAACTTTTCTAAATATGTTATAATTAAGAAAGAATTTTATTAATTAAATAAAATTCTTCAAGAAGTTAACTACGTGAAACTTAAAAATCAAATATAAAAAATTATAACTGTAAGGAGGTGGAAATAAGTTGAAAACTACTCTCTATTGGTTATTTTTAATTAACGCAATAGTATCTATATTTATAATTATATTAGAAAGGAAAAATCCAGAAAAAACTATTGCTTGGCTGCTAGTTTTTATTTTATTTCCTCCTATAGGTTTTTTTCTATATATATTCCTAGGACGAAACTGGAAAAAGCATAAACTTCATAATGAAACCAATATAAATGTGGAAAGACTAATCTATGAGGCAATAAAAAATGTAAAAAATAACAGTTACACTACTTTAATCGAATTACTCTCAAAAAACAGTGAGTCCCCTCTTTTTAAAGACAATAGTATCAAAATCTTTAAAGATGGTACAGAAAAATTCGAATCATTAAAGGAAGAACTGTTAAAAGCTAAAAATCATATTCATATGGAATACTATATTGTAAAAAGTGATGGTATAGGTAGTGAAATAAAAGAAATTCTTATAAAGAAATCTTTAGAAGGAGTGAAAGTAAGATTAATATTTGATAGAGTAGGCTGTATAAAGTTAAAAAAATCCTACATCACAGAACTTAAAGAAGCGGGAGTAGATATAGTTCAATACTCTTATTTCTTAGCACCTTTGCTTAGGTATATTAATACTCAAATTAATTATCGAAACCATAGAAAAATTGTAGTAATAGATGGCCAGGTTGGCTTTGTTGGAGGTATAAATATAGGAGATGAGTATATAGGAAAAAGTAAATTTGGATACTGGAGAGACACTCACATTATGGTAAAAGGTGATTTCGCCTATGGTCTTCAAGCAGTATTTTTAGATGATTTTGCAACTATAAAGTCAGCCAATAAGGAAGAGTTTTCCTACGGAGACAATTTCGAAGATTTTTTTCCCCAAACCAAGTATGGCAACGGAAAACTAATGCAATTAGTAAAAAGTGGACCTGATTCAGAATTTCCAGCAATCGAGCAGGCAGTTTTAAAAATGATAAGTATGGCACAGGACCATATTTATATAACAACTCCTTATTTTATCCCAAGTGAAAGCATCTTAAATGCTTTAAAAATTGCTGTACTAAGCGGCGTTAGTGTTCATATTTTATTTCCTGGAAAATATGATCACCTCCTAGTTCATTATGCTTCAAGAACATATCTAGAAGATTTAGCTAGAAATGGGGTAAAGATATATTTTTATGACTATAATGGATTTATCCACGGGAAAACTACTTCTATAGATGGAAAGATATGTACAATAGGCACTGCTAATATGGATATAAGAAGCTATGTATTAAACTATGAAATCAACGCTGTAATTTACGATGAGGAAACTACAGAAGAACTGGAAAATTTATTTTTTGAGGACTTGAAAAGAAGCAAAAGGATAACAGAAGACTTTTTTAACAATCTTTCTCCAATTACAAAAGCCTTTGAAGCCTTCTGCAGAATGTTTTCATCACTATTATAAGAAGTATTATGGGACACAAAAATTTGAAGCACCAGTGTTCAGTGCTTCAAATTTTTGTATCGCATAAAACTGCTTTTATGATACTATTTCCTCACTACCTTCTTTAATAAGTCCTTTTCTATAAGCTATTAAAAGCTTTTCTAAATCAGCTACTCTTTCTCTTAAGCCTACTCCTACATCAGTATCTGCAACTCTCTTTCGTGCAACTACATGTTCTAATATTCTAGTAGAGGAGATGATATCCTTGTCCTCTTGAACCGCCCTTTTAATAGCTGCAAATGGTTCGTGGGATGTAAGCAACAGACCATAGGAATTATAAATTAGTGTATATCCTGCAATCCCTGTTTGTGGTTGATAAGCTTTACAAAAGCCCCCATCAATAACAAGAAGCCGTCCATTTGCTTTAATAGGACTCTCCCCTTCCTTAGTTTTTACAGGAATATGTCCATTAATAATATGGGAAGTATTAGGATTAAGATTAAACTCAGATAAAATATTCTTGCATACCTGTTCATTATCTCTATACTTATAATAATAATCTTTTTCCTCATAATGAGTGGATTTATCGTCAATGAAATATCTTTCAAAGGTAGTCATTCTCTTCTTCCCAAATACAGGTGAATCTGGTCCACACCATAAATACCACATCATGTCCATTCCGTATTTCTTCAATTTAATGTCATCTTTGAAGAAATAGGAATCTCTTGCAACCCTGTCAATTCTATCCAAAAGTGCCTTACCACTATATTTTATAGTTCCTATTTTTACTTCTTTAAAGCTTCCATCTTCTTTTAAAGGTATACATCCATGGAATAAAAGATTAGAATTATAAGTTAAATACATACTTCCTTTACTATATAAAAACTTAATATGTCTCTGTAATTTTTCACTGTTAACAAAAGATGCTGTTAGCTTTTTAAGTAAATCTTCTTCTCTCTCAGTTAACTTATAAGGATCGCTCCAATCAACAGTTGGAAACACTATATCATTAAGTTTATAATTTTTTCCGTATAACTGGATTTCTTCGGTTTCCACATTTATTTTATCTAAAAGCAATCTGTCATCCATTTGAAACTCTGGATGCCTTTTAATAATATGACCTTCTACTTTAAATTGAAGCAAAGAAATAGCCTTATGCATCTTAGCAAGAAGATTTAATTCATTTTCACTTACATTCTTGTCTAATGTTTTAGATACAAAGCCCTTGCAGGAATCATCATTGTAAAACTCCATAGCAAAGGTAGCTAAAGGTAGTAGATTAATGCCATATCCATCTTCAATAGTTCTGAGGTTCGCATATCTAAGGGATATTCTAAGTACATTACAGATACAAGCCTCACAGCCAGCTGCAGCTCCCATCCATAATAAATCATGATTTCCCCACTGTATATCTACTGAGTGATGATCCATTAATGCATCCATTATTATTTCAGCACCAGGTCCCCTGTCATATATATCTCCTATAATGTGTAATCTATCTACTACTAATCTTTGTATAACGTTAGATATAGCAATGATAAATTCTCCTGCTCTATCTATATCGATTATAGTTTTTATAATACCATTATAGTACGCCTGTTTATCCACTCTATCATCATGTTCATGAAGCAACTCTTCAATTATATATGCAAAATCTTGAGTTAAAGCCTTTCTAACTTTCGAACGAGTATATTTTGAACATATATTTTTGCACAAATCAATTAGTTGATAAAGAGTTATTTTATACCAGTCCTCAAGATTAGTTTCCGTTTGCTTAATCAGCTCTAACTTTTGTTCTGGATAGTAAATTAATGTTGCAAGACTAGACTTTTGCTCTTCCCTAAGTGAATTTCCAAACACATCGTCAATCTTTCTTTTTATCACACCTGAAGCATTTCTAAGCATATGGGTAAAGGACTCATATTCACCATGAACATCAGTCATAAAATGCTCTGTTCCTTTGGGCAAGTTTAAAATCGCCTGAAGGTTAATTATTTCCGTACTAGCAACTGAAATTGTTGGATATTGCTTAGATAATAATTGCAAATATCTTAAATCTTTTTCTATTAAATCCAAATTATTTTCATCATAGAAAATCATATTGTTTATCTCCTTTAAAGCATTATTACACTAAATTAATGATATACTTTATTTAATTTTCCCAAACATTTAGTATACTTTATAATACATATTATACAATTAGTATAACATATACGTGCATATAAAAACAATTTAATTTTTGCTTACCTAGCATATAGGTTGCATGTTGATTTAACTTTGCAGCTTTCCTTTCTTTGAATTTTCTAAATATTCTAAAACAAGCGTTGATTTTAAATCTTCATATGCTATAATAATTATAGGAAGTAATGTTTATTGCTTCTTATAGTTTCTAATCCAGCTTATTTAGGACTCTCCCCCTAAATATGTATTGTTATTTCTCAACCCCTTTAAAATATCGAATTTTAATCTTATAAAAATAGAGATTATAATAATTTTGAAAGATCTTATTTTCAACTTATTATAATCTTCAAAATTTCTATATTGGAAATATTATTATCTTTGCTTTGAAAGCTTTTAGCTTATAAGTAACTATAATATAATTCTAAAGAACCAAATGTATTTAGGATTAGAAGCTAGTTAAACAGCTGATTCATACTAATGAATCAGCTGTTATTTCAGTATTTATATATTAAATTTATCTGTCTCATCATTAAGCTGCTTTACTACATCATTTAGCTTAAATGTAAATTTAGAAACTTCCTCAGTGCTTGCCATCATTTCCTGAGAAGATGCTGAAATTTCCTCTGAAGCCGCAGACGTTTCTTCTGCTACTGAAGTTACTTCTTCTATTTTACTTAAAACTAATTCTTTGGATTTCATAGTTTTTTCTAGAGATACATAAGAGTCATTTACCAATGGTGTTATATTGGATACAGCCTTAATCATATCGTCGAAAGATATAATTGTGTTCTTTACAATGTTAACCTGGTTTTCCACCAAGCTTTTAACATCATTTGACGTTGTTATTACCTCTCCAGTTTCACTGCTTATTGAATAAATTAATCTTTGTATTTCTTCAGTGGACCCTTTTGATTGTTCAGCGAGTCTTCTTACTTCCTCTGCTACCACCGCAAACCCCTTGCCTGATTCTCCTGCCCTTGCCGCTTCTATCGCCGCATTAAGAGCTAAAAGATTTGTTTGTTCTGATATTCCATTTATTACCTCTGTTATATTTCCCACCTTTGACACACTGGTATTCAAGCTGTTAACCTTATCCACCACCATTTCAAAGGATAGCTTTATATCTTGAATTGATTTTAACAAAATATCAATTTGATCTTTTCCAGCTGCCGCCTTATCTCCAGTAGCATCTGAGCTTTCTTTTACTATGGATATTTTTCTTTCTATATTTTCTAGTTCATCAGATAGACTAGACATATGATTAGCAACCTCAACTAGAGCATTGGCCTGCTCTTCTGCTCCCTTAGTTACCTCCTGAATTGCTCCTGCAACTTCACTTGCAGCACCACTCATATGCTCTGCATTCATATTTAGACTTTGTGCCATATCATTTACATTGGCACTTTGCATTTTTATCATTCCCATGGTTTTTTTAAGACTATCTGACATATTCCTAAAACTTAATGCCAGTACCCCTATTTCATCATTACTTTGAATAGATATCTCATTATCAAAATCCCCCTCAGATATCTTCTTTGATACTTGTACTAGTTTCAAAAGCGGATCTATTATTCCCCTAGATATTTTCATCATAATTAATGAGGATATTATAAAAGCAGCTAATGCAATGGCTGAAATTAACATTACTGTATTATATACAGTCTTGGTTACGTTTTCTAGAGACAACCCTATATCTATAGCTCCTATATGAGCACCATTTTTATAAACTGGAACTAATACATCATATACTTTTACCTTATCTTTATAAAGGAAAGTTGAAGAATGTGTCTTTCCTTCTACTGCTGCTTTTTTACTTCCTTCATCATTGAGTGATATTCCAATTCTATCCTTTTCACTATGAGCTACAGCTTTTAAGTTTTTATCTATAAATAATGCATACACTATATTTTTATCCTTAGTTAAATCTTGAATTAAAGTTTGCAGCTGTAGATTTTCACTTAATTTTTGAACTTTATTTGCAAGTACTCCTATTTGAACCATTCCACCATTTTGGTTTGCTATATAACCATATTTATAGTAGTTGTCACCTACAGAGCTTTTTCTTATAGCTTCCATAAGCTCGCTTTTCTCATTCTTTAGCACTGAGTTAGAGATATGCTTATCGTCAAATACGAATCCTATATTAGGTTGTAAATTTGAATAAACTATCTTTCTACTAGAATCTACAATGTTTATTTCATCAACTTCAAATTGCTTTGCTATAGCTAGTAAATATTCATTATTTACGCTATTAGAGTTAGTTACAATGAAATTTCCTAAAGTTTTTATTCTAGTGTCTATAGACTCATTTAAAGTATCTATAGCAGCACTGTTTTTCCCAAATTCGCTTGCCAATTGATTTGCCATATTTGCCCCATCATTCTGCATTTGGCCTATTATTTTGCCTCTAGCGATAGTAATAGCTACTGTAGCTATTATAGCTATAACTATAAACATTATAGTTAAAGGCACTGTTAAAATCTTTAATTTTATGGATATATTTTTTTTCATAAAGTTCTTCCTTTCAAAGTTTAATTATACTTTAATTGTCGTAAAAAATTAGCTTTTTTTAATATTTTACAGACAATTTTAATTTTGTAGATGGTAAACTTTATTTGTAATCTTATTAAAACTTAAAATTTTATAGTTCCTTATTTTGATAACATTTTCTCTAGAGAGCCTTTAGTTCAGTCTCTTCATTAGTTAACTAACATCACTAAGAAAATATTTTCTTCAACATTTTATAATAAAATATTACATTTTTACAAATAGATTTTAGCACAGTTCAAAGAGAAAATCACTATTATTTAACTATTTATTTTTATGTATTAAATTTTTAAAATATATCAGATCTCGTAATCAGCAAATAAACTGTCTATATAAAACTATTTTTCCCAAAGCAAAAAGAGCTCTTCAGTTGAACAGCTCTTCTTAACTTAGGGGATTACCAAAGCCCTTTATTATTATTCCACTTAATTATTTAACTCTTCTTTTAAAGTATTTTCTAACTCTTTCAAGTCTTCTTCATCCATAGTCTCTACATTCTCCAATTTGTACTCTATGCCAAGTTTTTTATACTTGTCAACACCTAAAGTATGATATGGAAGAAGTTCTATCTTTTCAACATTTTTTATATTTCTTATCATTCCAGCTAATTTTAAAATATGCTCTTTAGAATCCGTTATACCTGGTACTATTACATGTCTTATCCAAAGCTTGGTACCTGCCTTTTGCACAGCGTCCAAAAACTCATCAAAACCTCTTTTACTAGCTCCAGTTAAGTCTTTATAACCTTCGTCAGTAACATGCTTTATATCAAGGAGAACTAAATCTATATATTTTAATATTTCCTCATACCCTCCTCTACCATAGCCTGCGGTGTCTATGGTAGTATGGATTCCCGCATCCTTGCATAGTTTTAATGTTTCTACTAAAAAATCCGGCTGCATTAAAGGATCTCCACCTGAAAATGTTACTCCGCCACCATCCTTAAAATAAGGTTTAAATCTTATAATCTTTTTCACTAATTCCTGTGGTGTTATCTCTGTTCCTCCAGCAAAGATCCATGTATCTGGATTGTGGCAGTAGGAACATCTTAAAGCACAGCCCTGCATAAACACTACAGTTCTAATTCCAGGCCCATCTACTAAACCCATACTCTCAAAGGAATGTATTCTTCCTAGTGTCATTTTATTATCCTCCCTTTGTAAAATTTAAAATTCGAAAGTTTTCTTAGCAAAACTAAATCTATCGTTAGCTAAAACTTTAGCCCGCTGCATTAAAACAACGGGCCCATCCATGATGTTATATAATTATAGGGGATACTACAATATACTAACTACATTGTTCCATGGAATGTTCTGCTTATAACTTCTCTTTGCTGTTCTTTAGTTAGTCTGTTAAAGTGAACAGCATATCCTGAAACTCTTATTGTTAAAGTTGGATATTTTTCTGGATGCTCCATAGCATCTTCTAATGTTTCTCTTCTAAGAACATTAACATTTAAATGGAAAGCAGCTTGTCCGAAATATCCATCCATCATATTTACAAGGTTATTTATTCTACTTTCTTCATCTTTTCCAAGAGCATCTGGTATTATGGAGAATGTGTTTGAAACTCCATCTTGGCAGTACTCTCTGTAAGGTATTTTAGCTACTGAGTTAAGTGATGCTAAGGCTCCATTCTCATCTCTTCCGTGCATAGGGTTAGCTCCTGGAGCAAAAGCTTCTCCTGCTTTTCTTCCATCTGGAGTTGATCCAGTTTTCTTACCATATACTACGTTAGATGTTATTGTAAGAACAGAAAGTGAATGTTCTGCATCTCTATAAGTTTTATGCTTCTTAAGTTCAGTAGAGAATTTCTTTGTAACCTCTACAGCTAGGTCATCTACTCTATCATCATCATTTCCAAACTTAGGGAAATCTCCTTCTATGTTAAAGTCAACAGCTATTCCCTCTTCGTTTCTTACAGGTGTAACCTTAGCATACTTTATAGCACTTAGTGAGTCTGCTGCAACAGATAATCCTGCTATACCAAATGCCATAAATCTCTTGATATCTGTGTCATGTAAAGCCATTTGTCCTGCTTCATAAGCATATTTATCATGCATATAGTGAATTGTATTCATTGTATCTACATATAACTCAGCTACGTATTCCATAACTTTGTTGTAGTTTTTCATTACCTTATCAAAATCTAGAACTTCATCAGTTATTCTATCTATTCCAGGTACAACTTGGATTAAGCTGCCATCTTTAGCCTTTTTCTTCTCGTCAACTCCACCATTTATAGCATAAAGTAATGCTTTAGCAAGGTTTGTTCTTGCGCCGAAGAACTGCATTCTCTTACCAACTTCCATAGCAGATACACAGCAAGCTATAGCATAATCATCTCCATATATTGGTCTCATTATATCATCATTTTCGTACTGAATAGCATCAGTTTTTATAGACATTTCTGCACAGTACTTCTTGAAGTTAGCTGGTAACTTTTCTGACCATAGTACCGTCATGTTTGGTTCTGGTGCTGGTGTTAAATTAGTTAAAGTGTGTAGGAATCTAAAAGCTGTTTTAGTAACAAGCGGCTTTCCATTTACTCCTACTCCTCCAATTGATTCTGTTATCCAGTTAGGATCTCCTGCAAATAGGTCGTTATATTCTGGAGTTCTTAAATGTCTTACCATTCTTAACTTTATAACAAATTGGTCAATTATTTCTTGAGCTTCTTCTTCTGAAATAATTCCACTTTCAAGGTCTCTCTCGATAAATATATCTAGGAAAGTAGTATTTCTTCCAAGAGACATTGCAGCTCCATTATTTTCCTTAACTGCAGCTAAATATCCAAAGTATAAGAATTGAACTGCTTCTCTAGCATTTTCAGCTGGGCTTGATATATCAAATCCGTATGACGCAGCCATTTCCTTTAATTCTACCATAGCACGGATTTGCATATTCACTTCTTCTCTAAGTCTTATAATTTCTTCTGATGAACCTTTTAATTCTTTTAAATCTTTTTTCTTTTGAGCTATTAAGAAGTCTATTCCATAAAGAGCTATTCTTCTATAGTCGCCTATTATTCTTCCTCTTCCATAAGCGTCTGGAAGTCCTGTAAGTAGTCCTACTGTTCTTGCCTTTCTTGTTTCTTCTGTATAAGCATCAAAAACTCCTTCGTTGTGAGTTTTTCTGTACTTTTTAAAATTCTTATTTAACTCTTCATCCATCTTAAATCCATAAGCTTCAAGAGATTGTTCTACCATTCTCATTCCACCATATGGGTTCATTATTCTCTTTAAAGGGGCGTCTGTTTGAAAACCAACTATTACTTCATTTTCTCTATCAAGGTATCCTGGCTCGAAACTGTTTATACCAGAAAACCTACTAGTTTCAACATCCATAACACCTTTTTTAATTTCTTCTATTATAAGCGTTTCTGCCTGCTCCCAAACCTTCTTAGTTTTTTCTGTAGGAGATGCTAAAAAACTTTTGTCTCCTTCATATACTTTATAGTTCTTTTGTATAAAGTCTCTAACATTTATTTCTTCTGTCCATTTACCTTCATTAAAACCCATCCATTGTTTTATCATCTGCATTCACTCCTTAATTCTATAAATGAATTATCCCTATTTTAATTCCTTCATTTATACTTTAATCAATTACGACTTTTTCTTATCTTATGAGTCTATTATATACTATTTTGAAATCTGTATCAATAGTTTTTTTGTTTATTTTTAAGATTTTATAATGCAATTCACCACAGTTCGATAAGCTGTATTACTTTTTTATAATCTTCTGTATTAGTCTGAATTTTTCTATTCTATCTCTTTAAATTTGTCCTCATTATATGACATTAATTCTTTTATTATATTTAATTTTACATATTTCATTACAAACTATTAAAAAATAATACTTATTTCAAAAAATAAATTATCCACGTAATATTCTTTTAGCAAAATAAGAACCCATTTCCTAACGTCTTTTAAGAAATGGGTTCTTATTAGTGTTTTACTGCAGTTGACTAACTAATGTTCTTACTGCATTAATAAATAAATCTACTTCCTCTTCACTGTTATAAGGCGCAATTCCTACCCTAATCCAACCTTCTGTTTTATTTACATTAAGCTTTTCGGCTAAGGTAGTTGCATAAAAATGCCCATCTCCAGCAAATATAGAATATTCTTCTGACATTATTCTGCATACTTCCTTTGAAGACATCCCGTCTATTGTAAAGGCAATAGTGGGAGTTTTTCCAGCCCACTCAGGGGCCTGGTATAAAGTTACTCTTTCTAATTTACTTAATCTTTTTCTAATCTTACTAGCTAATCTATTCTCGTAATCTTCTATTTTTTTAAAGCCTGATATTATTTTTTCTCTCCGTGTTTCTCCTGTGCCAAGAGATGCTATAAATTCAATAGCTGGCTTTATGCCGGCTATTCCTTCATGACTTTGAGTACCAGTTTCTAATTTATCAGGAATATAAGATGGAGCTGGTTCTAACTTATAGGAGTTTAAGCTTTTGAATAGATTTTCTTTAATTACTGCTATACCTATATGTGGTCCAAAGAATTTATAAGCTGAACATAGTAAAATATCTGCTCCTAACTCATCACGATTAATTGAAAAATGGGGTGCGGCATGAACAGCATCCACTACTACAATAGCGTTAACTGCTCTTGCACGAGATGATACTATTTGAACTTCATTTATTGTGCCTACAGCATTGGAAGCAAGTCCTATGGCTATAAGACGAGTTTTATCCGTTATAATAGAACCAAGAGTAGTAAAATCTAAAGTAAGAGTATCCTTATTTACTTTTAACCAATTTACTATCATTCCTTTTTCCTTTGCAATAGCTAACCAAGGATCTACGTTTGCTCTATGATCTGACTCACAAAGAACTATCTCATCTCCTTTTCGCCAATTGCGCCCAAGAGCCCTAGAAATTGAGAACTCTAAACTTGTAGCATTTGCTCCAAAGGCCACTTCCTTCGACTTTGCTCCAAACATATCTGCAATTGCTTCCTTTGCTTCTCTTATTAATTCTTCTGTTTCTCTACTAGTTGGGAACTGACCATGAAGATTTGCACTACCACTAGACATATAGTTTGATATTGCTTGAATTGAAGTGTCAACTACCTGTGAACCTCCAGGTCCGTCTAAATAAACAGCCAGTTTACCATTATAGATTCTTCTTAAAGCCGGAAACTGTTTGCGTATTTCGCTTACAGGAAAAGTATAGGAATGACTTACAAGCATTGTTTCGTATGCCTCCTTTGAATAGCTTTGATTGAGAGCATCTTAATTAGTACTTTGAGTACTATATCATTATGATTTTTTTTCAATGAACATTCCAACTTTCTAAAACTTTTTAAAAATTGGATTTCACCTTATTTACAGCTTTATAAGCATTGACTAAGCCATGACCAGACTGTAAATCTTCCCCTGTTGTTAATATATCTGTTGTAGTACTATTTAAAACCTCAGCAATTTCATCCGGTGTCAAATTAGGGTTTTGTGCTTTAACTAATGCAGAGATTCCAGATACTATAGGTGCAGCCATACTGGTACCATCCCAAACTGCATACCCATTAGGTACAGTACTTATTATTTTAACTCCCGGTGCAGCAGCATCAATTGACGTTCCATAATTAGAAAAACTAGCTTTTTTATACTGTTGACTTATAGCAGATACTGTATAAACATCTTTATCATCTCCAGCAGGAGTGTATAAATCAGCATCTGAATTGTCATTACCTGCAGCAACTACAATAAATACTCCTTTTTCTTTGGCATATGCTATAGCACTTTCAATAACCCTGCTTTCACCTTCAGTACCAAAGCTTAGGTTTATAATATCTGCACCGTTATCTGCAGCATATTTAATTCCTTTAGCAACCACATCTGCCTCTCCTTCTCCCTGTGCATCTAGGACCTTTATAGGTATAATCTTTACATCCAATGCTCCTACTATCCCTGTTATACCTTCATTATTATTGGCCTCTGCTGCAATAATTCCAGATACATGAGTTCCATGTCCATTATCATCCATTACATTTTTGTTATTATCAATAAAATTATACCCCAAATCCGTAAGAACTCTATTCTTTAAATCATTATGAGTATAATCAACTCCTGTGTCTACTACTGCAACTTTAATTTGTCGCTGTTGGTTAATTAAAGCCCATGACTTATTTGCCTCTGTTAAAGTCACAGCCCATTCATACTTATATCCCGGATCATTTACAGCGGAATCAGTGTTTAAAGCTATATCGGTAATGCCAGAATTTTTATTTACAGGAGTCCTTTTTATCGGCTCAACTATTCCTACTGGATTTTGTCCTTGTACTCTCCTAATTTCCCTACCTCTTAACTGTCTTTTCATATCTTGTTTATTATTATATCGCCCTGATGCATCTATATAATTTTTACCACTAGGCAAATCTTTTTTTATATTTCCTGTATTAACACCACTATGATAGAAAGCCTGTACAGTTTTATTTATGTTTGTATTATTTATACCATTACTATTTAGTGCTTCAGGTTCCCAAGTTAGAAAATTGCCTCCAACTATTAAAACCGCCAGTGATACTAACGCTAAAACCTTCCTAGATACCATAAATATTCTCCCTTCAATAAATGATAACTCCAAATTATAGTGATAAGTATTTAAATTTTCCTCAGCTAAACTTATTTTCTAATTATATCACCCCATTGTGTATGTTCTGTTACAAAAATGCTCTTTTACAAAAATTTAATGTGATATTTTCCAACTGATAAATTTAAAGCTTATTACAGAAAAAAGTCTCTACGGAATTTTGCGCTTCCATAGAGACTTCTTTGACTCTGTTTTATTTAATCTATTTTTCTCTTTAATTTTCTGTATTTATTAATGATTTAATTTACACTTGTAATTTTTAGGCCCTATCTATCTTCATTGCTCTCATTGCATTTAGCACTGCTATCAATGCCACTCCTACATCTCCGAATACGGCTTCCCACATAGTAGCCACACCTAAAGCTCCTAAAACTAGTATTATAGCCTTAACTCCCAATGCAAATATTATATTCTGCCATACTATGCTTTTTGTCCTCTTAGCTATTTTAATTGCAGTAGCTATTTTAGAAGGCTCATCTGTCATAATTACTACATCTGCCGCTTCTATAGCCGCATCAGAACCTATTCCTCCCATAGCTATTCCTATATCCGCCCTTGCAAGTACAGGAGCGTCATTAATTCCATCTCCTACAAATATCAGCTTACTCTTAGAGGATTTTTCTCTATCTAGTTTTTCTAATTTCTCAACCTTTTGATTTGGTAAAAGTTCTGAATACACTTCGTCAAGACCTAAGCCGCTAGCTATCTTCTCTGCGGCAATCTTATTGTCGCCAGTAAGCATTACAGTCTTCTTAACTCCAACAGCTCTTAAAGCTTCTATTGCCCTTGCTGAATCTTCCTTTAATTCATCAGAGATAAGTATATAACCTGCATATTGTCTATCCACAGCCAGATAAACTACTGTTCCTACTACTTCTGTAGTATCATATGAAATTCCTTGACTCTTCATTAACCTTGAATTTCCTGCTAATATTTCTTTTCCTTTTAATCTTACTTTCACTCCTTGGCCTGAAATTTCATTATAACCTTGAACTTCCTCTTTTTTCACTCTTTTACCATAAGCGTTTAATATAGATGTTGCAATAGGGTGACTTGAGTAACTTTCTGCATATGCCGCATATTCTAGTAACTCTTCTCTTGTAACATTTCTCTTAGGCTTTATTTCTGTAACTTTAAATACTCCCTTTGTTAAAGTACCAGTTTTGTCGAATATTACTGTCTCTACATTATTAAGAGCTTCCAAGTAGTTTCCACCTTTTACAAGAATACCATTTTTAGATGCTCCACCTATTCCTCCAAAGAACCCAAGAGGAATCGAAACAACTAAAGCACAAGGGCAGGAAACCACTAGAAAAACTAATGCTCTATACAACCATTCTGAAAAGGTTGCTCCAGTTATAAATAATGGTGGTAAGAAAGCTAAAGCTGCTGCAAGTATTACAACTGCTGGTGTATAATATCTTGCGAATTTAGTTATGAAACTCTCCGTTGGTGCTTTTTTACTACTTGCGTTTTGTACTAAGTCTAGTATTTTAGCTACTGTTGACTCCCCAAACTCTTTAGTTATTTTAATAGTTAAAAGTCCATTCTTATTTATAAAACCGCCTAGCACATTATCTCCAGATTGAACTTCTCTAGGAAGAGACTCACCGGTTAAGGCTGATGTATCAAGCATAGAACTTCCTTCAACTACCTTACCATCCAAGGGAATCTTCTCACCAGGCTTTACCAAAATAAAATCTCCCACCTTAACTTCTTCTGGTGCTACCCTTTTTATACTCTGTCCAACTTTCACATTTGCAAAGTCTGGTCTAATATTCATCAGTTCAGATATAGATTTTCTAGATCGATCCACTGCTAAGTCCTGAAAAAACTCGCCTATTTGATAAAACATCATAACCGCTACAGCTTCTGGAAATTGTTTAATTGCAAAGGCTCCTATGGTCGCTATACACATTAAGAAATTCTCATCAAAAATTTGCCCTCTACCTATATTTTTGATTGCTTTTATTAATACCTCTCCTCCTATTAATAAATAACTTACCAGGTATAGGGTAAACTCTATCCAAAAGGAAAAGTTTAAAACTGTAGCTATTCCGAAGGCAGCAGCGCCTAATGCAAATTTTACAAAATCGTCTTTGTCCACACCTCCATGTTCATGAGTATGCTGATGACTTTCTAAGCTTTTAGTTTTACCCTGCTCCCCTATAATCACTTTTACATCTGGCTCTATTCTATTTACAATCTTTGTTACTTCATGAAAAATTTCATCTCTTCTATTAGTATCTATTATATCTATAATTAACTTTTTAGATACAAAGTCTACTGTGGCTGCTTGTACACCAAGTATCTTTTCCGTTTCTCTTTCAATTTTAGCTGCACAGTTTGCACAACACAATCCTTCTAATATTAATACTGTCTTAACGCTCTTGTCTGTTACTTTTTCTCTAACCACTACATCCGGTTCTATTTTATTTATGATACTTTTTGCTGCTGCTATAAATTCGTCCATCTTGTTTATTTCTTCTAATTCTACCGCTAAAGTTTTTGTAATAAAGTTCATAGAGGCACTGGCTACTCCATTTAACTGTCCAACCTTCTGCTCAATTTTAGCTGCACAGTTTGCACAGCATAACCCCTCTAATATTAATTCTTTTTTGAGCTTTCCCGGTTTCTTTTTAACTACTGTTATAAGATTTCCACCAGTCACTCCCTTTTCTTTAACATTAGTATCCATATTATTTCCCCCTTAAAATATTAAATTTAATAGTCTGAGGTTACTTTTAAATTTCAATGAATATTACACTTGATCCTAATTCATTATTTTTAGATTAACATATATTGGATAAAATGCAAATTTATTATTTTTCGCTTATATGAACTAATCCTTGATCAAATATTTGCTTAACATGTTCATCATCTAAAGAGTAATAAACAATCTTACCTTCTCTTCTATACTTTACAAGTCTTGATTGCTTTAGAATTCTAAGTTGGTGAGATATAGCAGATTGAGTCATATTGAATAATGCCGCAATATCACATACACACATTTCCGCATTAAGTAAAGCATATAAAATTTTAACTCTAGTAGGTTCACCTAAAACTTTAAACAACTCTGATAAACTGTAGAGAGTTTCTTCCTTAGGTATATTACTTCTTACCTCTTGCACTATATCTTCATGTATTACATTACAATTGCAAACATCTATATTATTTTCAAAAATAATCACCTTTATCACCTTTTTCTTTATATTTGAACATATATTCATATGTTTAAGTATAGTATACCATTTATGTTGTATCTGTCAACTAGATTTACCATATTTGCTTAATAATATTATATTAAGATATAGGGTTTTTGTGACTCCTTATAAAGATATTTTATATTAATAAATATTGACATCTGCATTATTTAAAGATATAATTTTTACTACAAAACAAAAAGAATACTTATCGGTTGGGCAAATTTAAAAATTTGCTTTCAAGCAGTTCGGTTTCTAGGGAGGGAAACTCTTTTATGAGTTTTCCTTCTTTTTATTTTTTGCATTTATGCTACTAAACAAAAAAGGTTAACAATTTAAAGTTATACAGATAATAATATTATTATCTGTGATTAGACTATTAGTTAGATAACATAAAGGAGTGATTAAATTATGGTAAAACTTGCACGTAAAATTCTTGCCCCTTTTAGAGAATTTTTCAAACATGAATCTACTAGCGGCATTGTACTTATGATTTGCGCTATTATAGCAATAATTGCTGCAAACTCTCCCATAGCATCTACTTATAACAATATACTGCATAGCTATGTAACCATTGGATATGGTAAGTACTCCTTATCAATGTCAGTTCTTCATTGGATAAATGATGGGCTAATGGCTGTGTTTTTCTTTGTCATTGGCATGGAAATTAAAAGAGAAGTGCTAGTTGGTGAACTTAAGGATATTAAAAAAACCATACTTCCTGTAGCTGCTGCCTTTAGTGGAATGATTATCCCTGCATTAATTTATATAGTGTTTAACTATAACCAAGAAACTATTGCTGGTTGGGGTACACCTATGGCCACTGATATAGCCTTTGCCTTAGGCATACTTTCGTTAGTAGGAAGGAAAAAAGCACCTAAAGGCCTTGCTGTTTTTTTAACTGCCTTAGCTATAGTAGATGACCTTGGTGCTATTTTGGTAATTGCTATATTCTATACTAACCAAATTTCTTGGATAGCCCTTATAATTGCTCTGGCAATACTAATAATTCTTATACTGGCAAATAAATTCAAAGTCAACTCCGTCCCTGTATTTCTAACTTTAGGCCTTATTATGTGGGTTAGCTTTTTAAAGTCCGGTATACATGCAACTTTCGCTGGAGTTTTACTTGGAATGACAATACCATCTGGAAGAGATATTCGTACATTCAAAAAATCAATGTTGTATAAACTAGAACATCTTTTAGAGCCTTGGTCTGCACTTTTAATAATGCCTATATTTGCATTAGCTAACTCAGGGGTAACCATTCAAATCAACAGCTTTACTGAACAGTTTTTAAACCCTGTCAGTCTTGGGATTTTCCTAGGTCTTTTCTTAGGAAAACAATTAGGTATTTTTATAACCTCTTATTTATTAGTTAAATTTCAAATCTCTAAGCTACCTTCAAAAGTAACCTTTAAGCATCTCTACGGTGCCAGCTTACTTAGCGGTATTGGGTTCACAATGTCATTATTTATTGCATCACTATCCTTTACTGAGGGGCCTTTATTGTCTACTGCTAAGATTAGTATAATATCTGCATCCGTTGTATCGGCACTAGCAGGATTTTTAGTTTTAAAATCCATTAAGACTGAGGCTAAAACTTAAAGCTAGGCCATTGTCCTAAATACTAAAAGTTTGGGTGCACTGAACACCGGTGTGACCGATAGAGGTATACTGCTACCTACACACCTGTTTTTAGTGCACCCAAAAGTTTTATAACGCTAGGGCTTATCGCCCTATAATATAAGGATATTTTTATTTAGATAAAAAGGAAAGTTATGGTAAGAATTAAAACTTAGTAACCTGTGTGTAGGTAGTTATGTAGTGTGAAAATTAGCTTCAATCAAGACTACAGCCTCTTATTCTGGCGAGTTTAAAAAGGACTCAAATTTTTCAGTTCTCGAAGAGACGCATTGAAAAATTTGACCTTTTTAAAAATCGAGCCAGCATTAGAGGCTGTTGTCGAAGTGAGGGCTAATAGAACACTACATAACTGCCCACATACACAGGCTGCCAAGTCTAATTGCTAGGCTACCTTTGTGTCGCATAATAATGCTACATATCCATCTTCATATTTGACATATCATTTATAATTGAAGGATCTACCATACCAAAAATCATTGCAATATGTGCAACAACTAAGAAACCACCTACTAAAATAAAATGAATTTTCATTTTTTCATTGTCAGTCTTTTTTCTAAATATAATACCTAGCTCCATTAATGCAATTGGAAGTAGGAATAAAACTCCACTTAGATAAAAACCAACAGCTACCACATCTACCCAGGTATGCCAACCACCAGTTTTGGTTAAAGGAATAACTGCATTAAACAATAGATAAATAAAAATTCCTGTAAAATAAAAACCATCAAAAATTCCAACTACTTTATTCAGCGTCCTTAGGCCACCACTTTTAGTTCTGTTAAAAATAATAAAAAATTCAGTTATGGTAAGTGTTTCTGCCATTATAACAGGTATAGCCATAAATATTATTAAGTTCCAAGGCTGATTCTCTGCTAGAAGGGACATATAATGTGTCATGTTCAATGTTATTACCTCCTCTTTTTCTTTGAGAAGATAATATCACTTTCTTATGAAGAAAATATGAAGAAAAAAATCAGGTAGTAAATGACCTACCTGATTTTTTTCTTCATATTATTTTAAACCTTGCTCATAAGCTTCAACCATTTTTTTAACCATGTTTCCACCTACTGATCCAGCCTCTCTTGCTGTAAGATCTCCATTATAGCCTTCTTTTAAATCTACTCCTACTTCTCTAGCTGATTCCATTTTAAATTGATTTAATCCTGCCTTTGCTTCTGGTACTAATACTCTATTACTATTTCTGCTTGCCATAATGTTATTCCTCCTTAGCTTTTCTTTAATTTAAATTTCCTTTGTAATGACAGTTTGTGCATTTATAAGATTATTAACCTATTAAATTAAATGAAAAAAAACCATCCTTTACTAAAGATGGTTTTTTTATATATTATTAATTAACTCTTCTTGCAGTTAAATAATCTCTTCTATTAAGTGGTGATATTTTTACTACATCTCCTGTCTGAGGAGCATGAATGTAGGCACCGTTTCCTAGGTAAATACCTACATGAGTAGGGTTTCCGCTTGTCCCAAAAAACACTAAGTCTCCTGCCTGAAGCTGGTCTCTTGATACAGCTGCCCCATGATTTATTTGATCGTAAGTTGTTCTGCCTGTAGATACACCAAAGTGTCCATAAACATACTGAACAAATCCTGAACAATCAAAGCCAGGATTAGGAGAAGTTCCACCCCATACATAAGGTGTTCCTAAAAAATTGGAAGCATAGGCTATTACATTGTTACTGCTAGTTGATGCTGCACCTCTTGATAAATTTACTTTAGGTGCTGCTTTCCTTATATCCTGAACCTGTTTTGATGCACTATTAACTACAGCCTGGTCTGCTGAAGCTAATAGCCTTTGTTGTTGTCTTGCTTGGGCAACTAAAGCCTTTTGCTTTTCTTTATCTTCATTAAGTTTAGATAATTTTTTTTCGTTATCTGATTTTAAAGATACTAACCTTTTATTTTCTGCAGTTAGCTTGTCCTTTTTATTTTTAATATCACTCTGCTTTACCTTATAATCTTCTACTACTTTTTTATCAAAGCTGATAACTCTTTTCATCATATCAACTCTTGAAATAAAATCTCCAATACCTTCTGAATCCAATACTAAATTTATATATCCACTAGAACCATTTATGTACATTGCTCTCATTCTACTATTAAATATACCTTGTTGCTTTTTTATATTATCTTCCGCAGTTTTTATTTCCTTTTCTGCAGTCTTTATATCATTTCCTGTTTTAGCTATCTGTTTTTTATTATCCTCTAAATTATGTAACACGCTTTCTATTTGATTGTCTAGCTTTTCAATATTTATCTCTAAATTCTCAACCTGAGACTGAGAATTGCTTCTAGGCGCTGCAAAAACTGCACCATTAACTGTAAAAACCGTCGCCAGTGCTAATAAGAAAACTTTTACTGTTCTGTTCACTGCTACCACTCCTATTCAATCACATATACTATATAAAATATCATTAATTTCTAATAATGTAAAGTTTCAATTTAAAATTTACACTTTTATCTTCATAAATTCTACATAAAAATGTTGTATACTTCTAAATAATAACTGAAGCTATTATTGATTAAGAGGTGGATTTATGACTTTAAAAAAAATAAAGATAAAAGTATATGATATGACCTGTTCATCTTGTGAAAAGACTATTGAAGGAAAGCTTTTAAAGCAAGTTGGAGTTTTAAAGGCAAAAGCAGATTATGTTAAACAATTTGTAGCTATTGAGTTCGATTCGGATTTGTGCAGCTTAAATGAGCTAAAAACTATTATAAATAATGCAGGGTACTCTACTGAAAAATCTGGAAGCTTTCATCTAGCTGGAATATTTGTAATCGCAGCAGCTATTATTCTACTTGGTTCTTCAACTTCTGGAATTGATATGAGCAGTATGCTAAATGGTGCTACCTACTTTGTTCTGTTTATAGTGGGAATCCTGACATCTATTCACTGTGTAGGTATGTGCGGTGGAATAATGCTCTCTCAAAGTTTATCATATAAAGACACTAGTAAGCTGGAAGCAATAAAACCAACATTATTATATAACCTAGGAAGAGTAATCTCTTATACTATTTTAGGAGGCATAGTTGGTGCCCTAGGTTCTGTTTTATCTCTTTCTTTAAGAACTCAATCAGCACTTCAAATTTTTGCAGGGATATTTATGATCATAATGGGGCTTAATATGGCTGGTTTTTCCTTGTTTAGGAAGCTTCAAGTAAAACTTCCTTGGTCTTTTTGTAAGGTTAAAAACAAACCAAAAGCCCCTTTTGTAGTAGGTATTTTAAACGGCTTTATGCCCTGCGGCCCCCTGCAAACTATGCAGCTCTATGCTTTAGGCACAGGTAGTGCATTAAAAGGCGCCTTATCAATGTTTATATTCGCTCTTGGAACAGTGCCTTTAATGATGACTTTTGGTGCAATTTCAGGACTGCTAAGCAAAGGGTATACAAAGAAAATTTTAAAATTTAGCGGAATTCTTGTGGTGGTTCTTGGGCTTATAATGGGAAGAAGAGGCCTGGCACTAGCCGGTGTAAACCTCCCTACAATAGGCTCACTTATGCCACAAAGGGCTGTAGGATCTTCTGGTGCAAATGTAGCTAAAGCTACATTAAAAGATGGTGTTCAAATTATAAATATGACTGCAGACAGCAGCGGATATATTCCTAATGCTTTTTATGTCCAAAAAGGTATTCCAGTTAAATGGATAATTGATGGTAAGCAAATTACATCCTGTAATAACGAAATTGTTGTTCCTTCTCAAAATATAAGAAAAAAACTAAAAAGTGGAGAAAATATAATAGAATTTACACCAACAGCTGATGATATTACCTTTAGCTGCTGGATGGGAATGATAAGAGGAGTTATTAAAGTAACAGATAATTTAGATTCAGTGGATACATCCAAAACAGATTCCTCCCTGCCTCCTGCAGGAAGCAGCGGCTGCTGTGGAGGAGGCGCTGCTGTACCTCAACAGGACAGTATTTACGGTGATTTAAGTAAAGTTCCTACTGAGATAGTAGTTAACAAAGCTTTGGTAGTTGGTAATAATCAAAGCACTACAATTAAAGGAGTTGGTTACGAACTAAAGC
The DNA here is from genome assembly GCF_033659955.1 of Clostridium tanneri. Lineage (NCBI taxonomy): Bacteria > Bacillati > Bacillota > Clostridia > Eubacteriales > Clostridiaceae > Clostridium > Clostridium tanneri. The sequence goes on from NZ_JARUJP010000006.1 coordinate 192,471, forward strand.
CTCTCATCGTTGTTGTAGATAAGGACAAAAAGACTAAGCTAACCTTTGACTTAACTTCCTTTGATAACGCTGAAGGAAGATTTGATTTGGTATCTGCTGAAACCGGTGATGTACTAACATATTTTGAAGGAAAAAAAGGAGTTGTGGACCTAGAGATAACTTTCGATAAACTAGGTGGCTATGGGATAGTTAAAGATGAAACTATTCTTGGTGTTATCGAAGTTGTAGAGGATGTAAAAAAAGCTAATCTTGAGGAAATAAGAAAAAAATACATTGAATAGCCGGATTTAGCTAAACTATAAAAAAAGATGACTTCTCTGTAATACAAGGAAGTCATCTTTTTTATTTTATAAAATAGATCTGTTATATTAACATTTATGCAGTTTCAGCTATGTTGTTATCATTATTATCAGAGTCTTTATCTTCTAACAGTTTTACAAGCTTCTTATCAAATAAGAACAGTAATGCTGCACATACAAACAAGATGACCGGAATGATAACATAGGACTGCATTATTGGATATTTTGAAGCAATAGCATACAGGTATCCATAGGATTTACCTGCAACAAAGGTAGCAAAAATCCAAACTCCCATTAATACTGAATAGATTTTGTTTGGTGCATACTTAGTAACAAAGGAATTTCCAAGTGGTGAGAACAACATTTCTCCTATACTAAGAAGTATACCAAATGCTATGATCCAAACTATGCTTGCCTTAGATGTATCTGCTGCCCCTACACCTCTTGAAAGTTCTGCAAATACAAGCATCAAGAAAGACATTCCTAGAAAACCAAGTCCTAGTGCTAACTTTTTGAATAAACTTAAATCACCCTTAGGACCCTTGGAAAGCTTAAACCACAATGCGGCCAATACTGGTCCAAGAGCAATACATACCAAACCATTTAGAGAGTCGAACCATGAAAGAGGCACTGCAAAGCTACCTAGATTCATGTTAACAAACTGAGCGCCGTAATCGTAAACAGCCAAATAAGTTAGATACCAGAATACCCAGAATACAACTGAAAACATAGATACTAAGACAATTGCAAAAACCTTTCTTTTCTCCACTTTTGTTAATGGCTTGACTTCAGTTTCAACTTTCTTTTCAACGTGTTTGCCCTCTTTAAAAGGCTTTTTACCTACTTCTCCAAGAAATCTTGTCCCAAAAAGGAACCATAAAGCATCAATAAGACAGATGGCACCGCATACTTGAAACGCAGGTCTAAATCCCTGAATAGCACCATTTGCAAAAGTAGTTGCTACAAGAATACCAACAAATGTTGTTCCAATAAAGGATCCCAAGTTAACGAAGGAATATTGAACTGAAAATGCTGAATCCAGCTGTTTCTCATCTTCAAATAAAGAACCGTTAATTGCGGAAACATTACCTTTGAAAAGGCCCGTACCAATGGCTACAAGGGCCACCATTATATTCATAGTTGTAACACTGGTTGCGAATCCACCTACAAAGTATCCCACAGCCATCAAAGCTAATCCAACAGGAATACAGTATCTAGCGCCGATATATCTATCGGAAATGTATCCACCAACAATAGGTGCAAGGTACGTAAAAGCAACAAGATTTGATTGAATAAGTGCAGCCTCAACCTTTGTGAGACCTAATCCACCTGTTACCACCGTAGCAGCAACAAAAACGAAAATTAAATACTTGGCAGAATAATATGCCATTCTTTCTAACATGAACGATATTGAACAAACATAGAAACCAAAAGGACGTTTGTTCTTTGCTAGTGTTTCACTCATAATTTTCCTCCTTTGAATATATTTTTTATTTCTCCTGTATAGGATTTCAGCCACACCCTCTATTGATCACTTAGGTGCTCTGCTAATTTCTCGTACACAAGTTTATGATAACTATTTAATATAGTTTTTCATCACCGTTAAGCTCTTCCGTATTTATGACATACCAATATATTGGAGCATAGATAACTGCATAAAAATACAAATTCTCTGCTTCAATTTTTTGGTTTAATTTGGAATAATTTCCTTCAACAAGAAAAACGTTTTCACCAACTAGTCTATGGCAACTTTCTTATATCATACTGATAAATTAGTTGCATTTAATGTTAATTAAACTTTTTTATTAGTATAATAGTTTGACCTTTATCATTACCATAATTTTGTTTTAAGCACTGCAAGATTTAACTCACAATGTAATTATATGATATAGCATTATTTTGTCAAGTAAATTTAAAATATCAACCTCTTATTAGACAAAATTCTAAGCTTCTGACAGAGTTTACCTATGGTTATGGTTTAATATGTCTATTATAATGACAATTAAAGACTTTTCTCATATCTGAAACTTAGAATTTGTTAATTAAAAATTTAACTTATGTTATTTTACAAAGCGTCCCTGTTCTGGTACCGCAATTTCTTTAAAGTCATTAACTAACATTAGTAGGTGTTCTCTTAATTTTTCTCCCTTCATTGGTAAACCATGACTTACTATTGCCAATGCCGGTTTTAATTCTGCAATTTTTTTCACTGATTGCTCTGCTGCCTTCCAGTCTGTAGTTAAATATTTAGGTGGTCCACTTATCTGTTCTTCTTGGCTAAGCACTGAGAATAGTGATTCCTGTTTTAAAGTACAGAAGGCATCTGCTGCTATAACTGTACGGTCTCTATCACGAAATAATGAAATATGCCCTTCTGTATGTCCCGGTGTATGTATCCAGGTCCACTCTGGCATACCAGGCACTGTTCCATCCTGTGGTAAAGAGTGAATCTTATCACCTAAATTTAAAGCCTTGTGCGGGAAGGCTGAAGACATTTCTGATACCAATCCTCCATCTACTGTTGAGTCTCCTTGAGGATAGTCCTTCTTCCCTGTAAGATAAGGAAGCTCTAACTGATGGGCGTATACTGGTATATTCCAATGATTTGCTAAATTAATCACTGATCCCACATGATCAAAATGACCATGAGTAAGTATAATTGCTTTAGGTTTAGTATTCCTACCAAATCTTTCCGCCACCTCTTTTAAAATAAAATCTGCTGAATTTTCCATACCTGTATCCACAAGAACAAATCCATCTTTACTTCCTACTAAACATGCATTAACAATAGTAAATTGTAAAAGTACAATGTCTTCTGTAACTTGTTCGGATTTCATGGTAACATTAGATATTTTGTGAAGCATTTCAGTTATCATTATAAATACCTCCAGTAAATGACTTTAATTTACTCATATTCTATAGATATTATGTGCATATTAAAATCACTATATTACTAAAAGCTTTAACTATCCAATAGCTTTGTCAACTTCTTCACAAGTTTGTTATTTTCAAAACATGGTTATATAACCAATATTAAAAGACTGATGACAAAATATATAATCATCAGTCTTCTTTTATAGTAAAGCCTTGTTTAGGAACTCCCAATTTATATTTTTTATCTGATGGATAAAATCTTAGCACTATCTTTGCGGAAAATAATCCCACTATAACTCCTGTTAAGATATCTGACGGATAATGCACAAAGAGATATAGTCTTGATAAGGCTATCAGCACCGCTAGTATAATAATCGGTACCCTATATTTTTTAAACTGAGTTGCTAGTATACCTGCAGCAGCAAAGGCTGTTGATGTATGCCCTGACGGAAAAGAGTATGATGATGGCTTAGGTATTATTAAATCAACAGTTGGCACTAGTACAAAAGGTCTCTGTCTTTGAAATAAATGTTTCAATATTCCCTCTCCAATAATAGTATTCACCAATAATGCTAGTCCACATATTAATCCAATCCTTCTATACCTTTTGGTAATCACTAAAGCAACTGTTATAGTGATCCAAAGTATGCCTCCATTTCCCAAATAAGTTATGAATGGTACTATTCTATCTAGTATAGGATTTTGCAAATTATCATGGATAAACCTTAGCAAATTTAGGTCCATATTTTGTAGGCTTTGCATCACAGTTACCTCCCCTTTATCCTAAATATAAGGTTTCATTTTAATAACCTCTTCCTGATAGTATATATAATACAATATTTTTTTTACTTATAGTAGTACTTTTTATTGTCATTGGAGGAGTAATTAATGGATTATTTATTCCTAATCTTAGCTTTAGTGGTAACTATAATTAAGAATAACTTGAAAGCAAGGTAGTAGGTTCCTGGATAATCTTCTTTAGTGATAACTATAATTAAGAATAACTAGCTTATAAAAAAGTAATAATAAAATAAATAATACTAGTTTAAAGGAGAGAATTTTCATGATTGAAGGTATTACAGGATACGTTTCAAATGCTTTAATTGACAATATGCTTCCAAAATTACTTACAACTCAGTACGGTGAAAATCTTTTTGACACAGTAACAACTGCACAAAAGGTAACAGTTCATGCAGCACTAGAAGCTTGTTTGAGAGGAGAACTGGGAAAAGCACTTGAACGCCCTTTAGGAAGTCCTAATGTGCATTCCTACTGGAGTAAACTTTTTTTAAATCCTACTCAATTGTTTTCACTGCCTACAGCTGATAACACTACTATAAGCACAGAAGTTACAATAGGAAAAAATGCAAAAAAACCATTAAAGTTAAGCATGCCTATAATGATTTCAGCAATGTCCTATGGTGGTTCCTTAAGTCTTGATGCAAAGGTTTCATTAGCAAAAGCTGCTAGTAAAGTAGGTACAGCTACTAATACAGGGGAATCTGCTCTTTCAAATGAGGAAAGAGAAAGTGCCAGCCTTCTTATAGGTCAATATAATCGATATGAAGTAATGAATACAAAAGATCAACTTTCAAGACTTGATGCTATAGAGGTGCAATTAGGTCAGGGTGCTTGGGGTGGTGCATTACCTGCTAATATTAAGGCAGATAAAATAAGACAACACATGCGAGAAACTTGGCACCTAAAACATGGGCAAGACGGAATTCGTGGAGCAAGATTTAAAGGTATAAACAGTTCGCAGGATATCATTAACTTGTTAAATAATTTAAAATCTCAGTATGATGTGCCTATTGGAGTTAAAATTGCAGGTACTCATTACATTGAAAAGGAATTAGACGTAATTTTACAAACAAATGTAGATTTTATAGTAATCGATGGTTCCGAAGGTGGTACCGCAGCATCTATGGTTACTCTGCAGGATGATGTAGGACTTCCAACATTGTATTCTCTATCAAGGGCAGCAAAATACCTGGATAGTAAGGGTGTAAAGAATAAGTATGACTTGATTATAACTGGCGGTTTAAAAACACCTGGAGATTTTGTTAAAGCATTAGCCCTTGGTGCTAATGCAGTTTATATAGGAACAATAGCACTTATGGCACTAATTCAAAGTCAAATTACTAAGGCTCTTCCTGAATATCCTGCTCCACAAATGGTGCTGTATAATGGAAAGCTAACAGACAGGCTCGATATTGATAGAGGCGCTGAAACATTAGCTAATTTTTTAACTTCTTCTGTAGAAGAGATGAAGCTAGTATTAATTGCAATGGGAAAGGATAACATAAACCAGCTGAATTCTAAGGATTTAGTTTCCGTTGATAAGGAACTCTCAGAGGTTTTAGGAATAGGCTACGCTGGTTATCCTTCTTAAATATTTAAGGAGAGTTCATTAATTTACCCTTGGGAATTAATGAACTCTCCTGTTTTATATCTCTACTTCATCCCTCTGCTCTTCTTTGAGCAAGTCACCTTTTAAATATTTTGGCAGTTCCATGCCAGCTGTTTTGAAAACATCCTCTAGTGGTGGGATAGATTTCATCATTCCAGAAAGAAAATTAGCAGTAGCTGGTGTTCCATTACCGCCCATACTATCCCAAACAGTAATCTTATCAATTTTAATATTTTTAATAGCCTCAACCTGAAGTTTAACAAGTTCCTCCATTTTATCAGCCATCATAAGCATTACTGCATTTTGTGCATCATCTCCTGCTGCCTCTACTATCCTTTTAAAACCTTCTGCCTGTTTACTTAGTATTTCCATTGTACCTTTAGCCTGTGCTTCCATCTTAGCAAGTATCGCATCTGCTTCCCCTTTTGCCTGTCTTCTGATTCTTTCCGCTTCTGCTTCAGCATCAATTTCTGCTTTTCTTTTTTCAATTTCTGCATGGACTATAATATCTGCTTCCTTAGTTGCTCTTTCTCTTTCAGCACGAGACTTCTCTGCTAGTTCCTCTGCTATATATGCTTCCTCTAACGCCTTTGCTGCCTGAACCTTTTCTGCAGCTATAGCTCTCCTGTTTGCTTCCGCTTCCTTTTCTCTCTTTTCTGCCTCTGAGTTAGCAACAGTTATTTTTGCTAAATTCTCCCCTTGCAGCGCCTTAGCATTTGCTTCTGATACACTGACTCTCTCTTCTTGTTTAGCATTAGCCTCACCTATAGCTCCATCACGGTTTTTCTCTGCAACAGATTTTTTTGCATCATTTATAGCTTTAGCTGCTGCTTCCTTACCGAGGGCTTCAATATATCCAGATTCATCCTTAATATCTGTTACATTAACATTTATAAGTTTTAAACCTATTTTCTTGAGTTCTGCTTCAACATTTTGAGAAACATTAGCAAGAAACTTATCTCTATCACAATTGATTTCTTCAATGTCCATTGTAGCTATAACCAGTCTTAACTGACCAAATATAATATCTTTAGCAAGTTCTTGAATATCTCTTAATTGTAATCCTAATAATCTTTCAGCTGCATTAGGCATGATGGTAGGTTCTGTAGAAATACCTACAGTAAACCTTGAAGGAACATCAACCCTTATATTTTGTTTACTTAAGGCATTGGTTAAGTTTACTTCGATAGAAATAGGAGTTAAATCTAAAAACTCATAACTTTGAATTACAGGCCAAATAAATGCTGCACCACCATGTATACATTTGGCAGAACGAGAAGCTCCGTCGTTCCCTTTGCCAGTTTTACCGTAAACTACAAGAACCTTATCTGATGGACATTTTTTATACCTGGAAACTACTGAAATAACAGTAATAAAAATTACCGCTATAATAACTGAAATTAGTATAATTGAAGAAAATTCCACAAGCAAATCCCCCTAACTTAGTTTATTTTTTCAACCAACAAAAGTTGGTTATCAACAACTTTAATAACTATTACTTTCTCTCCTGTAGCCAGTTTTTCTCCATAAGTAACAGCATCCATAGTCCTTAAGACCCCTTGCACCACTACCTGTATTTTTCCTGAGCCTTCCCCCTGTTTTGGTATGGTTAAATAAACTTCTCCTTCTTTCCCAATGGCATTGTTAATATCCATGTTTCCTTCTTCTGTAAGTTTTTGAACAAAGTAATATATAAAGGAAACAACAAGCATCATTATAAATCCTAAGGACATAGCTATTAGCAATGAAGTCAAATGCTCTTTACCATGCCTTTCAGCTACAATTCCTGCCCATGAAGATACGGTAAAAAATACAGTTATACTTCTTATGGTAAATAATTTAAATTTAACATCTAAAATACCTAACGAATTTTCATTGCCCAATATATTATGTTCATGAAGATCTTGAGACATATCTAAATTATGCACTTCAAAGTCATGTCCATTCTCTATTCCCAATAAAGTCATAATAGTCTGAATCACAAAAATAACACTAGAAGGAAAAGCCACTATCCAAAAAAACCTTTCGAAGACTGGTATGCCATTCCACCATTCTATCATAACTCTCCCCCTTTCCCATTCAGTACCATTATACCATAAAACTGTAAGTCATCTTACTTTTCTCATTAAATAATTTTGTTTATTTATAAATTCAGCCTTTTTCCTATTTATCTTTAGACTACCTATAGATAAATATTCCATAATATGATAATTTATTATCATGTATTTAAGTAAAGAATAACAGGAGAGGAGAAATGCACTTGGAAATTATTAAATCAATATTTTATTTTATACTAGCTGGATTATTTGAAATAGGTGGAGGCTACCTAGTGTGGCTGTGGATAAGGGATGGTAAAAGTTTTTGGTATGGATTAGCTGGTGCTGTTTCTTTAATTATCTACGGAATTGTACCAACTCTTCAACCGCCTAACTCTAACTTCGGAAGAGTTTACGCCGCTTATGGTGGAATTTTCATAGTTCTTTCAATTTTATGGGGATGGAAGATAGATAACATAGTTCCTGATAGATTTGATTTAATTGGTGGATTTATCGCTCTCATTGGAGTACTAATAATTATGTATTCTCCACGAGGATAACAATAAAAACAAATAGGTAAAGGAGTGGTGCATGGTGAATCAACAACTAATCAATTATGCTGAGGAAATTATAGATATATTTAGATTGTTAAGCAAAATTTTAAAAGGCCATATAACAAAAGAAGCAGATGACTTGGGTTTCACAGTTCCCCAAATAATGCTTATGAATATCCTATCTGAGCATCCAGGAATCAGCTTGAATGAATTAAGCAAAAGATTGAGTTTATCCAAAAGCACCGTTTCTGGAATTGTAGATCGTCTAGAGAAAAATGGTAACCTAATAAGAGAAATTCCTGAAGAAAATCGTAGAACTGTTAAAATATTTCTATCTGAAAACTGTCCGGATTTTAAGAGGGTCAGAGATATTAAAACCCAACATCTTTCCAAAATTCTAGAGGAATTAGGTATAGAAGAAACAGAAAAATTCCTTATTTCCTTCAATAAACTTAAGGAGGCTATTATAAGTTACGAAAAAGATTTTCTCAAATAGTGGAATGACTTGTAATCTCATTCCACTATTTGTCTAATATGATGTAGATGAGGAAAATTTAAAAAGTATTATGCTAATTGATGTGTATCAATAATACTCTCCTGTATCTTTTTTCTAAAAGTATATATTTCTAATCCCTTATAAAAGGTTTTAAGAACTTACTTATTAACTTTAAAAAATTAAACTCAACACTTTTATCTAAGGCTCGACTAGTCAGATTTCTGTTAAGTATGGAAACTAAAACATCCAGTTTATCATTATCCAGTTTTTCTAAACCTCTTCTAAGTACTAGTGAATCTTCGTAGGATTGTCGAAGTGGCTTAGTTAATTCATCATAACTTCCCTTTCTACATATATCCAAAGCTGCATATATACCCGTTAACATAGCTGGAATTTGCCCGCATCCGTAGGCAGGCATAATAGCACCAAAACAATTTCCTGTAAAATAGGTGTTGTTAATCTTAGGCTTCTTACAAATACCTACCTTATATCCTTTAATACTAAAGTTATCAGTAATGTTTAAGTTATTTCCAACATCTTCTTGAACCTCTTGGCAAAATCTACTCCACAACTCATCCTTATCTATTCTATCTTCTTTTATATACTCTGGGTATGCAATAGAAATTTGTGCTCTGCTTTGTGAAAAAGGCACTAAATATCCGTATCCTTTAGGTGCAAAATCATTATTATACCAAGTACTAATATGGCTAGGATTGAATTCTCCACCTATAGTAGCACCTATTATGCTAACCTGTAAATCCTGTGTGTAATTTTTCATGCTAGCGGCGTCCTCTCCGTTCCCTGTGGCTATTACAATATGTGAGTAATCCTTTAACAATTCATTATAACTACACTGAGAATTATAAATTATTTGGGATTTAATCTTTAAAAGTAGCTGATTCTCGAAAGAGTCCTCGTGTCTTCCTCTAATATTAGAATACCCAAAGTTACCTTTTAAGTGTCCTTTTCTATTTTTTGAATGTGCTGTTATTTCCTTCACTTCACTTATTGGTTTTAGGGTTATTCCATAGGTATCTTTCAAGTAATTTAAAGAATCACTTACTGGTCTTTCTAGTATATTAAAAATGTTCTCCATATTTACAAACCTGTCACCAACTCTACTTCTCTTTTCAAATATAGTAGGATAAATGCCCTGCTGTTCTAAAATAATGGCACAGGCTAGTCCGGATAATCCAGCCCCCATAATAGCAACTTTCATAAATCTACCTTCTTTCCTCCTTTTTATACTATTATTAGTTTAAATACGGCTATTTATTAAGCATTAAAAAACTAA
>NZ_JARUJP010000007.1:0-191032 GCF_033659955.1 Clostridium tanneri
GTGATAGTCGCTTGCCTCTCAGTTTATTGAGAAGATTCATTAAAGAATTGCTGGTTTATTCAAAAATAAGTTATCTTATCTTTACTCTGTTTAATTTTCAAGGATCATCTTTTATAGTTTAACCGCTCATTTATATTATCACATACATTTGAGCCTGTCAAGAATTTTGTAAATTATTTTTATTTTCTGTCGTTTTCACAACTTTTACATAATATCATAAATATTTTCCTATGTCAATAGATTTCTCTAAAGATTTTAATAGGTTACTTTATGAACTTGGTCACTGACTTTTCAGCAACGAATGTTATTCTATCATCTTTATCATTCTTTAAAACTATATAAGTATGCTCCTATTTTAGATTAACTCAATTACGCTTAAAAATCCTAACTATATCTAAATATGATTGATGATGATACACTTGAATCAGTTGATACCATTTCATCTCTAAATAGTTATCAGCAATTACAAAACTTGTATAAATTAAGATACGTTCATCTATCTTACTAATGAAAATGTTGCAATATAAAAACTTATAGCCTTATATTTTTTCAATAAAATAAAAAACGAAACTTAAATTAATAATTAAAATTTTGTTATCTGCATATAGACTACAGTTAGTTTCGAAAAAGAAAATCAGCCTCTGATGACACTGATTTTAAAAAGGTATGAGATAATTAAAAAATTTAACCTTTTTAAAATCAAAACAGCACCAGATGCTGCCTCAGAAGCCAAGACTAATAGAGTGCTTCATATACATCTGTATGTATAAATACTTAAGTCTCATTATAACTGAATTCTAAGCCTTACTTTAACTGCTGAAGTTTTTCCCATAAGTCATTATGGTTCTTCTTCAAATTAATTATTTTAAAGTCCTTATTAATAAAAGTTTGAGTAGTTTTTCCCTTTGCTAAAACCTTACTATCTACCTCTCTGATTACATTATAGTTAAAGATTACTTTTATAGGGCTTAACTCTTCAACAAAGGTTTGTATTACTATGTCATCCTCATACTTTGCCCCTTCATGATACTTACAATAAGTTTCCACTAAGGGCATCATAATACCTTTCTTTTCCATGTCACTATAGCTCATTCCTAGTTTCTGTATAAAATCTCCTCTACCAACTTCAAACCAAGCATAATAGTTAGAATGGTGGACAATTCCCATCTGGTCTGTTTCCACATATCTTACTTTTAATTTTGTTTCACTTACATACATTTAATTCACCTTCTTTTAATATTTACATATAATACTATTTTACTCTGAATATATATTTTGTCTATATATTATCTTTACAGTTTCCATTTAACTCCAACTTGCATATTATATAAAGTAAAACTTAAATGAGATTTATTCTTACTTTAGACAATACAAATACTTAGTACTGTTTAAAATGCTTTTTAGAAATTAATTTACTGTAGCTGATTTTAATATAGACTCTTCCTATGATATTAGTAATTTGAAAAGAAATGAAGGTGATTAAATGTCAACTTATTTAGAGTTAACTTCAAAAGATTTAGAGTTAAATTTTGATGTACTTCCTAAATTTGATACTACTGAAGAATTATCTCCTTATAAAAATATAATAGGTCAAAGCAAAGCTGCTAAATCTATAGACTTAGGTCTTTTAATGGATAAAAAAGAATACAATATATATGTTTCTGGCCCCAGTGGTACAGGTAAAACTAGTTATATAGTAAATAAAATCGAGGAATATGCAAAAACTCTTGAAGACCCTCATGACTGGTGTTACGTATATAACTTTAGAGATAGTCATAAACCTATAGCACTTTCGCTGCCTACTGGAACTGCTGAAAGCTTTAGGGAATCTATAGCTCTAGTTATAAACGATTTATTTAGAAAAGTTCCTACCGTTTTTGATAGTAAAAGTTATGAAAATGCTAAGAGAAAAATTGTTGAAAAATATGAAAAAATGGTCTTAGAAATATCTCGAGAAATTTACGATGAAGCTTCAGAGAACAACTTTGCTGTAGAACATGATGATAATGGAAACTTTATTTTTATACCTTTAAGCGAAGGAAAGAAAATGGATATTGATACCTATAACAAATTATCTACAGATGAAAAATCAAGAATTAACAAGAGTTCTAATGAACTCAAACTGCTTTCTTATGAGCTCTTAAAGAGAATATCTGCTTTAAATAAGTTAATGCTTGAGGAACTTAAAACCTTAGATTATAGCCTGTCAAAAAATATAGTGCTTGAACAGATTGAAATTTTAAAAAACAAGTATGAAAAGTACAGCAAAATTATTAGCTACTTAGATATGCTTCAAAAAGATATAATTCAAAATATCAGTGCTTTTTTAAAGCGTAATAGTGGTGAAGACTCTGTTAACAAGAGAGAGGACAAAGAAGAATCCGGCACTGATTCCAAGGAATATATTTTTAAGTTTTCAAAACACTTTTTTAGAAGATATGATGTAAAAATTATTTCTACTAATAAAATAGGTAAGGGTGCTCCTGTTATTTATGAAGATTCTCCTACTTATAACAGTATTTTTGGAAAAATCGAATATGAAAATATACAGGGAAATACAGTAACTGATTTCACTATGATACGACCAGGAAGTCTTCATTTAGCTAATGGTGGTTTCCTAGTTGTTAATGCTGAACAGCTTCTAAGTAATCCCAACGCTTGGAAGGCACTTAAAAGGTGTTTAAAATCTGAAGCTATAGTTGTGCAAAATTCTAAAAACAATATGGAATTGTTCCCAATAGTTACCTTAACTCCTGAATATATACCTTTAAAGGTTAAAATCATTCTCGTAGGAAGTAGTATCACCTACTCTTTGTTATCTCAGCAGGATTATGACTTTAATAAGCTTTTTAAGATAAAGTCTGAGTTTGATAGTAAAATAGAAAAAGATTCAATTAATACCAAAAATATTCTCGGTTTTATAAACAATTATATTAATGAAAATAAATTTTGCCATATTACTAGAGATGGTGTAAAAGAATTGTTTAGATATTCCTCTAGACTTGCAGAAAATCAAAATTATTTCACTGCCTATATGAATAAACTGCTGGAAATTATAGATGTATCTCATGTTTTTGCAATAAAGGATAGTTCAAAATTGATAGATAGGCAACATGTTGTTCATGCAATAGAAGAACTTCATTCAATGCATGAACTTGCAAAAAATAAGGTTCTACAGATGTATAAGGAAGGTAAGTATATTGTAGACTTTAAAAACTCTAAAATAGGTCAGATTAATGGTTTATCTGTTATGAACTTTGGCGACTCTACAGTAGGTCAACAACATCGAATAACTGCTACCACCTTTGCTGGAAAGCAGGGTATTACCAACATTGAAAGAGAAGCAAATTTAAGTGGTAATATACACAGCAAAGGTATTATGATCCTTTCTGGTTTTATAGGGGAATTTCTAGGTCAAAACACCTCCCTTTCTTTCAACGGAAAAATAGTTTTTGAACAACTTTACTCCGGCATAGAAGGTGATAGTGCTTCTGCTGCTGAACTTTTAGCTCTTATATCCAGTCTCAGCGACATACCTATAAAACAAAGTATTGCGATAACTGGCTCTGTTAATCAAAAGGGGGAAATTCAACCTATAGGCGGAGTAAATGAAAAGATAGAGGGTTATTTTGACATATGCGGTTTATTTAATTTAGAAGGAAAGCAGGGAGTAACTATTCCTAATTCCAACTTACAGGATTTGGTTTTAAAGAGTGAAGTAGTCGCTGCTGTTGAAAAGGGCTTATTTCATCTTTATTCAGTTAAAACTATAGAAGATTGTATTGAAATTTTATTCGATTTTAGTGAACTAGATAAAGAGGGTCTATCTTCAATGGACTTTATCAAACAACGGATTTTAAATAAGCTTGGTAGATATAGAAGCCTTTTAAAGAAATAAATTAGAAAAGACTGTTGGTAGTATGTACTACTCAACAGCCTTTTTTAATCTGTTTCCTCGATTAAAAGAACTTTGCAAATAGATATTAGCATGTTACCCTCTAATACTACAACTCCTGTCCATGATCCAGTTATTTTTTTTCTACTAATATATTTAAATTCTCCTTCTCCTTTAGTTCTCAACGAAATAGTTTTACCAACATTTAAATTAAAATACCTGCTTAAATCCATGCTTTTATTGCAAATGCCTTCGAGTGTCTTAGAATCAACATTAAACTTCATTGAAGATATTTCTTCTGATTTTACTGATACAATTTCATTAATTGGTATCAGCACGATAGTTTTTTCCCTTGTTTTTAACTTTACAATACTATTTTCAACAGCTAGCAAAATTGCATCATCTATTATTCCTCCAAGACACCCTTCAAGGGACAACGTAATTCTTTCTCCTATTAATTTCTTTAATGCATCTTTAAGTCCATTAAAACAAGTACTGCAATCTTCTTTAAGTACTTTAACTTCATATTTTTTATTATCTAAAACTTGTTTATCAGATTCTTGATTATCACTACCTTTCCTTTCTACTTCCTTCTTCTTTTCATCAGCTCTACTTTCCTTACCTTGATCTATTTTCCTAGTAACTTTGTCTATATCTTCTTTTGAATCCTTCTTGTCCTCACTAACTTGATTTTTGTTAGAATGTTCTTTCTCAGTTCTATCATCATGATAGCTTTTCTTTACACTTTGCTCATCTTCTTGCTTATTCACATTCCTTGATGTCTTATTACTATTTGCTTCCTTATCTTCTTTAATTAATTCTTTAGTCAATTCTTTAAAATCTATTTTATCTAATATACGAATTAACGCCTCTTCTCCTATATTCTCTTTCTCATACCTATCGTTGTCGATGTTTTTCAGGTACTTAGGCAAGACATATAAAAACATATCTATTAACTTATCAAAGTCGCTACGCTTCTTCAATTCACTGCCTCCAAAAACTTATTAATATATAATATGTTTTACCCATAGTAGCAGTTACTGAATTAGTATCAACAAATTTTTAGTCAGATTCCTTAAACTTAAACTGTCTGTCAAGTATCCATGTGTTATCCTTCCATTGATATAATGATAAATTATCAAAATAACTATCAAAGTTACAATCATATTTATTTACATAGTCCCATATTTGATCAAATTTATCCTGTATCCTTCTAGAAAGTATAGTACAATGAAATACTTTATCTTTGCCTTCATTACGTTTAAATTCTATCCATGGAATCTTTCCAAGTTCCTCTATCAACTGGTCATGCACCTTTTTAGCTTCCAGAGATACTTGGACGTCCATAAATACAACATCTCGCCTAAATTTTCCAAAGCCTTCAATCTTTATAGGAGACTTTTTTCTGACAGAAACAAATCTTTCCAAAACTTCTATCATTTCCTCTATTTTGTTTGTTTCAAAAGGCGCTTTCAATGTAATGTGAGCAGGTAATTTCTGAGGTCTTTTATTAAACTTATGACAAACCTCATTTGTTATCTTATTATGGAATCTAGAAGCTTCCCCATTTATATTGCATACCAAAACATATCTTTCCACTTATATTCAACTCCTTTAAATTAATATTAATTAAGTAGCTTAGCCTTTTTATATGTTTTGCACTTTTTCAAATTTATATTAACAAAACTTAATTTCCTTTACAATCCAACAACTTCATGATATATTTAAGTTGTCACTTTATTTTCTATAATTCAATTCTACTACTTTTCCAATATAAACAAAATCTCATTCAAAAGGTTCAAGGAGAACAGAAAAGTTACTAGACACTTCAATTATATAGGGGGTTAAATAATTATGAAATTAGGTTTTATTATACCAAGCTTTCCAGGTGAGAAAAGAGTAGCTCTATTGCCAGAACATGTACGTAACTTCGAAAATGAAATTATAGTAGAGCATAACTTTGGTATGAACTTGGATTTAACTGATAAAAAATATGAAGAAGTAGGCTGCAATATAGCGTCTAGAAAAGAAATATACTCAGAGTGTGATGCAGTATTTTCATTAAAACTTATTGGTGAGGAAGACTATAAATATATAAGAAATAATCAAATGATTATCGGCTGGATTCATCCACATGGCTCTGGGGGAAAGTTCATGGAAGATCAAGCCAAAATTAAAGATCTCATCATTGTCGACTTAGACAACATACACCCAACAGTTTACTATCAAGATGCACAGAAGAAAATAGATTGGATTAAGCCTAATTTTATAAAAGATAATAGCTTTACTGCCGGTTATTCCGCTGTCCTACATGCCTTAATCAATTATGGTTCAATTCCAAACCCTAATTGGAATATTGCAATTTTAGGTTCTGGAAATGTATCTCAAGGAGCTTTTGCAGCTATCTCCAAGTTCAGCAATAATGTGAGGTTATTTTATAGAAAAACGTTGAATGAATTTATAGACTCTGTTCATACTTTCGACATGGTTATAAACGGTATAGAAATAGATAGAGAAGGTCTTCACATACTTACTCTAGAAAATCAAAAAAGAATGAAAAAAAACTGTTTAATAATTGATGCATCTGCAAATGCAGGAAAGGCAATCGAGGGAACAGTAAACACTAAAATAAACAATCCTATTTATAAAAAAGATGGTCTTTATTACTATGTTGTAAATAATACACCTTCTCTATTGTACAGAACTGTTAGCGAAAAAATCAGTGAATCTTTTAGCGCAAATGTATATAAGAAAGATGTTAAAATATTTAAAGATTTTATTATAAATTAAATCTAAAATAGTCTTTAAAGATCTATTTCCTTAAAGACTATTTTTATAACCTATAACCTTAAAAATGCTATTCTTCTCCGAATACAGCTCTTCTTACATTTTCTAAACCTATTCTATCAATGGTGTTTCCAAGTCTTTCTCCTGGATTACCCTTTTCATTGTAGTAAGCTATAACCTTATCTGCAATTCTTTCTGCGTCTTCTAGTGAAAATATATTATCAATTCTATCACCTATTCGGTGTTTTCTTCCAAACTTCCCACCTATAAATACTGCTACGCCTTCCTTTTCAGCAGCCATAGCCTTGAAGGGACATACTCTTATACATCTACCACAATGTATGCATTTGTCATAATCAACTTGCACTATGTTACCAACCTTTTCTATTGCTTTAACCGGACAGTCTCTAAGACAAAGTTGACAGCCTTTACATTTATCCTCCAATACCATCGGAATTCTTTGTCCCATAAAACCAAGATCATTTATTGGTGCTTTCACACAGTTATTGGGACAACCTACCACTCCTATTTTGAATTTTGCCGGAAGATCCTTTTCAAAATGCTTTTCATGAAGTTTTCTACATAAATCTTGAGTATCTATTAATCCATAGGAACATACCGTTCCTTTACATGCCACTATAGGCTCAACCTTTAAGCCTGTACCTCCTGTACAAAGCCCTGCATCTTCCATTTCCTTTTTCACAGCCTCAATATCTTCATATTTAATCCAGGGAATCTCTACACACATGCGAGAAGTAAAGCCCATATTCCCTCTTCCGTATTTTTGTGAGATTTCTGCTATTCTTATCATTTGAACTGCTGTCATAGTTCCAGCATTAGATATAACCCTTACCGAAAAGTATTCCTGATCTTGTTGCTGCAAATATCCTTGAAGTTTTAATTCTGCAATCTCTTTCTTATTCATCTTTAAAAAACCTCCATTAGCAAATATGTACAATTACGTAATCTCTATTAACCCGCCCTATAATACTTGTCCTTCATTGTTTACAATTTGGCGTTTTAAAACTTTAAATTGCCAGACAAAAACTTAACACACTGTTAAAAATAATAGTACACCAAGTTAATATCTCAATACATGCTTATATTTACTGTGCTAAAATCGCAATTACTATTATAACAGATATATTACAAAAACAAAACAGTTGCTGTAAAGTGAGAAAACTTATATTTAAAACTATGTAATAAAAGCCCTGGGCATCCCAAGGCTTTTATTACATATTACTCTATATTTATAATATCACTTCTTTTTACTCTTTTTATTAAATCTGAAGATTTATCCTCTCTTTGCAGAACTTCACCTATAGGAATGTTAAGCTCTCTAGCAATTATTTCTTTCACTCTTTTGCCACAAAAAGCTCCTTGACACATTCCCATACCTGCTCTCGTACGCCTCTTGATAGCATCAATAGATTTCACTGGTATATTTCTATGAATAGCATCAACAATCTCCGCTTCAGTAACCTGCTCACATCTGCATATTATGTGTTTTTCTGGTTCCTGACAATTAATGTCACCCTGAAAATTTTTATCTTTTTTTACAATAATGCCTTTCCTATAAGGACTGAAGTCTTTGTCTTCTTCTAAATGACAAAAGTTCTTTTTAAGTATTTCTACTACTTTTGCCGCAATTGCAGGAGATGATGTTAACCCTGGCGAATCAATTCCCGCAACATTTATAAAACCTTTAATTTTTGTTTCTTCAATTATAAAATCTTTTCTATTACTAGTTGCCCTTATTCCTGAAAAACTTGTTATGGCCTTTTTTATATCAAATCCCTCTATTGATTTTCTTGCTGTATCTATAATGTATTTTAGTGAATTCTCATCTGTAGATACATCTTCTTTATAATCTACCTCCTGAGCATTAGGCCCTATCATAAGGTTTCCATGATAGGTTGTGGTTACTAATATTCCCTTTCCTTTATCTGAAGGAACCTGGAATATAACTTTACCAGCTAGATAGGATTGATCCTTATTTAACAGTACATACTCCCCTTTTCTAGGAATGATATAGAAGTCATCTGCTCCAACCATTGCTGCTATTTTATCACTAAATACTCCTGCCGCATTAATTATATATTTTGATTGAAAGTCTCCTTTTTTTGTATGAACTACAAAATGATCAACTTTTTTTTCTATACCTAAAACCTCAGTGCCTAGCTTTAATTTCACACCGTTTTCAATGGCATTCTCAATAAGTGCTATGGTAAACTCATAAGGTGAGCATACACCAGCATCTTTACAATAAAGTGCCCATTTAACATCTTTACTTATATAAGGCTCTAGTTCTCTAGCCTTATTACCATCTATTATTTCCATACCTTTGACACCATTTTTTATTCCATCATCATAAAGCTTTTCCAAGTAATCTTTCTCTTCCTCAGAAAAAGCAAGTACTAAGGAACCGGTCTCTCTATATCCAAAGTTTAACTCCCTGTTAAGCTTTTCAAACATTCTACTACCCTTAACGCATAGCTCAGCTTTTAATGTTCCTGGTTTATCAGAGTAACCACCGTGAACTATTCCACTATTAGCCTTTGAAGCTCCGCTGCTTACATCTTCACTTCTGTCTATTATACATACGTTCAATTTATACCTGGATAGCTCTCTAGCTATAGCTGCACCTACCACTCCTGCTCCAATAATAACTATATCATACATAATAATTCCTCCCCTCAACGCAAATAATTATTATCACTTTGTTTTAAATATTATATAATATTTTTAATCATTTTTCAATTATTACTGCTTTCTTCTATATACTTATAAAAGTCCTGGGATAACCCAGGACTATTGAATACACTCCTTTATTATATTATTATACCTTCCATCATCACTTATTCTTAGAAGACTCTCGATAAAATGTTTACTTTTACTTTTAGGTATGAGCTTTCTCTTAACTAGTTTAATCATAACCATGCATGTATCGTACTTTTTCACATGTGTATGACCTTCTTTAAAGTTCTTGTGTGTGTTATGGACTATATATCCATCTCCCGCTTTATAAATTTTAAAATCAGCACTTTGATATATTTGTGTACACACTATGCTCACCTCATAATCATAATATCACGCTGTTGTTATTAAAATATTATGAAATACTTTGGATTATGACACAATAAAGTAAAAAACCAGTATGTACTTATTTTAGTACACACTGGTTTCTTTATTATTTTATAGTTACAATATTTTTTTCTCCAGCTTTAACCTGCTGGCCTGCTTTAACTGATACTGTCTCTCCTTCAGCTAAATTAGTAAATATAATTGGTGTAATAACTGATGGAACCTTTCCTTTTACTTCCGCTAGATTAACCTTTAAAATTGGCTGTCCAACTTTTACCGTAGCTCCTTGTTCAACTAGAGCCTCTAAGCCTTCGCCCTTTAAATTTACTGTATCTATACCGAAGTGAATTAAAATTTCTCTTCCATTATCTGCAGTTATTCCTATAGCGTGTTTAGTAGGGAATATAGTTGTTATCGTTCCATTTACTGGTGATACAACCTCTCCCTTTGCTGGTTCTATTGCGAATCCATCTCCCATCATTTTTTGTGAGAAAACTTCATCTGGAACCTCTGATATAGGTAATATTTTACCTTCAATTGGAGCCACAAAAGTGCTGTTTCCTGCGTTGGTAGCAGCTACTCCTTTTGTTACTGTTTTTTCTTCTATAACCGTTGGAGTTTTTCCAGACATTATATCTTTAATTTGAGTTTTCAATTGGTCTGACTTTCCTCCAAATATAGCTTGGATATTATTTCCAACCTCCATAACACCTGCTGCACCTAGTTTCTTAAGCTCAGCTTTATCTACGTTCTTAACATCATTTACACTTACTCTTAAACGAGTTATACATGCATCAAGGTTAGTTATATTTTCTTTTCCACCTAATGCCTTTAGTATACCTGCTGCTAATTCTCCCCCAGCTATACTTCCTGAAGATGCACTTGCCTCCTCAGTATCGCTTTCACGACCTGGAGTCTTAAGATCCCACTTTCTTATAGCAAATCTAAATCCAAAGTAGTAAATTACGGCAAAAGCTAACCCTACTGGAATTACTAACCACCATGCTGTTCTGTTTGGTATTACTCCGAATAGAATATAATCTATTAATCCACCAGAGAAGGTCATTCCTATTTTGACATTTAATATCTGCATTACCATAAAGGATAGTCCTGCAAATATAGCGTGAATTCCGAATAATACTGGTGCAACGAATAAGAATGAGAACTCTATTGGCTCTGTTATACCAGTTAAGAATGAAGTTAATGCTGCTGATGCAAGTATACCTCCAGCTAGTAATTTCTTTTCTGGTTTCGCTTCATGATACATAGCTAAAGCTGCTGCTGGTAAACCAAACATCATGAATGGAAACTTACCAGTGGTAAATGTACCTGCTGTAAACTGAGTAGCACCGTTGCTAAGAACTCCATATCTTGCAAAGTCTGTCATCTGAGCAAAGAATATCTTTTGGTCTCCATTTACAATTTGACCTGTTGCTTTACTTACATATTCTCCAAATTGATACCAGAATGGGTTGTAGAATATATGGTGTAATCCAAATGGTATTAAGGATCTTTCTATAACACCAAATATAAATGCTGCTAAAGTTCTGTTAGTATCAATCATGTTAGTTGAGAATGCATTTAATCCATGTTGGATTGGCGGCCATATAAACACAAGTATAATTCCTAAAAATATAGCTGAAACTGCTGTTACAATAGGAACAAATCTCTTTCCAGCAAAGAATCCTAAGTATGAAGGTAATTCTATATTGTAAAATCTCTTATAAAGCTGTGCTGCCACAATACCCATTAGTATACCACCAAATACACCGGTTTGTAGTGATGGAATACCTAAAATTGATGCGAAAGCTGGATTGTTGCCTGCTAGTACCTCTGGAGTAACTCCCGCTACAATTCCTAAGGTTTTATTCATTATTAAGAAACCAACAATTGCTGCTAGTCCTGCAACACCCTCTCCACCTGCAAGTCCAACTGCAACACCTACTGCAAATAATAGTGAAAGATTACCAAATATAATATCTCCTGATTGTTCCATAACTCTAGCAAATGTTTGGAAGCCATGACCACTTAAAAATGTAGCATATTTTAAAAAGTTAGGATTTTGAAACAAGTTACCAAAAGCAAGTAACATACCCGCTGCTGGCAATATCGCAACTGGAAGCATTAAAGCTTTACCAACCTGTTGTAGTACACCGAAAGCACTGCCTTTTTTAGACATATAATTAACTCCTTTCAATAGTTGATTCTTAATTATTATTTTAAATTATTGTGTGTAAAAAATTTTGAATTAATCCATTAACTTAATTTTCCATGCCAAAACACAAAAGGCATGAGCAAGGTAATCAAGATAGACTATATCTATTCCACTAGTAAAAATAGATATCAATCTAACTATGTGATTACTTTTGCTCATGCCTGATCGAATCAGTAACACGCAAATTAAGTTATTAATTTCTATGCTAGACTAAATGTTATATGACTTCGCCTAGCAACTTTATATGTGAATTATAACAAATTATTTTTCACTTTTCAATAGTTTTTTAATTTTTTTATATTTTTTCTCAATTACACATTTATTTCTGCTTTTTCCCCTAACATATCTTTGTTTTTATCCAAAACAGGCTTTATTATTTCCTCTATAAAATCTATTACCTGCCCTGGCGCCCTTCCTACAAATTTGTTAGGATCTACTAATGCTTGAATTTCGTCCTCTGTCATGTTAAAGAACTTATCCTCTATAATCCTTTGAAGTAGATCATTGTCTTTCCCTTCTACTTTTACCATCTTAGCTGCCTCCATAGAGTGCTGTCTTATTCTCTCGTGTAGTTCCTGCCTGTCGCCTCCATTTTTAACTGCTGCCATGATAATATTTTCTGTAGCCATAAATGGAAGTTCACTTTTTATATGGGATTCTATAACTTTTGGATATACTACCATATTGCTAGCTACATTCATGTATAGGTTTAAAACCCCATCTAATGCTAAAAATGCTTCCGATACCGATATTCTTTTATTAGCAGAATCATCTAATGTTCTTTCAAACCATTGAGTTGAAGCAGTTATCGCTGGATTTAATGAATTTACTATAATGTACCTAGCTAATGCACCCATTCTTTCAGATCTCATAGGATTTCTCTTGTAAGCCATAGCTGATGAACCAATTTGATTTTTTTCAAATGGCTCTTCCATCTCCTTCATACTTTGAAGAAGTCTCAAATCGTTACTGAATTTATAGGCACTTTGAGCAATTTCTGAAAGTGTATTTAATATTGTAGAATCTAGTTTTCTTGGATAAGTCTGTCCTGTAACCATAAACTCATTTTCAAAACCCATTTCTTTACTTACCATCTTATCTAACTGTTTTACCTTATCCTCATCGCTATTAAATAACTCCATAAAGCTTGCTTGAGTTCCAGTAGTTCCTTTTACTCCTCTGAACCTCATATGATCAATTACAAACTCTAGATTCTCTAAATCAAGATACAAATCTTGAATCCAAAGAGTTGCCCTTTTACCAACTGTAGTAAGCTGTGCTGGTTGTAAATGTGTAAAGCCAAGTGTAGCTAAATCTTTGTACTCTATAGCAAACTTAGATAAAGAGCTGATTATATTTATTATTTTCTTCTTAATTATAATAAGTGCTTCCTTCATTACTATTAAGTCAGTGTTATCTCCTACATAACAACTAGTTGCTCCTAAGTGTATTATTCCTTTAGCAGTTGGGCATTGAAGTCCGTAGGCATAGACATGACTCATAACATCGTGACGCACTTCTCTCTCCCGTTTTTCTGCCTCTTCATAATTTATGTTATCTACATTCTCTTTAAGTTCTTTAATTTGCTCATCAGTTATATTTAATCCTAATTTTCTTTCACACTCAGCTAGTGCTACCCAAAGCTTTCTCCATGTTTTAAACTTTTTTTCCTCTGAAAATAAATAACTCATTTCTTTAGAAGCATATCTTGTATTTAAAGGTGTACTATATGTATCTCTCATGCCAAGGCACCTCCGCACGTATATAATTTTATTTTTTATGTTTTTCATTCATATTATAACATATATTAATTGTATTTTATATATGTACATTCGTATTTTTTCTTCTAATTAGTATAATTTTATAATTTTAAATTTACCCTATCAATTCAAAGTTATACTTAAATTTTAAACTAGCTTTCTTATCTATGTTAAACAAATTGTGTACAAACTGTTCTAATTTATTTTGCTAATAATATAATTTACTAGTGAAAAATTTATAGGGTTTTGGGGGTATCTTATGTATAAACTTAAACTTATAGACAAAATTTCTTTAGTTTTAGCAATTATCGGAGCAATAAACTGGGGGCTAATAGGCTTGTTTAATCTAAATTTAGTAGGGGTTCTTTTTGGTGAACCTGCAAATTTAATTGGAAGGTTGGTCTACATCCTAATTGGCGTATCAGGAGCTAATCTTTTAATGCTTTTAATTAAAACAAAACAGAGTTTTAAACAATAAATAAAAGGCTCATATATTTTGAGCCTTTTATTTATCTTGTCATAAATTATTCTTCTATTGATTCTATTAATTTAGCAACTTCCTCTGCTGCTAATGCTTCATCATCACCAGATGCAATAACCTTTACAGTTGCATTTTTAGTAACTCCTAGTGATAAAACACCTATTAAACTCTTTACATTAGCTTTCTTTCCATCAAATTCTATGCTTATGTCAGACTTGAAAGAAGAAGCTTTTTTAACTAATAAAGTTGCTGGTCTTGCATGTAACCCAGTTGCACTTTTTACAGTAACCTCTTTAGATACCATATTACTCACCTCTATTATTCATTATAATATTTAACAAACTTACCTTATTATTATAACATTTTTTCTACATCTTTCAACATCTGTTTTCTTATGAAAATGATTACACAATAATAATTTTTATTTTTTAGAATACATTTCCTATTAACCCACAATCTAGAATAAAGCCATATTATTTTAACATTCCTGTAAAGCTTTCTATTCTATCTAAACCGTTTTTTATATTTTCCATAGATGTAGCATAAGATAATCTTACGTAATTATCCAATCCAAATCCGATGCCAGGTACAACTGCTACCTTTTGCTTTTCTAATAATAAATCTGAAAAGCCCATTGAATCTTTTATCTCTATGCCATCAACTCTTTTTCCGAACAACCTAGATATATTTACCATTACATAAAATGCACCCTCCGGTTTTATACAAGATAGCCCATCAATGCTATTTATCTTATCTACCATATAATCTCTTCTCTTTTTAAATTCAGTAATCATTTCATCCATATCAGAACTATTTCCATTTAGCGCCTCTACTGATGCGTATTGTGCTATAGAACTAGGATTTGATGTAGTATGACTTTGGATATTCGACATTAACTTAACTATTTCCTCACTTGCAGCAGCATAACCTATTCTCCACCCTGTCATAGAATAAGCCTTTGAAACTCCATTTATAACTATAGTTCTTTTATAAGCATCTTCACTCAAACTAGCAATGCTTTCGTGTTTAGTATTCCCATATATTAATTTTTCATATATTTCATCAGCTAAAATTAATATATCTTTTTCTTTAGCAAAGTTTGCTAAAGATTCAAGCTCTTCCTTTGTATAAACAGTTCCTGTAGGATTGTTAGGGCTATTTATAATTATCATCTTTGTTTTATCTGTTACCACTTTATTTAATTCTTCTATAGTATATTTGAAATCCTTTTCTTCCTTAGTCTCTACAAATACAGGAACTCCATCTGCTAGCTTTATAAGCTCCGGATAACTAACCCAATATGGGACAGGAACAATTACTTCATCTCCTGGGTTTAAAGTTGCTTCAAAAGCATTTGCCAAACATTGTTTAGCTCCTGTAGATACTATAATTTGAGAAGCATTATAGCTTAATCCATTATCTTTTTTAAACTTTTCTATAATAGCCTCTTTTAACTCCATTATCCCAGATGCGGGAGTATATTTAGTAAATCCATTTTTTATCGCCTTTATTGCAGCTTCTTGAATATGTTCCGGAGTATTAAAGTCCGGTTCCCCTGCTCCAAAACCTATTACATCAATTCCTTCTGATCTCATTTTTTTAGCTTTAGCTGTTATAGCCAAAGTAATAGATGGTGCTATTTGTTCTGCTTTTCTTGAAAAAATCATTTTACTTCCTCCATATGCAATAAATTTAAATATTAATAATTGACTATGAATTATTACTTGTATCATAGTCTAAGAATTTGCAAGTCAGTGTTTTATCCATACCGATAGTGCCTAAAGTGTAGTCACCATTTACTATTGTTCCATGGGAATCGCTTCCTCCTGTAATAACAAGTGAATACTTTTTAGCCATACTATAATATTTGCTTGATTCCATAGATGAATGGGCTGGGTGAAAAACCTCTATACCTTTTAATCCATATATTTTTAAATCTTTTATTATTTTCTCAATCATTATATTTTTATATATCTCTCCTGGATGAGCTAAGACAGCTACTCCATTAGCATCATTTATAAGTTTAAGTGCTTCTTTATAGTCAATCTTACACCTTTCTACAAAGGCAGGCCTGCCTTTTATAAGGTATCTTTGAAAAGCCTCCTTTGTATGAGCTGCATAACCTTTTTTAACAAGAAGCTTAGCTATATGAACTCTTCCTATTGAATCACCAAAACTCTCACTGCTAATTTCATCAAAAGAAATATTAACATCTATCTTATTTAAGTTTTCTATTATTTGTTTAGCTCTTTCCTGCCGACTATTTTTAATTTCATCTAAATTAATTTTTAGATTTCTATTATTTATGTCAATAAAGTAGGCCAAAATATGAATTTCAATATCTTTATACTGAGAACTTAACTCTAACCCTGAAACTAATGTTATTTTTTTGTCACTTGAAAACTTCTTCACAATATACTGGGAATCTATAGTGTCATGATCCGTTATAGAAATACATTTTATATCCTTTTGTATTGATAAATTAACTATCTCTTCTGGTGATAACCTACCATCAGAGTAGTTAGAGTGAATGTGCAAGTCTGCGTAAAGCATTTTATCACCCATCTTCTTAATTTATTCTTTAGCTTCTTGCCACTAATATTACTCCAACTATAATTAAAGCTACTCCCATAAATCTCATTAATGAGATGTTTTCCTTAAATAAAAAATATGAGAAAAACATAACAAGTATATAACCTATGCTAACCATAGGATATGCATAACTTAGCTCTACCTTACTTAAAACTTTTATCCATAATAGAAAGCTTACTCCATAGGATATAATCCCACACATTACAGGAGCATTTTTTAGTATTCCTATTAAACTTTCAATAAAATAAGAGGCTGCAAAATTTAATTGAAGACTTGACGCTCCGTATTTCACAAGAACTTGTCCTATAGCACCTAAAAAAACTGAAACTAAAATTAATACAATCATGTTCTTATCTCCTTATATTTCTTTACTGCAGTTGCTAAAAAACGATAGAAGCAATATATCATTATAAATATTTCTGGAAAAGCATACCTGCCTTGACCCTCAGTTATAAAATATATACCGGTAAACATATAAAACAATACTGTATTATATAAATCATACCTATTTATATAATCTCTTCTATTTGTAACTAATTCTTTTAAAATTATTATACTATAAATTAATATGTATATAATCCCTGGAATAAAAATTAAATTCCTTATATTATTAGTTATAGAAAATAACATAGCTTTCTTGTATTCACTAATTCCACTTCCATAGGTACTATATAGGAAATCATCTCCCCAAAAATAAGTATTAGTTAATCTCTTAAATCCAAGCTCTACAAATTCCTTCGGATGATTCTTAATCCATTTTTTTGCCTCAGTACCTAACATTTTATTTTTTTCAGTTGCATTTGCATTTTTATATTCCTCTGTGTTTACAACAGAGTTTTCAACATCTCCAGCAGCCATCCATCGACCAGATTTATTTTGAGAGTTGTTATTTATATATAAAACTATTCCCCCATTGTTTGATACATAAGTAAACTGTCCTACCAGTTTTGTATTTCTATAAATCCATGGTGAGATTACAATTGTGCAACTTATTAAAATAACCATTGAATTCTTAATTGCCTTTGTAAATCTCTTCTCTACGATAAAGTCAACTAGGAATACTGCGAAAGCAAATGCAATAAAAAATGGTTTCACCATTGTATTTAAACCTGTTAGAACACCAATTAATATATACTTGTGTTTAATTTTACTAAAATAAAGGTTAGTTATAAGCAGTAGTATAGTTGTAAATATTATTTCAGTAGCTAGTATACTATTGTAGAATATATTGCTTGGCATAAATACAAATAAAGCAAACAAAATTTTTCTTTCTACTTCTTTTATATCCATCTTTTCTAGTATAGATAAAAAGCAAAGGTAATTTACAGCAGTTAGTATTAAATTAAAAGTTTTTGCTTTTAATACACTTGCTCCAAATATCTTAAATATGCTACCTAGAATTATAGAATATCCTACTGATGTATAGGTATCTCCCCAAGGCAAGCCCTCTGATATATTCTTTGCAAGAGTATAATAATATTGAAAATCTGAAAAGGGTTTTGCATTTACAAAAATCACCCATAGTATAGAAGCTACCATCCCTAGTAAAAAAGTTATTCTATAGTATCTATCCTGCCTCAAGCTTTCTATTCTCATAAATATATAATCCTTTCTACATTTACAGCTTTAAGTAGATTATAACTAAAACTGATATTATCCACAGCAGTATATTAATTAAAAAAGGAAAGTCCTTTCCAAATACTGCTTCTGGTTTTCCCCCTACATTGTCTTTGTCCACTAAATATTCATATCTAAAAATTCCATATAGAACAAAAGGTATTGTAAATATCATTGTCTTGCTCTGAACAGAACTAAAAGTATATAGACAGTACGCCATAAGTATAGAGGGCGTTACTATTGTAAGCATTTTATCGATCATATGCACAGAATATTCTTCTAATATTTTTCTATGAGAAGCACTCTTATCCTTTAGAGTTATAATCTCACTTTTTCTTTTATTTAAAGCTAGAAATAATGAAAGAAGTATAGTACAGAGCAATAACCAAGGTGATACGGAAACTCCTGTAGCAAAACTTCCACTCTCCACCCTCAATACAAAACCTAAAGTTATTATCATTACATCTATTATTACTATTTCCTTTAACTTAAAGGAGTAAAATATATTTATGACTATGTAAGATATTAATATCATACCAACTTTCATATTCAGCATAGAAGAAGAAAAAAACACTACACCTGATACTAAAAGTATGCCTAATACTATAGCCGTACTTTTAGATACACGTCCACTTGGAAGTGGTCGTCTTTTCTTATCAGGATGACATCTATCCTTTTCTATATCAACAATATCATTTAATACGTATATTGAAGAAGATGCAAAACAAAATAAAATAAAAGTCAAGATATTTGCACTTAATATATTTATGTTAAAAAAGTTACCTGAAAAAACTGCAGCAGCGAAAACAAAAAAGTTCTTAATCCACTGTTTTGGTCTCATTAGTTCAATTATTGCCTTAATGTCCATTGACTTCCTCCCAAATGTTTATGTTACAAATTAACTGCTTAATTTATTTAATTATATATTAACTCATACCTTTTTACATTTTAACACAGCACGAAATATAGTCAATATCAATTATAACATAAAGGGTAAAATAGGATACCGATTCATAATTAAAGGGACTTGATTTAAATTCAAGTCCCTTTAGAAATTATTTTCAAATATAACTCTAACTATATTTACAGTATAAAATTTTAATTCCCTAAGAATTAAAAATAAAAAAACTAAATCAAATTTATTTTAACAAAAAACTCCTAATAGAAAGTTTTTATCTTGGCTGAACTATTAACTTTATTGCAGTTCTCTCTTCCCCATCAATTTGTATATCAGTGAAAGCCGGAATGCAAACTAAATCGATTCCACTTGGTGCAACAAAGCCTCTTGCAATAGCTACAGCCTTAATAGCCTGGTTCAAAGCACCAGCACCTATAGCTTGTATCTCTGCCGCTCCCCTTTCTCTTAAAACTCCTGCTAAAGCTCCTGCCACTGAATTTGGACTTGATTTTGCTGAAACCTTTAATACTTCCATAATAAACCTCCTATATATTATATTGACTTAATTAGTTATTATTACTACTGTATATTATTCTACAAAAAATTAAAAATTCCTTTTAAATTTTGTAAAGCTTCTGCATTTTACAAAACTTAAAAGGAATACCTTTAACTTCAAAATAATTATTTATTATTTTGCATATTCTATTGCACGGGTTTCCCTAATTACATTTACCTTTATCTGACCAGGATACTCTAATTCGCTTTCAATTCTCTTAGATATGTTCCTTGCCATTTCTACTGCCCCTGCATCATCAACTTCTTCTGGTTTGATCATAATTCTAAGTTCTCTTCCCGCTTGAATGGCATATGACTTTTCTACGCCCTCACATGTATTTGCAATCTCCTCAAGTTTCTCTAATCGCTTAATATAAGCTTCTAGAGTCTCTCTTCTCGCTCCAGGTCTTGCAGCTGAAATTGCATCTGCTGCCTGAACAAGTACAGCTTCTAAAGATTGAAATTCCATATCGCCATGGTGAGCACCAATGGCATTTACTACTATGGATGATTCACGATATTTTTTTGCAACTTCTGAACCAATGATAGCATGAGGTCCTTCCATTTCATGATCTACAGCTTTACCTATGTCATGAAGTAATCCTGCTCTCTTTGCAATAGTTGGATCAATGCCAAGTTCTGAAGCCATGAGACCAGCTAAATAAGCAACTTCTATAGAATGTTTAAGTACATTCTGACCATAACTAGTTCTGTATTTTAGTCTTCCTAATAACTTAATTAATTCTGGATGAAGACCATGTACGCCAGTTTCAAAAGTTGCCTGCTCTCCTTCTTCCTTGATATCATTTTCAACTTCTTTTTTAGCCTTTTCTACCATTTCTTCAATTCTAGCTGGATGGATTCTTCCATCGATTATTAGCTTTTCCAATGCTATTCTAGCTACTTCTCTTCTTATTGGGTCAAATCCAGAAAGAATTACTGCTTCCGGTGTATCATCTATTATTAGATCTACACCAGTTAGGGTTTCAAGGGTTCTTATATTTCTACCTTCCCTACCGATTATTCTCCCTTTCATTTCATCATTAGGTAAAGAAACAACATGTACTGTAGTTTCAGCTACATGATCAGCTGCACATCTTTGGATGGCATAGGTTATAACTTCTCTTGCTCTTTTATCTGCCTCTTCCTTAGCTTTAGCCTCTACCTCTTTTATCATTATTGCAGTGTCGTGTTTTATTTCCTTATTGACTTCTTCCAATAAAATTTGCTTAGCTTCTTCAGCCGTTAAGCCTGACAACCTCTGAAGTTCTTCTCTTTGCTTTCCATACAATTCCTCTACACTTGCTTGCAATTCATCGATTGTTTGCTGTCTCCTATTCATGCTGTCTTCTTTCTTTTCAAGTGCATCACTCTTTTTATCCAGCAATTCTTCTCTTTGTATTAATCTTCTCTCTAATCTTTGAAGTTCATTTCTTCTATCTCTAGATTCTTTTTCCAAATCAGTTCTTAGTTTGTGAACTTCTTCTTTGGCCTCGATAATTGCCTCTTTCTTCTTAGATTCAGCCTCTCTCTCAGCCTCTTCTTTCAATCTATTAGACTCCTCAAGAGCCTGTGACTTTATAACATTTGCTTTATTTGTTGTTGCTCTAAACATAGCAAATAAAGCAACTGCTATTATTATACCAATAATAACCTCGTATATAATAGGTATCACATGAACACCTCCTTTGCTTTTATTTGTGTATCTATCTTTTTAATTAAATATGCAAGCATAGAAAAGGTGTCATATTTATTCAATTGGTAATTTAAAATTCGCGATAAACCAGAATTTGTCTTCATTTTATATTATATTTTAATTATTGTCAAGGTTATATGAACTTTATTCCCTATTTTATAATTATATTTTTCATTATTTTTGTAATTATTTCATATTATACAAATTATACTTTAAATTGGTACAACATATGCTAAATCTAAATAAAAAATCGCAAGCTCTTACAACCTGCGATTTTGATACTTTGGATTACTCTGCATCTGCACTTGCTTCTTCCTTTACCTCTTGAACGTTAACTGCTGTAGGTTTTAATACTGGTAATTCATGTTTTTCTCTTATTTTACTCTCTATTTCGTAAAGAACATTAGGATTTTCTCTTAAATATTGCTTAGCATTTTCTCTTCCCTGTCCAAGTCTAATGTCATTGTAAGAGAACCATGCGCCACTTTTTTGTACAAGTTCCTCTTTCACACCTACATCTAATACGTTTCCTTCTCTTGATATTCCCTGATTATACATTATATCAAATTCTGCCTGTTTAAAAGGTGGTGCAACCTTATTTTTTGTAACCTTAACCTTTGTTCTATTACCAATTATTTCATCACCTTGCTTAATTGAATCTATTCTTCTAATATCCATTCTTACTGATGCATAGAATTTTAAAGCTCTTCCTCCTGGAGTTGTTTCCGGATTACCAAACATAATTCCAACCTTTTCTCTTAACTGATTTATAAATATAGCTACACATTTAGATTTATTTATAGATCCAGTAAGCTTTCTTAAGGCCTGTGACATAAGTCTTGCCTGTAATCCTACATGTGCATCTCCCATTTCCCCTTCTATTTCTGCTCTAGGTACTAGCGCTGCTACTGAGTCTACAGTTATTACGTCTATAGCTCCAGATCTAACTAGTGCTTCTGCTATTTCCAAAGCCTGCTCTCCTGTATCCGGCTGAGACACAATTAAGTTATCTATGTCTACCCCAAGAGCTTTTGCATAAACAGGATCAAGTGCGTGTTCTGCATCAATGTAAGCTGCCACCCCTCCTGCTTTTTGAGCTTCAGCAACTATGTGAAGTGCAACGGTAGTTTTACCAGAGGATTCTGGTCCAAATATTTCTATTATTCTTCCTCTAGGAACTCCACCAATCCCTAAAGCTATATCTAGATCAAGACAACCTGTAGATATTGCATCTACATTAAGTCCACTTTGTTCTCCAAGTTTCATAACAGAGCCTTTACCAAACTGCTTCTCTATGTTTCCCATAGCAGCTTCTAAGGCCTTTAATTTATCCGCATTAATATTCCCCACAGGGATCACTTCCTTTCCTTTTTCGAACGCTTGTTCTAATATAATTATATACTATAATCTTTTCAAGGTCAACTGTATAAAAAATTTCCTTATTTGAAATTATATAATCTTTTGTAGCAATATAAAAATTAAAAAACAAAGTTCCTGAAATTCAGGAACTACTAAGCTGTTATTATAATTATAGACAAGTTTATAGAAACTAATCATCCTTATTAAATTAATCGCAAAAGTATTTTATGAGAATTAAGAACATGAAAAACATTCCTAATCCTCAATGCTAACTGTTTTACTCAATGACTACAAGCTATAATACTCTTATCACCCTTAAGATAGGAGTAAATAGCGTTTACGCCCCTACATAAGACTTCTAGCCCTCACTTGGAAGCTAGAAATCTTTTTATCTGTCTGACCTCATAACCTCTCGATTTTTTAAGAAATAATCTAAACCTGAAACTATAGTAATGATTACTGCTGCAGACATTGCTATAGCCGTAACTAAATTTAAAAATCTATGAGGATAGTTAATAAATTGTTTAATAATGCCAAAGGATACATTATTGTAACTCAAATTAATTAGTCCTAATATAATAGCTATTATCTGTGTTACTGTTTTAGCCTTTCCCCAAGGACTTGCTGCTATAACTATACCTTCTGCGGCAGCCACTGATCTCAATCCTGTTACCGCAAACTCCCTAGCAATAATTATCATTGCGGCCCAGCTTGGTATTATATGAAACTCCACTAAAGATATTAAAGCTGCTGTTACTAGAAGCTTATCTGCTAATGGATCCATAAATTTTCCAAACCTAGTTACCTGGTTTCTACTTCTTGCTATATACCCATCTAATGTATCTGTTACAGATGCTATTATAAATATAGCAATAGCAATAAGATTTCCATAGGGTATGTCTTTTACAGTAATAAAAATTAAAAATACTGGAACTAATATAATTCTTAGTATTGTGAGCTTATTCGCAAGATTCATCACATACAACTCCCATTAAATCATATTCAAAGCTTTTAGTTATTTTTATGTTTAAAATAGCTCCTTTCTCAACAGTATTATTGCCTTGGAAATAAACAAGACCATCTATTTCAGGTGCCATTTCAAAGTTTCTGCCATACCACAAGTCATCTCGTTTCCCCTCAACAAGTACCTTGTAAATTCTACCAACCTTATTTTCATTTATTTCTTTAGATATCTGCTGTTGAAGAATCATTAATTCTTTTTCTCTTTCTTTTTTAATGTTTTCTTCAACTTGATTTTCCATTACAGCTGCCGGTGTACCTTCTTCTTGAGAGTATGTGAACACACCTAGTTTATCAAGTTTTATTTCTTGAACAAATTCCTTTAACTCATTGAAGTTTTCTTCCGTTTCTCCCGGGAAGCCTACAATAATTGATGTTCTTATAACTATATCTTTTACTTTTTGTCTTAATTTATTTAAATTATTAACTATTTCTTCTTTTCTTCCTCTTCTACCCATAAGTTTTAAAATATCATTACTTATGTGTTGAATAGGAATATCTAAATAATGACATACCTTAGGATTGCTAGCAATTTCATCTATAAGCTCATCAGTTATTTCCTCTGGATAACAATATAGTATTCTTATCCATTCTATATTCTCAATTTTAGAAACTTCTCTTATTAATTCCGGTAGCATCTTCTTACCGTAAATATCAGTACCATATCTAGTAGTATCCTGAGCAACTAGTATAATTTCCCTTACCCCTTGGTCCGCTAAACTTCTTGCCTCTTCCATTATACTATCCATTTGCCTGCTTCTATATCTTCCTCTTATTTTAGGAATTATACAGTAAGTACAAAAATTGTCACAGCCTTCAGCAATTCTTAGATAAGCTGTTGCAGACTGAGTTGTCAATATTCTCTTTCCTTCATTTATACTAAGGTCACTATAGTTAAAACTATAAACTTTTTCTCCTTTACCCTGCACACATCTCTCAATACTTTCATTTAACTTACTATAGTCGTTAACTCCAAGCATTATATCTGCTTCAGGCAATAGTTCTGTAAGTTCCTTACCATATCTTTGAGTTAGACAGCCTGTTACCACAAGAAGCTTGCAATTATACTTCTTTTTATATTCTGCCATCTCAAGTATAGTATCTATTGACTCTTGCTTTGAGGATTCGATAAACCCACAGGTATTCACTATTATAACATCAGCTTCCCTAGGATCATTTACTATAACATTCTCTGCATTTATCTTACTTAAAATAATTTCTGAATCTATTCTGTTTTTATCGCAGCCCAAACTAATAAGTCCAATTTTTAATTTTTCCACTTTCTTTCCTCCTGTATATATGTAGTGTGATTTAAGTAAACTCATATTTTATTTTAAATCTACTTTTTATATTTTACAAGAAAAAATTTAAATCAAAGCTCTTCTCTTTTAATTAGTACCTGTCTCGGCTTACTTCCATCTTTACCAGATATTATTCCTCTTTCCTCCATTTGTTCTATTATTCTAGCTGCTCTATTATATCCAATTCTAAGCCTTCTTTGTAGTAAGGATGTGGATGCCTGTCCTGCATCTACAACTATTCTGGTGGCTTCCTCTAACAGATCATCATGGTCAGATTCCTCTTCGTTTGAACTTGTATCTATCTGCTCTATTATATGATCCTCGTAGCTTGGTTCTCCCTGTTTATCCTTGATAAAATTCACTACATTCTCAACTTCACCTTCTGTAATAAAAGCACCTTGAATTCTTATAGGCTTTGCCTCGCCTACTGGATAAAAAAGCATGTCTCCTTTACCCAGGAGCTTCTCCGCTCCAACAGTATCAAGTATGGTTCTTGAATCAATTTGACTTGAAACTGCAAAGGATATTCTCGATGGAATATTTGCTTTTATAACTCCCGTTATAACATCTACAGAAGGTCTCTGAGTAGCAATAACTAAATGCATTCCCGCAGCCCTAGCCATCTGGGCTAAGCGTCCTATATAGTCTTCAACATCATTAGGACATACCATCATTAAGTCTGCAAGCTCATCAATTATTATTACTACAAAAGGAAGCTTACTTTCTACTTTACCCTTTCCTATCAGATCATTATAACCTTCAATATTTCGCACTCCGTTATCTGCAAAAAGCTTATACCTTCTGGTCATTTCCTGTACAGCCCAATTTAAAGCTCCTGCAGCCTTTTTAGGTTCAGTAACTACTGGTATCAATAGATGGGGTATTCCATTATAAACACTTAGTTCAACTACCTTTGGGTCTATCATTAGAAGTTTAACATTATCCGGCGAATACTTATAAAGTAAACTTACTATAAGGGTGTTAATACATACACTTTTTCCTGAACCTGTAGCACCTGCGATAAGCATATGGGGCATTTTAGAAAGATCAGATACTACACAGTTTCCACCTATATCCTTTCCAAGGCAGTAGGCAAGATTTTTGCTTGAACTTGTAAATTCCTCTGATTCTATAACTTCCCTTAAATACACGGCAGTTAAATCTCTATTTGGCACCTCTATTCCTATGGCGGACTTTCCTGGTATTGGAGCTTCTATTCTAACACCTGAAGCAGCAAGACCTAGAGCTATATCGTCAGCTAGGTTTACAATTTTACTTACTTTTACCCCAGGGCTTGGCTGCAGTTCGAATCTAGTAACAGAAGGCCCCTTACTTACCTGTATAACCTTGGCTTCTACCCCAAAACTGCTTAGGGTTTCTTCTAGCTTATTAGCATTATTAATTAATTCCTTTTTATCTTCTCTATTTAACTTAGATTGAATATTAGGTTTTAACAAATCTACTGGTGGATAGTTATATTGGGTGTTTAATAAAGTTTTGTTGTCTGTCATTTGTTTCGTCAGCACTTCATTTATGGAATTGTCCTCTATTTTATCAGATGCGCATTCCACTTCTATCTTTTGCTGACGTACAACTTTATTAAGGCCATCATCTGTATTTGCACTTGGTTGATTTTCTTCCTCTTTTTTATCTGCTGATTTCATGAAATCTAATATCTTAATTCTATTATTAATATTTTTGATAAAGCTTTCTTTTTCACAGTTACCCTTTTTAGGCCTGTCCTTAATATCATTTTTATCGTTAATTATAGTATCTTCTTCTTCAATTGTCCTTTCCATTAATGACTGTTTAATTCCATGTAAAATATCATATATAGTGACTTTGCTCATTAGTATAAAGGAAATTATGTAGAAAGATATAAAAATCACATAAGACCCTACTGTTCCAAAAAGTTTAAATATCGGTACATCGATTAAAAAACTTATAATTCCTCCATGCAGCATAGTATCTGCTTCATATAACTTCTTTACACCTAAAGTAACATCCTCATTTATATAATAGTTAGGCATTATTACCATTTGAATAAATAAAAGAGTATTTACTAAAAATAGAATAATACCATAGAACTTTTTGCTAAAGTTTATTTTATTCTTTTTTACTATAAGGCAAAACCCTAGAAAAATTATTAATGCAGGAAATACAAAAGCTCCTAGTCCCATAACAGCTACTAAGATTTTTTTTATTATCTTCCCTATAATTCCCGAAGGACTTGATGAGAAAACACTGATAATCATTAGTATTCCTGTGGTAATCAATAAGATTCCTTTAATATCACTATTTAGTTCATAGGTTTCAGACTTTCTAGCCATCTATAATCTCACCTCCGAAAATAAACTAAATTAATAGTTGTAAATTTGATCCGTACTAGGTCTAAAATTTGCAATGATACTATAATTTATTTCTACATAGCGGGCCTATTTCCTTTTAAGTTTATTTATAAATACAAATTACCATAGGAAAGATCCTATGGTCCTTTTGCTTTTTATCTGTTTTTTATGAGCTCATCTAATTTTTTAAGAGCATCACTTATTCCTCCAACCTCATCAATTAATCCTTCATCTACCGCTTGTTTTCCAATTAAGATAGTGCCCATGTCATTTAAAAGCTCATCAGTCTGGAGCATTAGCTGTCTTAACCTATCCTTTTCTATTTTTGAAGTCCTAACTACAAACTCATTTATTCTTTCCTGCATTTTATTGAAGTATTCAAAGGTTTGAGGAACTCCTATAACAAGACCAGTCATTCTTATAGGATGAACAATCATAGTCGCTGTAGGTGATATAAAGGAATAATCTGCTGAAGTAGCTAAAGGCACTCCAATAGAATGACCTCCTCCAATAACTAAAGATACTGTAGGTTTACTTAAACTTCTTATCATTTCAGATATAGCGAGTCCTGCTTCTACATCCCCTCCTACAGTGTTTAGTACTGAAAGGACTCCTTCAACATTCGGGTCATTTTCTATAGCTATTAAGTGAGGTATAATATGTTCATATTTGGTAGTCTTTGTTTGAGGTGGTAAAACTCCATGGCCTTCGATCTGACCAATTATAGGTAGTATTTGAATTCTATCTCTACCCTTTGGAAGGTTAGGTATACCTAACTCCTTTATATTCTGGAGTTCTTTATTTCCTTTTAAGTCCACACTTTCTTTGCCTTCTTTATTTTCTTTTTCTTCAGACATATAGTAATCCCCTCCTTGCATAGTTTTATTTTGTGCATTAAAGGGGATTATATACATAAGTTATAATGCTGAATATACTTTTTGGCTAGATGTACTATCTATGATATGGTAGAATAATCTACATTAACCTTCGCATCCACCTAACTTAAAGTCTCTATGAAGAGAATTTATTGCCCTCTCTGCATTTTTACTTTCTACAAGACACCAAATAGTAGTATGAGAGTCTGCAGTTTGAAGGACATCAATTCTCTCTCTTGCTAGTATTTTCAATATTTTAGCCATTACACCTGGAATTCCTCTCATTCCAGCTCCAATCAATGAAATTTTTGTGCACTCTTCTACATAGGAATATTGTAGTCCCAAATTTTTCATTATAATCTTTAGATTATCTAAATCTTTTTCATCTATAGTAAATATCTTTTGCTTAGTAAATACGTTTATTAAATCTAAGCTTATTGATTTATTAGCTAATTCATCAAATAGTACCCAATAGTTATCGTTGTCAGTGTTTTTACTGCATTCAACGGTAACTTGTACTCTCTTATCCATAGAAGTTATTCCATCTATAACGTTATTTGAACTTTGAATAGCTTTATTGCTTATTATAGTTCCTTTACAGTCACTCATAGTGTTTTTAATAGCTAAGGGAATATTCCCTTTCATTGCTATTTCTACTGCTCGTGGATGGATTACTTTCGCTCCCTGATCTGCAAATTGAAAAACTTCATTATAACTTATTTCTTCAATTAAAGATGCATCAGATACTATCCTTGGATCTGCAGTCATAATGCCATCTACATCTGTATAAATCTGAACTTCTTCTGCCTGTAATGCCACGCCTAGAAGAGCAGCGGTAGTATCACTGCCACCTCTTCCGATAGTAGTAATAAAACCTTTCTCACTTACTCCTTGAAATCCTGCTACAACAGGTATTTTTCCTTCTTTAAGTATATTTAGTAATTTCTCTGATTCAACTCTTAATATAGCTGCATTATTATAGCTATCATCTGTTATTATACCTGCTTGTCCTCCTGTTAAAGGCACTGCCTGAAGATTGTTCTTAGCTAATTCGTCGCTCACTACCACTGTGCTTATAATTTCACCGCATCCCATAAGCAAGTCTACACCTAAAGAATTCTTCTTTTTAAACTCATCACTTATTAAGGAGAGAAGTGTATCTGTTGCATAGGGTTGCCCTTTTCTTCCCATAGCAGATACCACTACTACAGGACAAAATCCTTCTTCTATTCCCTTTAGTATTTTATTAACTACTAGTGCCCTTCTTTCATGGGTGGATACAGAAGTTCCTCCAAACTTTTGTATTAAGATTTTCATCATTTACCCTCCATCAAATTCTTTAGTATCAGTATATTAAAAAGAACCCTAATGTGTTAACGAGATCTCTTTAACATTTTTTCCTCTGCATCAAATATTATAGTCTTGGATCCAATCTTTTTCACGTATTCCCAAGGCACTTCGATAAATTCATTTTTTGCAAAGAATCCAAACTTTGATTTACTATCGTTTAAAATTAAGAGTTTTAAATTCCCATCTTCATCAATTACTATATCGTTATTACCTAAGCAGTTGAATTTATCTCCGTCATTTACATTTATTATTTCATACTTTTCCATTTCACTATATAATTTGATATTTTCATTCATTAATTATACCTCCTTAATATTATCTATCCGTTCACTTACATATTATGAATAATATTAAGGAGTTATTACTGCATCCTATATAGATTTATTTTTTATGTTTTCAAAAGCCACTTTTTCCTTTTCAAGTATATTATCTACAATAGCCATATCCACACTTTCTCCAACAAAGGCTGAATTTATTATACCATGACAAAAGGTTTTCTGCATAACATCATCTAATTTAGTTCTATCTATTTTATTTATTTTTTCCATCAAATCTTCTGGTGTATTTATTCTGTTTAGGAACAATACAGATTTTCCATTGCTAAACATTCTGCTGCTAGTACTCTCTAACCCCAGAAAATAGCTTCCCTTTAATTGCTCTTTTGATTTAATCAACTTTTCATCACTTATGCTATTTTTCACAAATTTATTAATTTCATCTTTTATCATACTTATAGCATCCACTGCATATTTAGGATTAAGACTTGTATAAACGCTTACTACTCCTGTATTTACGAAGGCTGAAATATAGGAGTAAATGGAGTAGCACAAACCTTTTTCTTCCCTTATTTTTTGAAAAAGTATAGAAGATGCTCCTCCTCCAAGTACGTTGCTTAAAAGCAACAATGTATATATGTCTTCATTTCCTGTTTCTATTCCTGTCATTGCCAAGCTTATATGAAGCTGTTCTATACTCTTTTTCTTGAATAAGTTGTTACTTAGAAGTTTAGGTTTTGAATATTCTGTCACTCTTTTATCAGTACTGTTCCAGTTTCCAAAATACTTTTCTACCAGTTTTTCGATACTTCCCATATCAAATTTTCCTGATATGGATATAACAGAATTCTCAGGTATATAGTAAGAATTTATATAGTCTAAAATTTGCTCTCTAGTAAAAGATTTCACCGTTTTTTCTGTTCCTAATATAGGCAGAGATATTGAGGCTTCTCCCCATATAGCAGTACTATGAAGGTCAGAAAGTACATCCTCCGGTGAATCTTCACTCATATTTATCTCTTCAGTAATTACACTTTTTTCTTTTTCTATATCTTCCTCTAAAAACTTGCTATTAAAAAGCATATCTGAAATTACATCTAGGGCAAGATCCAAGTGAGAATCTAAAGCCCTAATATAGAAACAAGTTGCCTCTTTACCTGTAAAGGCATTTATCTGTCCACCTACGTCTTCAATGCATTCAGCTATCTGAAGAGCTGATCTATTTTTTGTACCCTTAAAAAACATATGTTCTATAAAATGAGATATTCCGTTGTTATTTTTATCCTCATTTCTTGATCCATTTTTCACCCATAATCCTACACTTACCGAATTCACATATTCTATATTCTCAACAACCACTCTTAACCCATTATTTAATTTAAATAAGTTATACATTAGAGCCTCCTCAGAAATTTATTTTTTATCTGTATATACTTTCTACTGTTTATTAAGTTCTCAAAAGCATGGTATTTTCTATGTTTTCTATAAGTATACACTATTGTAAGCTATAATATACAAAAATAAAAAGGCACTATAATGCCCTTCTATTTTTACTGTTCTGTTGTCTCTTTTTCTTCTGAGTCTTTTATAGCATCTTTTCTAGAAAGATTAACTCTACCTTGGTTATCTATTTCTGTTACCTTAACTAGTATTTCATCTCCAACGGAAACGATATCTTCAACTTTATTTACTCTTGCAAAATCAAGTTTTGATATATGCACTAGACCTTCTTTACCTGGAAGTATCTCAACAAAAGCTCCAAAGGTAGTTATCTTTGTAACTTTTCCTAAGTATATTTCTCCCACTTTAACTTCTCTAGTTAAATCATCAATAATTTTTAAAGCTCTCTTAGCACATACACTGTCATCAGACATTACAAATATCTTTCCATCTTCTTTTATATCGATTTTAACTCCAGTTTCGGCTATTATCTTATTAATCACCTTTCCACCTGGTCCGATTACATCTCTAATCTTATCTGGATCAATACTCATCGTGTAAGTTTTTGGTGCATATTTTGATAATTCCTCTCTTGGCTGAGAAATACATTCATTCATTTTCTGTAATATGTGTAATCTAGCTTTTTTTGCACCTTCTAGTGACTTTTTAATACAGTCATTAGATAATCCTTTTATTTTTGTGTCAAATTGAATAGCTGTAATTCCAACCTCTGTTCCAGCAACTTTAAAGTCCATATCGCCAAAGAAGTCTTCTATGCCTTGTATATCTGTTATTACTTCTTCTTTAGATAAATCTTCACTTGTAATAAGTCCCATAGCGATTCCTGCTGCTGGTCTTTTAATTGGAACTCCCGCATCTAGAAGAGCTAACGTACTAGCACATACACTTGCCTGTGAAGTTGAACCATTTGAACTTAATACTTCTGATACAAGTCTTATAGTATATGGGAATTCTTCCTCATTTGGTATCAATGGCTCTAAAGCTTTTTCAGCTAAGGCACCATGACCAATTTCTCTTCTTCCTGGTCCTCTTAAAGGTCTTACTTCTCCTACACTGTAAGATGGGAAGTTATAGTGATGCATATATCTTTTAAATTCTTCTGAGCCTAAACCATCTAAAATTTGAACATCTCCTAGAGCTCCCAAAGTTGCCACAGTCATTACCTGAGTTAAACCTCTTGTGAATAAACCAGTACCATGTGTTCTTGGAAGAAGAGCAACATCACAACTAATAGGTCTTACTTCCTCAAAGCCTCTGCCATCTGGTCTTCTATGTTCATTTAAAAGCATATTCCTAACTATTTCTTTTTGGATTGAATATATGATATCCGCTATGTCAGCACCACTTTCTGGGTATTTCTCACTAAATTCTCCACTAACTTTTTCCTTTACGGAATCCATAGCTTCATTTCTTTGGTCTTTATCTGTTATGTACATAGCTTCTTTTATCATATTAAATGCAAAGTCTCTAACATCTTTTTCTATAGCTTCATCTACTTTATATAGTTCTACTATTGACTTTTCTTTTCCTAACTTTGTCATAACTTCTTCTTGAAATGCTA
This sequence comes from Clostridium tanneri, assembly GCF_033659955.1. Taxonomy (NCBI): domain Bacteria; kingdom Bacillati; phylum Bacillota; class Clostridia; order Eubacteriales; family Clostridiaceae; genus Clostridium; species Clostridium tanneri. Next base: position 33,131 of record NZ_JARUJP010000007.1, read on the forward strand.
CAATTTTTTTACATTCCTCAAAACCAAACATAATACCTTCATACATTACATCTTCAGGTATTTCATCTCCACCAGCTTCTACCATCATAACTCTTTCTTTAGTTGCACATACAGTTAGATTTAAAGTACTCTTTTCTCTCTGCTCTAAGGTTGGATTTATAATAAATTCTTCGTCTATTAATCCAACTGATACAGCTGCTACTGGATTATTAAAAGGTATACTAGAAAGGCATAAAGCTATTGATGCTCCATTTATAGCTAATATATCTGGTGCATTATCTTGTTCTACTGACACTACAGTACAAACTACTTGAACGTCATTTCTATATCCTTTAGGGAATAATGGTCTTATCGGTCTGTCAATTGCTCTTGCATGTAAGATAGCTTTTTCTGAAGGTTTTCCCTCCCTTTTTATAAATCCACCTGGTATCTTACCTACAGCATATAATCTTTCCTCATACTCTATGCTTAAAGGGAAAAAATCTACCCCTTCCCTTGGCTTATCTGAAGCATTTGCATTAACAAGAATCACTGTATCACCGTAACTTACAAGTACAGCAGAATTTGAAAGCATACCAACCTTACCATGCTCAACCTTCAAAGTCCTTCCGGCAACAGTAGTTTCCATAACTTGACTCATAAATTAACCTCCTTTCACAGGTTACAATATTATTATCAATATTTATCAATATTATTATACAACTTAAATAGATAATTTTTAATATTTTTATGTATTATACATTATAAAAATTGTATTTTTATTCCATTTATTTTTTTTAAAATAATAGAGCGGTTTTTAGCCGCTCTAAAATTATTTTCTTAAGTTTAATTGTTGAATAATCGCACGATATCTTTCAATATCTTGAGCCATAAGATAGTTTAAAAGACCTCTTCTTTTACCAACCATCATTAAAAGACCTCTTCTTGAGTGGTGGTCTTTTTTATGAACCTTTAAGTGATCATTTAAGTGATTGATTCTTTGAGTAAGTAGTGCTATTTGCACTTCTGGAGATCCAGTATCTCCCTCATGTCTTGCATATTTTTGCATTATTTCGTTTTTAACTGCCTTTTCCATTAATAGACACCTCCAATTGTTAAATCCCCTATATCCCAAGAAATCCGTCGGCATGTCGGAATTCTTAGCATAAGGATCACGAATGTAATTATAACAAATAAAAATTAAATTGTAAATTAATTTTTAAAACTAATTTCTAACTTTTGTTTAGCTGCATAAAGCTTATCCTTTTTTAGCTGTTCCACTAATTCATTTAGCGAATTAAACTTTTTCTCTTCTCTCATTCTTTCTAAAAAATACACCTTAATTTTTTCACCATAGATATTTTCATTGAAGTCTAATATATGAGTTTCAATACTAAGTTTATTATCTTCTGTTGTTGGATTGTATCCTACATCTGTTATTCCTTTAAACATTCTTTTTTTATATTCAACTACAGTATAATAAACTCCTCCTCTTGGAAGAAGAAATTTCTTATCATAGTCAAGATTTACAGTAGGAAATCCTAAAGTTCTACCAAGCTGTTTTCCCTTTACAACTGCGCCTTCTATCATAAAAGGCCTTGTAAGAAGTTTATTAGCTTTTTTGATATCTCCTTCATCAGAAATGATGTTTCTTATAAATGAGCTACTTACTATATTCCCCTTAGACTTTACAGGATCTATTACTTGAACAGTAAAGCCAAGATTCTTACTCATTTTCTTCAATAGTTCCACATCACCTTGATTTTTATATCCAAATCTATAGTTAAATCCAACGATTATTCCTTTGGCTTTGTAACTGCTTACCAAGTTAATTACAAAATCTTCTGGAGTCATTTTCATAAAGTCTTTATTAAAGTCTACCATGTTAATTATATCCACACCTAGACTTTTTAATACATTTATCTTAGAATTATTATCCATAATAAGTTTAGGTGCTAATTCTGTGTTTATTGTCATTAGCGGATGATTTTTAAAGGTAAAAATCATACTTTTTGCGTTATTCTTTTTAGCCAACTTGATAGTCTTATTGATAAGACTCATATGTCCTATATGAAGTCCGTCGAAACTTCCTAAAGCGATATAGGTATCTTCTTCAAAACGTTGTTTAAAGCTATCTTCAATTATGACCATATTCAACTACCTCTGAACTAATAATTTTTCCATTTTAAATCCAAAGTCACTCTTTTTTCCAATTCCAATAAACTCATTTTCTTCTATATATACTCTGTATAACTTATCCTTCTCTATTTTATCCAGCATATTAGGATCTTTTATGGTAACACCATTAAATATTAGTTTTTCATATCTCTCATCTACAATAATCTTAGGATAACTTTCTAAAGCTTTATCCATAGAAATTAAATACCCCTGAATGTTATCATTACTCAATTCTTCAAGTTCTACAGAATCAGAAATACTAAAATCCCCTGTTTGAACCCTTTGAAGATTCCACATAGTTCCCCCGCAATTTAACTTTTCTCCAATATCATAACAAAGACTTCTTATGTATGTACCTTTAGAGCATTTAACTAGAAAGTTTATATTGGGTAAATTCATTTCAAGTATTTCTATATCATATATACTAATTTTTCTAGGTTTTCTCTCTATCTCTATACCTTTTCTTGCCAAGGAATATAGTCTTTCACCATTTACCTTTAAAGCAGAATACATGGGAGGAATCTGATCTATTTCTCCTTGAAAACTTTTGATACAGTCTTCTACTTCTTCAATAGGCAAATTAACCTCTTTAGTTTTAAGAATTTGTCCTTCTCTGTCATAGGTATCAGTAGTAATACCAAGCTTTAACTCTACCTTGTAAATCTTATAATCATTCATTATATAGTCTACAAGTTTAGTTGCACGTCCTATACAGATTGGTAGAACTCCAGATGCCTCTGGGTCAAGGGTACCGGTATGCCCTACTTTTTTGGTCTTAGCTATATTTTTTACTTTCCTTACAACATCAAAGGATGACATCCCCGTAGGCTTATTAATATTCAATATTCCATCCATATTCATCAACACTTCTTCCAAAATTTTATATAGTAGCCTAGCCTCACATTGTTAACCTTTATATTAAAGATTAACTATATGAGGCTATTAAATAATTTTGCTAGGTATAGGCTAAATTGATAAAAGCCCACTCTATTACTGTAATGCTTCTTCTAATTCCTTAATTATTAAGGTTTTAGCTTCTTCTACAGTTTTATTTTCCATAGCTAAACCAGAAGCTCTTACGTGTCCACCACCGTCGAATTTTTCCGCTATCTTTCTTACATCTACTATAGATTTTGCTCTCAAGCTTATCTTAACACCATTATCTTTTTCCTTTATAAGAGCAGTGGTTTCTACCGAGTCTATCTGCATTCCAATATTTATAATATCAGAAGTGTCAGTATCTTCATCTACTCCGAGTTCAGAAAGCATTTCTTTTGTAATTATAAGAATACATATTTTATCATTTACTAATTGCAGCTTTTCGATTGCCTTACCATAGAGTTTGATTCTCTCAATTTTTTTGTTATCAAATACTCTTCTATGAATTTCACTGAAGTCAATTCCTACATTAATTAAATCACCAGCTATAGTATGAGTAACTGAAGTTGTTCCTGAATACTTAAAGGACCCTGTATCTGTAATTAGGGATGTATAGAGACACTTAGCCATATCTTTATCTATTTCGATTCCCATAATGCGAAGCATTTGATAGACAATTTCTGCCATGGCAGACGCATTGGTATCAACATAGTTTAAATCTCCATATAACTCATTGGTCATATGATGATCAATATTTATCAGCGTATACTCTCTGTCATCTAAGTTTAACTCTGCATTTATTCTTTTCCTATCTCCACAATCCAAGACTATGACACATTCGGTGTCCACTGATACTTTAGTGTTTTTGCCATCTATTAGTTCAGAGCAAGGTAAGAATTTGAAGCTTTCAGGGATTTCCTCCTTAGAAAGTATATAAACTTCTTTACCTTTTTTGCGAAGTCCCTGCAGCAAAGCTAAAGAAGTTCCTAGTGAATCTCCATCTGGTGATGTATGGAAAGTAATAGCAATTCTATTACTTTCCTTTATTTTTTTTAGAATATCATTCATTATCATGATGCTCTTTCTCCTTTATCTGATGTAAAAGGGCATCTATGTGCATACCTTGCTCTATGCTATTATCCAGCTCAACCAGTATTTCCGGCGTATATCTTAAATTCACTCTGTGACCAATTTCTCTTCTTATGAAACCAGAAGAGCTTCTTAGTGCATCTAAAGTGTTTTTCTTAGATTCATCATTTCCAAAAAGACTAACATATACTTTAGCATATCTAAGATCTTTTGTTACGTCTACTCTTGTAACACTGATCATAGCACTAATTCTAGGATCTTTTATATCATCACGAATTATATTGCTTATTTCTTTTCTTATTTCTTCATTTATTCTATTATTTCTATATTTAGCCATAAATTCTCACCCCACGTTCGCATAAGCTGTGCTATATATATTTATCCTATAGTTCTTTTTTCTTTATTTCTTCCATAGTATAAGCCTCTACTATGTCGCCTTCTTTTATATCATTAAATTTCTCAATTGAAAGTCCACACTCATAACCTGCTGCAACTTCCTTTGCATCATCCTTAAATCTCTTTAGAGAGGATAACTGAGATTCGAATATTACTATACCATCTCTTATTACTCTCACACTGCTGTTTCTTGTAAGCTTTCCATCTAATATATAACATCCTGCTATAGTACCTACATTAGATATTTTATATGTCTGTCTTATCTCAGCTTTTCCAAGAACTACTTCCTTGTATTCAGGTTCTAGCATTCCCACCATTGCAGCTTTAATATCATCAATTGCATTATATATAATTCTATAAGTCTTTATATCTACAGCTTCTTTTTCTGCTGCTGAAACAGCATTACCATCAGGTCTAACATTGAAGCCTATAACTACAGCATTTGATGCAGCAGCAAGAGTAACATCTGTTTCTGTTATAGCACCAACTGCTCCATGTATAACTCTAACCTTAACTTCATCGTTAGATAACTTTTGAAGTGATTGTTTTAAAGCCTCTATAGAACCTTGAACATCTGCTTTAACAATTATGTTTAACTCTTTTACTTTTCCTTCTTTTATTTGGCTATATAAGTCTTCTAATGAAACCTTATGTGTTGATTGTAAGTATTCTTCTCTTACCTTATCTTTTCTCTTTTCTGCCATTTCTCTTGCAGTCTTTTCATCCTTAACTTCATGGAATCTATCACCTGCTGCCGGTACTTCTGAAAGTCCAAGTATCTCAACTGGTATAGAAGGTCCAGCTGATTTTATCTTCTTTCCTTTATCATCAAACATTGCTCTGATTCTTCCATAAGTTGTTCCTACTATTATAGAATCTCCTACATGCAGTGTACCATTTTGAACAAGTAGTGTAGCTACAGGTCCTCTTCCTTTATCTAACTTAGACTCTACTACTGTTCCTCTTGAGTTTCTGTTAGGATTAGCTTGTAACTCTTGCATTTCTGCTGTTAAAAGAACCATTTCAAGTAAAGTATCTATTCCTTCTTTAGTATGTGCAGATACTGGTACAGTTATAGTATCTCCACCCCAATCTTCTGCTATTAATCCATACTCAGTTAATTCTTGCTTAACTTTATCTGGATTTGCTCCTGCTCTATCAATTTTGTTTATAGCAACTATCATTGGAACATTAGCTGCTTTACAGTGATTTATAGCTTCTGCAGTTTGAGGCATTATTCCGTCATCTGCAGCAACAACTAGAATAACTATATCTGTAATCTGAGCACCTCTTGCTCTCATAGCAGTAAAGGCTTCGTGTCCTGGTGTATCTAGGAAAGTAATTGTCTCTCCATTGATATTTACAGTATAAGCACCAATATGCTGAGTGATTCCACCAGCTTCTGTTTCAGTAACCTTTGCTTTTCTTATAGCGTCTAGCAATGAAGTTTTACCGTGGTCAACGTGACCCATAACAGTTATTACTGGAGGTCTCTTTTGTAAATTAGTGTCTTCTATTTCATCGTCTTCTAGTTCTTCGTCTGTATCAACTTCTGCTTCTTTTTTAACTACTAGTGCCTCAAACTTTTCTGCTAACTTTTCAGCAGTTTCAAAGTCTATTTCTTGGTTTATAGCAGCCATTACGCCCATAAATATTAGCTGTTTTATAACCTCTGTAGAGGACTTTCCTAACTTTTCAGACAATTCTTTTACTGTAATTGTTTCGTCCATTTCTATTATTTTTTCTTCAACATTGTTATCATTTGTTTCTCTCACACCATCACCATCATCATTCCTATTATTTTTGCCTTTATTTTTCTTACGGCTCTTTTTAGAAGCATCTACTACTAAATGCTCATATTTTTCTTTTATGTCTTCGCTTGATGTTTCTTTCTCTTCCTTGCTATCCTTTGCTTTTTCTGAAAAAAGTTCTTTTATCAATTCAGCATCTTCTTCTTCAATTACGCTCATGTGATTCTTCACTTCAATGCTAAACTCCTCTTGCAAAATAGCAATTAAGTCCTTACTTGATATTTCTAGTTCCTTAGCTAGTTCATAAACTCTTATTTTTGACAAATCATTCACCCCCGAAACTAAAGTTCTTCTTTTTCCTTCCATAAATGGAGTAGCCGTTCACTCATTTTCTTATCTGAAACACCTAAAATTTTTATTTCTGGCAATCCTAGTGCACCACCTAGTTCTTCTTTACTGTATCCGCGTAAAATAGGTACTTTATATCTATCACCGTATAATAAAAATTTATCCACTGTATTTTCTGAAGCATCTGATGACATAACTATAAGATGAATGTTATTCCTTTTTATGGCATCCTCACATTTATTATAACCTTCTTGGAGCTTTCCTGCACGCTTAGTTAAACCTAGAAACTGAAGAAACTTATCTATCATCTTGAATTTCTTCCTTTAATCTATTATAAATTTCATCACTTATGCTCACTTCTAAGTTTCTTTGAAGTCTTTTTGCTTTAAAGGCTTTTTCTAAGCATTCAAGGTTTCTACATATATAGGCCCCTCTACCATTTTTCTTTCCTGTTAGGTCTACAGAAAGCTCTCCCTCTTTAGTTCTTACTACTCTTATGAGTTCTTTTTTAGGTTTCATTTCCATGCACCCTGTGCACATTCTCTGTGGTACTTTTTTCACTTTCATATTAAACACCACCCCATCTAAAGTTAGATGTTTTCATCATCTTCTAACATTAGATCAATATCATTATCTTCTAATATTAGATCAACATCATTTTCTAACTTAGGTTCTTCTGATATTTTTCCTTCTTTTTCAGCCTGTGACTTACTCTTAATATCAATTTTCCAACCAGTTAATTTTGCAGCTAATCTTACGTTTTGACCTTCCTTACCTATTGCTAGGGAAAGCTGGTTATCGTCTACTATAACCTGAGCAAACTTATTGTTTTCATCTAAAGTTACGTCTAACACCTTCGCTGGGCTTAATGCGTTAGCAATATAGTCCTCTGGTAACTTGCTCCACTTAATAATGTCTATCTTTTCATTTTTAAGTTCATTCACAATATTCTGTACTCTTACCCCTTTAGGACCTACACAAGCTCCCATTGGATCTACATTTTCATCATTAGAAGCTACAGCTATTTTAGTTCTAGACCCTGCTTCTCTAGCCACAGATTTAATTTCAACTGTACCATCAAATATTTCTGGCACCTCAAGCTCAAATAATCTCTTAATAAGCCCTGGATGAGTTCTAGAAATTACAATTTGTGCACCTTTGGTACCATTTTTAACTTCTACAATATATAACTTTATTTTATCGTTGAAAATATATCTCTCTCCTGGCATTTGTTCATTAGGACCAAGTACTGCTTCAGTTTTTCCTAAGTCTACTAATACATTGTTTTTATCTTTTCTTATAATAGTTCCTGTAATTATATCATCTTCTTTTTCAGCAAAATCACTGTATATAATTCTTCTTTCTTCTTCTTTTATTCTTTGAATTACTACCTGTTTTGCTGCCTGTGCTGCAACTCTACCGAACTTTTTAGGAGTTACCTCTATACTTACTATATCCTCTATGTCATAATTCGGATCTATATCTTTTGCTTCTTCAAGGCTTATTTCATTTACTTCATCAAAAACTTCTTCTACTACCTTCTTTTGAGAGTAAACATGAATTTCACCATTCTCTCTATTCATTGTAACCTTAACATTTTGGTTATTTCCACCATGATTTGCATAGTTTTTCTTATAGGCAGCAACTAAAGCATCTTCTATAGTAGTAAATAGTAGGTCCTCGCTGATACCTTTTTCCTTAACTATTTCTTTTAAGGCTTCTATAAATTCCTGATTCATTTCCTAATATACCCTCCCTTAAAGTTCGCCTTTCAAACTCACCCTTGAGACTTTATGTCTTGGAATAGAAATTTCTTCTTCCTCACTTTTAATTCTCAATTCTTCAGAGCTAAAGCCTAACAATTGTCCTTCAAACTTTTTCTTACCATTTAGAATGCCAGATAACTTTACTAAAATATTAGATCCAATATATCTTTCTAAATGTTTATCTGTGTAAAGTATTCTTTCTATTCCTGGTGAAGAAACTTCTAAATAATAACCTTCACTTATAGGATCTTCAACGTCAAGCATATCGCTTACAGCTCTACTTACCTTCTCACAATCCTCTAGTGATATACCACCATTTTCTTTATCAATGTATATTCTAAAATAGTTTTCATTTCCTTCTCTTACAAACTCTAGATGATATAATTCATAATTTAATTCTGTTACTATAGGTCCTACTAAATCTATAAGTTTATCAATTAAAGCATCTTTACTCATCACTATTACCTCCTTATCTATATATGTATATATTCTGCAACTTTGAATAAAAAAATGACTTATTACAAGAACATTGCATAAAATATCAGGCTAATTTAAAAACGCAACTTTCGCTGCGTTTTTTAAAAATAGAAAGAGCGGGCTCAAACCCACTCCTCCCTGTTTCATAAACTTCTGTAGATTCACTAAAGCTATTTTAACATACTAGAATGGTTATTTCAAGAAAAAGTTAGCATATTAACAAAGCCATGGATTAGAGAGAGGTAACTAATTAGTCTTTAGAAGCCTATAAAGTCATCTAGATTAAACTTTTTTATCCTTCTTAGTTATATTATTGCCCATTGAATGAAGTTCATTCATCATTCTACTTATATCCTTCCCACTTTTAATTCTTAACCCCTAATTTTTCTATTTACTACATACTTTTTATTTGTTCAATTAGTTCATCTACTAATTCTTCCTCTTTTACCTTTTTAACTATTTCACCTTTCTTAAAAATAAGACCTTCTCCTCTGCCACCAGCTATTCCTATATCTGCTTCTCTAGCTTCTCCTGGTCCATTTACTACACATCCCATTACAGCTACCTTTATATTTTTATTATAGTTTACAAGTCTTTTTTCCACCTCTTCTGCTATGCTTATTAAATCTATTTCAGTTCTTCCGCAGGTAGGGCATGAAATAAATTCTATCCCTTCATTTATATAGCAAAAGGTTTTTAAAATTTCTCGTCCTACTCTAACTTCTTCTACTGGGTTACCAGTTAAGGATACTCTTATAGTATCACCTATACCTTCCGCCAATAGGGTTCCTATACCTATACTAGATTTAATAGTTCCCCTCCAAATAGTCCCAGCCTCAGTGACCCCTAAATGAAGTGGATATTTTACTTCTTTAGAAATCATTCTGTAACTTTCTATCATCTGCTGAACATTAGAGGATTTTATTGATAGAACAATATCATCAAAGTTAACATTTTCTAGAATTCTAACATGTTCTAAGGCACTTTCTACTAGCGCTTCCGGACACACTCTACCGTACTTTTCTAATATATTTTTCTTAAGAGAACCAGAGTTAACTCCTATTCTTATAGGAATCCCCCTATCTTTTGCAGCCTTAGCTACTTCTCTCACTTTTTCTATACTACCAATGTTTCCTGGGTTTATCCTAAGTGCAGATACCCCATTTTCAATAGATTTTAGTGCTAATCTATAATCAAAATGGATGTCTGCTACTAATGGAATGTTTATGTGTTTCACTATTTCCTTTATAGATTCACAAGCACTCATATCTGGCACAGCGCACCTAATTATATGACAACCAGCTTCTTGAAGCTGAACAATTTGAGCAACAGTAGCTTCTGAATTTCTAGTATCTGTATTAGTCATAGACTGAACAGTAACTGGTGCATCGCCACCTATGTATGTATTTCCCACTTTAATTTTTTTAGTTTTAACTCTACTCACTTGTTACAACCCCTTTGCAGAAATTGGGAATTGAAAATATAAAGTTAAAATAAGTAAATTTTCTTTCCACAAAAGAAAGATAACCCTTTATTTAAAATTTCCTCTCTCCAATTCCCAAATTCATATTATTTCTCACTAATACCTATCTTCACTTCATCTAAATCTTAATAGGATATAAAATATCTTTAATAGTGACTAATACCATAAGAGTCATCAATATAGCAAACCCTATATAGTTTATAACTCCTACTTTATTATCATCAACCTTTTTACCAGTAATAATTTCAAATAAAAATAACAGTATATACCCTCCATCTAAGGCTGGAAAAGGTATAATATTGAATATTGCTAGTTGAATACTAATATAAGCTGCAAAGGCAGCAAGACTTAAAATACCTGCTTTAGCTGCTGCACCGGAAACCTTTATTATAGTTAAAGGTCCTCCTACATCACTTGCAGAAGCTTTTCCTTTAAAGAGAGTTTTAAAGAAACCTAAAGTTTGCTTAACTAAAGAGTTAGTTTCTTTAAATCCATAGGCTATAGATTGAGAAACAGTTGGCTTTTCTACCATTGTAGGGTAAATTCCAACTATATATCTGTTTTCCTTAGGATCTTTTACCGGTACAACTCTAACATTATTGACTTTGTTATCCCTTACATAGGTTATATCCAAGGGACTTCCGGAGGAAACATATACACCTGTAACAAAGTCTTCCCAGGTTGAAACCTTTGAGTTGTTAACTTTAGTTATCTTGTCTCCCGCCTGTATGCCCATAACAGCAGCAGGTTGATTAGGAACTACCTTGTCAACTACCGGAGATAAATATCCTCTGAGTCCAGCTATAACTGCAAAGAGAACTATTCCAAGAATAAAATTCATTATAGGTCCTGCAATAACTACACTTAACTTTTGAAGAGGCTTTTTATTATTAAAGGCCCTAGGGTCTGAACTTTCTCCCTCATCTCCAAGCATTTTTACATATCCACCTATAGGAAGAAGCTTAATTGAGTATGTAGTTTCCTTTCCTTTTATTCCAAAAAGCTTTGGACCCATGCCTATAGCAAATTCTTCCACCTTAATTCCATTTAATTTTGCCAAAGTGAAATGACCAAGTTCATGAATTATAACTAAAACTCCAAAAGCTATAATCGCCCATACAATATACAAATAATATTCCTCCTAACTATGTTAAGTTATTTTTTGTCTATTAATTTATCTATCTACACCAAATTTGTTTATAACATACTGTTTAACTTCTTTATCTATATTCAGTATGTCCTCTAAGCTATAATTATCAATAACCTCAAAACGACTCATGCATTCCTCTAATATATTACCTATATCTAAGAATTTAATTCTTTTAGATAGAAATAATTCTACTGCAGCCTCATTGGCAGCGTTTAATATGGCAGGCATGGTACCACCAATTTTTCCAGCCTTATAAGCAAGTTTAAGAGGCTTAAAGGTCTCTAAGTCTGGTTTTTCAAAGGTTAGATTCTCCATATCGTAAAAGTCCAACTTAGCTACAATCGCTTCTTCTCTATCAGGATAATTAAGAGCGTATTGAATAGGAAGCTTCATATCAGTACTTCCAAGTTGAGCTACAACACTTCCATCTTTATATTCAACCATGGAATGTATAACACTCTGCGGATGAACTACTACCTTAATATTATCATAGTCTACATCAAACAGCCAATGTGCCTCTATAACCTCAAGTCCTTTATTCATAAGAGTAGCTGAGTCAATAGATATCTTTTTTCCCATGTCCCATCTTGGATGTTTTAATGCTTCCTCAACAGTAACCTGTAAAAGTTCTTCCCTTTTCCGTCCTCTAAAAGGACCTCCAGAAGCAGTTAGTAATAGCTCTCTTACATCTTCTCTTTTATTACCCTGTAAGCACTGGAAAATTGCACTATGTTCTGAATCTACAGGAAGTATCTTCACATTATATTTTTCTGCTTCAGATATAACTAGCTTTCCAGCAACTACCAAAGTCTCTTTATTTGCCAAAGCTATATCCTTTCCAGCTTCAATTGCCTTAAGCGTAGGAACTAAACCTATCATTCCTACTACAGAAGTCACAACAACATCTACCTCTGGAAGAGTTGATATAGTATTTAATCCTTCCATTCCAAGTAAAATTTTTGTTTTAAGGTTATTGTTTACACAATAATCTCTTACTTCTTCATAAGCCTTCTCGTTACTTAGTACAGCATAGCTGGGATTAAACTCATTTATTATACCAATTATCTTTTTACAACTATTATTTGCGGAGACAGCAACTAGGTGAAATTTTTCTCTTTCTCTTCTTATCACCTCAAGAGTCTGCGTTCCTATTGAGCCTGTAGCTCCAAGTATAGTAATTCTTTTCATCTTAACATCTCCTAATTCTCTGCAAGCTTCAGTTTGTCAGTATTTCCTTTACAGTAATTACATATAGGGGTCCTACGAACATGCCTATAATACCAAAAACCTTAATACCTATATAAAGAGACAATATAATAAATAACGGGTGAACTGCAAGTCTGTCACTAATGAATTTAGTCTCTAATATTTGTCTATTAACCACAAGTAATGCATATAGACAAGTTAACCCAAAAGCTATTACATATTCTTTAATAAGCATTTTATAAAAAATTAGTGGCAAAAATATCATTATTGTTCCTACGTAGGGTAATATATCAAAAATACCACATAAGATACCGAGAGGTATGAAGTTTTTGATATTAAGTATCATGAAACCAATGATAGTTTCTATAGTTGTAACTAAAACTAATGCTGCTTCTACCTTAAATACCTTATTTATATCTTCTAACTTATTTTTAACTAAATAGGCTTTGCCCTGAGGCATTAGTTTTTTGATACGATTAACTATATCATATTTATCTACTAAAATAAAGTAAGCAGTCATATTCCCTATAAAGTATGCAAATAAGCTATCAGTAGTGTATGCAGCCCCTTTTTTTATAAAATTACTATTTACAATATTTCCATATCCGTTCACCAAGCTATTTTTTAGCTCATTTAAGTTTATATTAGTTACTTTACTTACTGTTTCTAGAGTATTTTGTATACTTAAAGTTAAGTCTGTGAAATCTCTAAGAAAGGAATTGACAGCTTGATATATAAAGTTGCCAATAAACAGTACAGCCATAAAAAACAAACTATTGACGACTATTATACTTATCAAAGCATTTACCTTATTATTAAATAAATTATTCTTACTTAATATGTTTTGTATTGGCAGGGAGAAAAAAATAGTAACTATTATAATAAAAAAAGGCTTAAAATAATATTTTATTAAAAGCGTAAAGATTATAAATACTATTAGAACAGTGAAACAATATCCTATTTTCTTATATTTTAAATATACTGCATTCAAGTACCCTATCCCCATAAAACAAGTGCTCTATAATAATATTATATTCATAGATATGATTATATATTATTATAGGATAAAATACTATATATAAATATTAGTTTATCATAACCATAATTAAGTGATAAAGATTAAAAATTATTGCCCATTAGAGCTTAAATTAAAATGAGGATTTAAAGTAATTTTAAACTACTCTAAATCCTCATTTTAATTTGTAGCATTACATCCCTACAATAAATGTCAAATAATAATATACGACTACAGATGCGAAAAGTATACTATCAAATCTGTCTAGAATTCCTCCATGACCTGGAATTAACTTACCATAATCTTTTACTCCCACATAGCGCTTTATTGAAGAAGCAGCTAAATCTCCAAACTGGCAGAAAACTCCACAAACTGCTCCTATAATAAAAAAGTGATACATTGGAATGGATATCCCCTTTGATATAACCACAGCTCCTAATACTCCACAGGCTATCATGCTGCCTAACATCCCGCCAATAGAACCTTCCACAGTCTTCTTCGGACTTACTTTAGGACATAATTTTCTCTTTCCAAAGGCTCTGCCAGCATAATAGGCAGCAGTATCACAGAACCATGAGGAAATAAATATAAGCCAAACTAAATAGTTTCCATAGACTTTATTATTAACCAAAACAATGAAACTAAAAAATATAGCTACATAAAAGAATCCAAGTAAAGTAGTTCCTATGTCAATAAAATTATACTCTATGTCCAATACCGGAACGCACATGATTATAAAAACCGTAATAATCAAAAAGAAAAATAACATTTCAAAATTAGCTTCTTTATTTAGCGTTAAATAATATATTATACAAAGTATATATCCCGCCCAGCTTATTGCATTTATGTTTTTTTCTTTTAAAACTTTATAAAATTCATGCATACCTACTAAGGATAAAAGCATTATAGCATATTTTAAGTATACTCCTCCTATAAATAGGAAGACAATAAAGGGCGCCAATATCAATGCCCCTACATACCTACTGTTCATCTTATCATCTCCTAAGCTTTCATTTTATTCCTTTGCTTATATTCTATAATTTTCACCTTAACATAAGCAAAATATTTACCCACTTTAGGAGAAAAATTAATGGCAATTTTTAATTCTCCAATTTTACCTGTTACTTAACATTCCCAAATCTTCTATCCCTGCTTTGGTAATCGTGAATAGCCTTATGAAGGTGTTCTACCTTGAAATCTGGCCATTTTATATTTGAATACCAAAATTCTGAATAAGCACATTGCCATAGTAAAAAATTACTTATTCTTTGCTCTCCGCTAGGCCTTATTATTAAATCTGGATCTGGCATATTTACTGTATATAAATAATCCGACACCATTTTTTCATTAATATTTTCTTCACTAATTTTGCCGTCCTTTATATCTTTACAAATTGTTTTAAAAGCCCTTATTAGTTCATCTCTCCCACCGTAATTTAAAGCTAGATTTAGAACTAAACCACTGTTATCTTTAGTATTGTTATAGGCCTCTAGCAGTTCCTGTTGACAGAGTACAGGTAATTTTGATATATCTCCAATATGATTAATAACAACATTATTGTCGTTTAGCTCTTTAAATTCTTTCCTTAAATACTGAACTAGAAGATTCATAAGTGCATTAACTTCTTCATTTGGTCTCCGCCAATTTTCTGTAGAAAATGCATATAGGGTTAAATACTTTACACCTAAGTTACTGCATTCCTTTACAATATCTCTTATAGTTTCTACTCCTGCCTTATGTCCCATAGTTCTTGGTAACTTTCTTTCTTTAGCCCATCTCCCATTACCATCCATGATAATAGCTATATGTTTCGGTATATTATCCATGTCAATATGTATATGCTCAAAATCTTCATTGCTTTTTTTTGAACTAAAAAATTTTAACATACGCCATTCTCCATTCATAATTGTGATTAAGTTATATCTTAATGATTTATGTATTAACAAAAACCTGCGAATCCGCAGGTTTAGATAAGTTATATTGACATAATTTCTTTTTCTTTAGCTTCAAGTAATTTATCTATTTCTTTAATGAAGCTATCAGTTCTCTTTTGAATATCTTCTTCTGCCTTTTTCATTTCATCCTCAGATACTTCATTTTCTTTCTTTAGAGCTTTAATTTTATCGTTACAATCTCTTCTTATTGCTCTAATAGCAACCTTGGATTCTTCACCAGTTTTTTTAACGTTTTTCACTAAGTTTTTTCTTGTTTCTTCTGTTAGCTCTGGTATAATAAGTCTTATTATCTCACCATCGCTAGATGGGTTTATTCCAAGGTCTGATTTTAAAATTGCTTTTTCAATAGATTTAAAGGCACCCTTATCCCATGGCTGAATAGCAAGTATTCTTGGCTCTGGAATAGATATGTTGCCTAATTGATTTAGTGGTGTCATTGTTCCGTAATACTCTGCTTCTATTTTATCTAGCATTGCAGGGTTTGCTCTTCCCGCTTTCATTGAAGCCAATTCTTTTTTTAAAACAGTAATTGTTTTATTCATTTTTTCATCAGAAACTTTTATAATGTCTTTAATCATAGAAAATACCTCCCTTATTTTTATTCTTTAGACACTAAGGTTCCTATTTTTTCACCTAGTATTGCTTTTCTTATGTTTTCTGGTTGTTCTAATCCAAATACTAATATAGGTATGTTGTTATCCATACATAATGATGTTGCTGTAGAATCCATAACTTGAAGTCCCTTTTCAAGTACTTCGATATAGTTTAACTTATCAAATTTCTTGGCATCACTGTATTTGTATGGATCTTTGTCATATACTCCGTCAACTTTTTTTGCAAGAAGTATAACATCCGCTTCTATTTCAGCAGCTCTTAATGCAGCAGTAGTATCTGTTGAAAAATATGGATTTCCTGTGCCTGCAGCAAAAATTACTACTCTGTTTTTTTCCAAATGTCTCATAGCTCTTCTTCTTATAAAAGGCTCTGCAACCTCTCTCATCTCAATAGCAGTTTGAACTCTAGTATTTACCCCTAAGTTTTCTAAGGAATCCTGAAGAGCCAAAGCGTTTATACATGTTGCAAGCATACCCATGTAGTCCGCAGTAGTTCTATCCATTCCTTCTCCGCTTCTTCCTCTCCAGATATTGCCTCCACCTACTACCGCTCCTACTTCTACACCCATATCTACTAGTGCTTTAATCTCTTTTGCTATTTGAGTAGTAACATCAAAGTCTATACCAAATCCTTTACTACCTGCTAAAGCTTCTCCTGAAAGTTTTAGCATTACTCTCCTATATTTAGCATTATACATATATTATACCTCCAAATTGTCAAAAATTACATATGTATTAAGGTTTATACTTTAAAAAAAGAGAACACGCAGTGTTCTCTTTTCAATTACTATTTACTCTGCATTTGTTTTGCAACTTCTTCAGCAAAGTTCTCTTCCTTCTTCTCGATTCCTTCACCTTTTTCAAATCTTACAAAAGCAGCTACCTTTATTGGAGCTCCAATTTCTTTTGATTTTGCTTGAAGGTATTTTTCAACAGTTGTATCAGGGTCTTTTACATAAACCTGCTCAACTAAACAGTTTTCTTTATAGTATTTTTGAATTCTTCCTACAACCATTTTTTCTACTATTTTCTCAGGTTTTCCTTCATTTAAAGCCTGAACTCTGTAGATTTCTTTTTCTTTTTCTAATGCTTCGTTATCTACTGCTTCTCTATTTAAGAATAAAGGATTAGTTGCTGCTACTTGCATAGCTACATCCTTAGCTAATTCTTTTAAAAGTTCGCTTTCTTTTTCACACTCTAACTTTACAAGAACACCTATTCTTCCGCCACCATGAATATAGCTTGATATAGCTCCTTGCTCAACAGTTAGCTTTTGGAATCTTCTAACTGCCATATTTTCTCCGATTTTTGCAATTAATCCTGTTACTGTTTCTGTAACTGTCTTGCTTTCATCAGCTATGTATTTTTCCGCAACTAACTCTTCTATAGTATTAGCATTAGTTTGAGCTGCTTGTTTTGCAACGTTATCAGCAAATGTAACAAAATCTTCGTTTACTGCAACGAAGTCAGTTTCACAGTTAACTTCTACTATTGAAGCAACTTTTCCGTCTTCTGAAACATATGTCTTAACTATACCTTCAGCTGCTATTCTTCCAGCTTTTTTAGCTGCAGCTGCTAATCCTTTTTCTCTTAATATCTCTACAGCTTTTTCAATATCTCCGTTAGATTCGCTTAAAGCTTTTTTGCAGTCCATCATGCCTGCTCCAGTCATTTCTCTTAACTCTTTTACCATCTGTGCAGTTATCATTGTAAATTCCTCCTATTTTAAACTTAATTTAAAAGGTAAATGAAGAATTACAATTCTTCATCTACCCTAATAAATTATTCAGCTAATTGTTCACCTTGTCTTCCCTCTATGATAGCATCTGCAATTTTAGCTGTTATTAATTTTACAGCTCTTATTGCATCATCATTTCCAGGTATTACGTAATCAACTTCATCTGGATCACAGTTAGTATCTACGATAGCTACAACTGGAATTCCAAGTGTTTTAGCTTCTGATATAGCATTTTTTTCTTTTCTTGGATCAACAACAAATAATGCTCCTATGTTGCTAGCGTCCATGTTTCTAATTCCGCCTAAGTTCTTTTCTAACTTTTCTCTTTCATTCTTAAGCTTTATAACTTCTTTCTTTGGAAGAACTTCGAAAGTTCCGTCCTCTTCCATTCTATCTAACTCTTCTAACTTACCTATTCTTGTTTTAATTGTTGTAAAGTTAGTCATCATTCCACCAAGCCATCTATTGTTAACGAAGTGCATACCTGATCTTACTGATTCTTCTTGAATAGCTTCTTGAGCTTGCTTTTTAGTTCCAACAAAAAGGATATCTTTTCCTTCAGTTGCAACACTCTTAACGAAATCATAAGCTTCTTCAACTTTTTTAACTGTTTTTTGTAAATCAATTATGTAGATTCCGTTTCTTTCTGTGAATATGTATGGAGCCATCTTAGGGTTCCATCTTCTTGTTTGATGTCCAAAATGAACACCTGCTTCTAGTAATTGTTTCATTGAAATAACTGACATAATATTTTCCCTCCTAGGTTTTCCCTCCACTACCGTCATATTCGTAAAATACCCTTTCGAGCACCCTTTTCCGAATTGGGTAATGTGTGTATTTTCTTACCTTATGTAGTATATCACAAGGTATTAAGGTATTCAACAAAATTTTTAAATTTATATGGCTATATTTACAATTATTTATACTATAGCATTTAGTTTTTAATAGTATGCTATGATTACTATTTTATTATTAACAGTTTTATACTCTTTATACTAGATGCTAGAAAAAATAAGAGTTTAGATTATTTTAATCTAAACTCTTATTTGAAGATTTGCTTTTACTTCAATTTGCATTAAAAATCTAACAAATAACTTAATTAGTCTTTTATCTTATCTTCTTAAGCTCATCTATTAATTTTTCATTTAATATTCTTATATGAGTTCCCTTCATACCCAAGGATCTTGATTCAATAACTCCTGCACTTTCAAATTTTCTTAAAGCGTTTACTATTACTGATCTTGTTATTCCAACTTTGTCAGCTATTTTAGATGCTACTAGTAACCCTTCACTTCCATCTAGTTCATTAAAAATATGTTCTACTGCTTCTAATTCTGAATAGGATAAAGTACCTATAGCAAGCTGTACAACGGCTTTCTTTCTAGCCTCTTCTTCTATTTCATCATGTTTAGCTCTTAATATTTCAATTCCTATAATAGTAGCACTATATTCTGCTAAAACTAAGTCATCTTCTCCGAACTCTTCATCAAATCTAGCAACTAGTAAAGTACCAAGTCTTTCTCTATTTCCGTTTATAGGCACTATTGTAGTTAATTTGTTTTCTATACCGCATGCTTTCTCTTCATCAAAAACACACTCACCATGATTAGTTAGATTTGAAAGAGTTTCATGGATATTTAATAGTTTGTTATTATAGGACTCTGGAAATCTCATTTCGCTTATAATATAAACATTGCATGATAATACTTCACTTAATAAATTACATATATCATCAAAAACTACTGGCTCAGTACCAGACTTTTGCAGTATTTTGTTTAACATTCTTGTTTTAGTTAACAATGATGTCATTTGTATTCCTCCTTCTTATTTCCATCTATTCCAATAACCTTGCTTGACTAATAATTTTGTTTTAACAAAATTATAAAAGTTATCTTGCATATCTCTATCAGTTTAAGCTGAATATAGTTATCGAATTGATTATTTTGACTTTTTAAAATATTTAGAATTATTTCTTATTCTTTAATTATAATAACATACTAATTATTATATTTCAACATCCTTTTTGTAAAATTCGACATTTTAATTTTTTTTTCTTATTAGTTAAGCTTCTTTTATTCCTTTTCTTCATCACTTTTAGCTTTATTTTTAGTGTCTATAGTATTTTCGTTACCTTGATCAGTGTTAACCTTTGAAACCTTCTCTTCTACATGCTTACATTCATTATTTGCACACTGTATATAATCCCCTTTTGATTTACTATATTTCTTAACCATAAAACTGCCACAAACAGTGCATTTTTCTTCCACAGGCTCAAACCAACTTACAAAATCACAATCTGGATAATTACTACATCCAAAAAACTTCCTGCCCTTTTTGCTTTTTTTAACTAGAACCTTTCCTCCGCATTTTGGACATTTCACATCTAGTTCTTCTACAATAGGCTTTGTATTCTTACAGTCTGGATATCCTGGGCATGCAAGAAAATCTCCAAATCGTCCCTGCTTTATAACCATGTTCTTTCCACATTTATCACACAATATATCTGTAACCTTATCTTCAATAGTTATCTTTGCTACTTCTTTTTCTGCTATGTCTATGGCTTCTTTTAAAGGTGTAAAAAACTCATCTACTACCCTATTCCAATTCTCTTTTCCTTCTTCTACATCATCCAACTTTTGTTCCATTTCAGCTGTAAATTCTAAGTCAACAATTTGTTTAAAGAATTCACTAAGTATATTATTAACTATATCTCCTAACTCAGTTGGCTTTAGTGTTTTCTTTTCTCTTTCTACATATTTTCTTTCAAGCAATGTAGATATAATAGGTGAATAGGTACTGGGTCTTCCAATTCCGTTTTCCTCAAGAGTCTTTACAAGGGTAGCTTCCGAAAATCTAGATGGTGGCTGTGTAAAATGCTGTTTTCCATCAACAGATTTCTTTATTAATATATCTCCTTCTTCTAGCTTTGGCAGATTAATATCCTCTTTTTCTTCTTCTGTTGCATATTCATACACCTTCATGAATCCATCAAATTTTACTATAGACCCACTTGCCTTTAATCCATATTGCCCGTTTACTATGTTAACAGAAGTTACATCCATTATACAAGTAGCCATTTGACTAGCTACAAATCTCTTCCATATAAGTGAGTATAATTTATACTGATCATCCTTTAAGCTTGCCTTAGCAATTTCAGGAGTTATTTCAACATTTGTAGGTCTTATAGCTTCGTGAGCATCCTGTGCATTCTTCTTGCCTTTAAATTTTCTAGGTTCCTTTGGTATATACTCTTCTCCAAAGTTACTTGAAATGAAGCTTCTGCTAGCAGCTTGTGCCTCATTAGATATTCTCACTGAGTCTGTTCTCATATAAGTTATGAGACCTACTGCACCATATCCCTTGATATCTACTCCTTCATACAATTGCTGAGCTATAGACATGGTTCTCTTAGTTGCAAAATTCAATTTTTTATAAGCATCCTGTTGCAGAGTACTTGTTGTAAAAGGTGGCAATGGATTTTTACTTTTAGCAGTTTTTTTAACAGTTTTAACGAGAAATTCTCCATTTTCCAAATCTTTTATTATCTTATCTACTTCTTCTTTATTATTTATATCTAGTTTCTTTTTATCTAGAGTAGTAAGCCTTATTGTAAAGGACTTTTTTTCCTTTTCCTTATGTACTGAGCACTCTATAGTCCAGTATTCCTTTGGTTTAAAGTTAGTTACCTCTTTTTCTCTATCACATATCATTCTTAGTGCTACAGATTGAACTCTTCCTGCACTTAAACCCCACTTTACCTTACGCCATAATATTGGACTTATTTTATAACCAACTAATCTGTCTAAAACCCTCCTAGTTTGTTGAGCATTTACTACATTTAAATTTATCTGTCTAGGAGTTTTTATTGCATTTTTAATAGCATTTTTAGTAATTTCATTAAACTCTATTCTACACTTTTCCTTTTCATCTAACTTTAATATGTGAGCTAAATGCCAAGAAATTGCCTCTCCTTCCCTATCAGGGTCTGTTGCTAAATATATTTTTTCACTCTTTTTAGCTTCTTTTCTTAGTTTATCAAGCAGTTCTCCCTTTCCTCTTATTGTTATATATTTAGGATTGTACTCATTATCTATATCAACTCCCAATTGACTTTTGGGAAGATCCCTAACATGACCCATGGACGCTTCTACTACATAATTTTTTCCTAAATATTTTCCTATGGTTTTTGCCTTTGCCGGTGATTCAACTATAACCAATTTTTGTCCCATCTCGTACTCTGGTAAGCACAAGTCTCACCAAAGTGTTTACACCCCCTTATTTAGAAATATATCTAATTATATAATTATTTTCTTTATATTTACTAAATACTATTCTCTATTCAAATAAATATACCTTATTTTATCAGAATAGCATACTTATACTGTACTTTCCACTTTTACATAATAGTTACCTGAAAGACATATTACTACATTTTCAAGCTGCAATTCAAATAATAACTCATATAATTGTTTTATGTCAATATTGGTTCTTCCAAATATATCGTCTATATGTGTAGGCCTATCGCCTAAAATATCACATATTTTCTTTTTTACGCCTTCTATTTTGTTAACTTTAATATTATTCTTTATCATATAGTCTACATTTAAAATTCTAAATAAATCTTCAAAACCTGTAAAAGGATATGCACCATCTCTGATTAACTTATTAGTACCTTTACTTTGTTCAGAAAATATGGACCCAGGTACTGCTACAATTTCCTTGCCCTGTTCTAAGGCTATCCCTGCTGTTACAAGAGAACCACTCTTTTCACTAGCTTCAACAACAATTACAATATCACTTAAACCACTTATAATTCTATTTCTTATTGGAAAATTATAAGAGAAAGGTCTTGTGCCTGGTAAAAACTCTGAAACAATACATCCCTTTTCTGATATAATATCGTATAATTTTTTATTTTCCCTAGGGTACACTACATCAATACCTGAACCTAATACTGCACAGGTAAAGCCTCCATTTTCTATGGAACTTTCGTGTGCAAATGTGTCAATGCCTCTAGCCATTCCGCTTATAACATTTATGTTATTTATAGAAATTTCTTTACTTATTAACCTTGCAGCATCTTTTCCATAGCTTGTAAAGTTCCTAGAACCAATGATGGCAGCATTAATCCCCATATTAAGCTTATTTATATCACCTTTGTAAAATAATATACTAGGGGAATCATCATAGTTTTTTAATGCTTTAGGATATATATCCTCATTAAATGTTGTAGCTTCTATGTTTTTACTTTTAATCTTCACTATCAAGCTTTCTAACAATTCTTTGTCCCAAGCCTTTTTTAAATTGTATTTAATCTTTTTATCTCTATCATTTAACAATGTTTTATTTGCGTTATAGAAGGTATCATTCCACAGTTCTTCTGTGTTGATGAATTTTTTTATTAAATCCAGCTTAATTTTACTGGATAAACTTACTGAACTAAACCATAAATCGTATATATTCATATTTTTCTCCTTATTTAATTTTATGTAAGAATTCTTGTCATAACTGATTCTTTTTATTCAATTTTATCTTTTTTTACCTAAAACTCTTTCTTATTTAGTAAGTTATATGTTATATTAATACTTGTTCAAAAAATAAAATTACGGAAGGAGTTTTTGAACTTGGAAAAACTAACTATACTAGGCACAGGGTCCGCAATGGTTACAAAATGCTATAATAGCTGTTTTACACTCTCAAAGGGTGAAGAGCATTTTCTTGTAGACACTGGTGGCGGAAACACTATTCTTACCAATTTAGAAAAAGCAGGTATTTCAATCAATAAAATTCATAATGTTTTTATATCTCACAGTCACAATGACCATATTACTGGTATAGTTTGGATTATACGAGCTGTTGCTCAGCAAATATTAAATGAAAATTATGAAGAAAATTTATATATATACTGTCATAAAGATGTGGAGAACATAATTAGAAATATTTGTAATTTACTTTTACAAAAGAAATTTACAAATTTTATAGACGATAGAATATTATTTATTTCCATAGAAGATGAAAGCTGTTTTAATATACTTCATTGGAATTTTACTTTCTTTGATATAAAAAGTAATAAACACCTTCAGTACGGATTTACTACTGAACTTAATAACAGTAAGGTTCTAACATTCCTAGGTGACGAGCCTTATAATGGCAACTTATCTAAATACTCAAATAATGTAGATTATCTTATACATGAAGCCTTCTGTTTATATTCACAGAGAGATATCTTTCATCCTTACGAAAAGTTTCACTCTACTGTAAAAGATGCCTGTGAAAATGCTGAAAAACTTTATGTTAAAAATATAATTTTAATTCATTCTGAAGACAAAAACCTTGAAAATAAAAAAAGACTCTACACTGAGGAAGGAAGCCAACATTTTAAGGGAAACATATTAGTACCTAATGATTTAGAAGTGATGGAGCTTTAAAGTGCTTAAGTTATTTATTTAAACAAATTTATAGAGAGGTGCTTTTATGGATAATTTGCTATTTGGAATTTCCGGTCTTCCAATTGGAGAAGCCGCCCAAAAATTCAACTATTCTTCTGCTATTAAGTATCTAAAAACCTTAGATCTTCATGCTATGGAACTTCCTTTTGTTCGCTCTGTAAATGTTACAGATAAAAATAAAGATACTATACTAAAAGCTAAAATAGAGAATAACTTCTACTTATCTGCTCATGGATCTTATTACATAAACCTAAACGCAGACGATATTGAAAAACAGCTTCAGTCTATAGAACGAATAATAAAGGGTGCTGAAGGCTTACTTAAAGTACAGGGAAGGAGTCTAATTTTCCATCCAGGATTTTATTTGAAGGATTCTCCGTCAGAGACTTATGATACAATAAAAGAAAATCTTCTCAGACTTCCTAAAATCGGAGTAGATTATAGATTAGAAACTACAGGTAAGGGAAGTCAATTTGGAGATTTAAAAGAGTTAACTTCCTTATGTAAAGAAATTAGTACTTGCAAGTTGTGTATTGACTTTTCTCATATTCATGCTAGATATAATGGTAAACTTAAAACATACAATGATTTTTCTGAAATCCTTCAGTATATAAAAGGGGAATTAGGCAAAGAAGCCTTGGAGGATTTACACATGCATATATCTGGCATTAACTACAGTGAAAAGGGCGAGAGAAATCATCTTCCCTTCTTGGAAAGTGATTTTAATTATGTAGAATGCCTAAGAGCTTTAAAAAACTTTAATGTAAGAGGCTGCATAATCTGCGAAAGTCCTTTACTTGAAAAAGATGCTCTTCTTTTAAAAGAAACTTACCACAAGCTATAATATATGTGATTAAATAAAATAAATCTGACGGCATTTATCTAACTACCGCCGGATTTATTTTATAACACTAAATTATCTCCTGATTTAAAAACCTTCTATACTGAAGTGCTTCAATAATATCACTTTCTACTATAGCTTCTCTTTCATATAAATCTGCTATAGTACGAGCTACTTTTAATATTCTGCTGTAGGCTCTAGTACTTAAGGTATATCTATTATAGATTTTTTCTAAGATATTATTACTTTTGCTATTTAACTTACAGTATTTTCTTATGAGTTTTCCATCCATTTGTGCGTTGCAATATATGTTTTCCTCTTTAAATCTATTTTTTTGAAGTTCTCTAGCTTTCTCAACTCTAACCCTAATTTCTTTAGATGATTCCCCCTTTGCTTTAGCTTTAATCTCATCATAAGACAAAGGATTAACAAAGCAGAATAAATCAATTCTGTCAAGAAGAGGTCCAGATAACTTTTTCATATATCTCCTTCTTTCAAATTCTCCGCAAGAGCACTGCTTTGCTGATCCATAATACCCACAAGGACAAGGATTTGTAGAAATTACAGCCATAATATTGCAAGGGTAAGTTACCTTTCCACTTCCTCTGCAAATAGTCACCTTTCTATCTTCAAGGGGCTGTCTTAAAACTTCTAATGCATTCCTTTTGAACTCTAGTATTTCATCTAGAAATAAAACACCATTGTGAGCAAGAGAAACTTCTCCTGGCATTAAATTATTGCCTCCACCTACTAGTCCTATGTTGCTAATGGTATGGTGTGGACTTCTAAAGGGCCGCTGATTTATAAATCCCTTAGACTTTTCTAAATTTCCTGATACGCTATAAATTTTAGTAACTTCTAATCCTTCCTCATAACTTAAGGTTGGTAATATAGTTGGCACTCTTTGAGCTATCATGGTTTTTCCAGATCCCGGAGGTCCAAACATAGCTACATTATGGTTTCCAGCAGCAGCTACTTCTATAGCCCTTTTACAGCTCTCCTGTCCTAATATATCTTCAAAATCTAAACTACTCCTACTTGATTCAGCATTATTGATGTACTCATATGGCATCAAATCTCTATATTTAATATATTCTATTACTTGCTTTAAACTTTCAAAGGCATAAACCCTAGTATTTTTAACTACGGAACATTCTTCTGCATTTTCCATAGGTAAAATGAAATTATTTATTCCTTCATTTATACTTTCAATAGTAATCGGTAATACTCCCCTAACTCTTTTTAGCTTTCCCGATAGAGATAATTCTCCCATTATCAAAAAATTTTTAGCATCTTCAAAAGTTATCTGTTCCGTGGCCATTAAAATTCCTAATGCTATAGGTAAATCAAATAAAGCTCCTACCTTCTTTATGTCTGCGGGAGCTAAGTTTATAACTATTCTTTTGATAGGAAACTCAAAACCAGAGTTTACTATTGCAGCTCTGACTCTTTCCTTAGACTCTTTCACAGAAGTATCTGGAAGGCCTACTATACTAAAACAAGGCAGCCCTCTCTCAAGATCTACCTCTACGGAAACTAAAACTCCTTCAATACCTGAAAATGCAGCAGTATTAATTGTAACAGCCATAATATCACCTCCACTAGATTCTTGACAGATATATGCTTTTATATACTATTTCTTAAAACTTTATACTAAATAGTCTATATCCCTTATAAAATATCCCTTAATTACCCCTATGGAAAAAATTGTATGAAATCCATCTATTATATTTACAAATGGAGGTAATATTGCTAAAATTAAAACATGCCAATGTATCTAAATTTTATACAGTAGAAGTGGTTATTATTTATCAGAATAATTATATAACAATTGAAAATCTATGAAAGGAGCGAATTTATGCATTCTTTTAACAAGGATATTGGTTCCCTGGGCGAAGATATTGCTGAGACTTATTTGAGGCAGATAGGCTATACAGTACTAGATAAAAACTTTAGATGCAAACTAGGTGAGATTGATATAGTAGGCAAGGATGGAGATTATATTTGTTTTATAGAGGTGAAAACAAGATATGGTTCAATCTATGGTAGTCCCTGTGAAGCTGTAACTTATTCAAAGCGGCTAAAAATTTATAAAACTGCAGAAACTTATATACTCCGAAAAAAACTATTTAAATTTAATTTTAGGTTTGATGTTATTGAAATCATCCTTAATAAGTGTAATGCTAATCCGTCTATACGTCTTATTAAAGATGCTTTTCAAGTATAACTTTTATTTAAACAAAAAGAATGACACTTAAAAATAGAAAGTGTCATTCTTCCGTTGCGACTTTTGCTGCATTTTAAATTTTATATTATATTTTTCAAAAAACTTTTTCTATGTATCTTACAAATACCATATTTTTTTATAGCCTGCACATGTTCAGTAGTTCCATATCCAGAGTTACCGTCAAAACCATAGTAAGGAAATTCTTTGCTATATTCCTTCATTAGGTTATCCCTATATACCTTAGCAATTATAGAAGCACATGCTATACTAGCACTTTTCATATCACCTTTTATGATAAATTCATTATAAATATCTAGGTTTTTAACTGCATATCCATCTGATAAAACAATATCTGGCGCAACTTTCAAACCTTTAACAGCTCGTCTTAAGACTTCATTATTGCACCAAGCTATTCCTCTTTCATCTATTTCATTATTATTTATAAGTGCAATGCTATAACTTACTGCCTTTTCCTTTATGATTTTTGACAACTCTTCTCTTTTCTTTTCGGAAAGTTTTTTAGAATCTTTTATGCCTAGAATTAATTCTCTATCCTCTTTTTGCCTTAAGTTTAGTACTACAGCTCCGGCAGCTATAGGTCCAGCTAAAGGACCTCTTCCAACCTCATCAACACCTGCTACATATATATAGTTGCCAAAGCTCTTATCAAAGCTGTACATCTCCTTAACCCTATCAATCTCACTTTCTTTCTTAAATATGAATTTTTCAAGACTTAAGGCTAAGCTCTGGACATTTTTTCTACTATCCATACTTAAACAGTTCATAACTTGCTGATATTTTTCTTTATCAGTAATAAAGTAGTTTTGTTGCAAATACGCTACATAAGTTTTAAGGCTGCTAAAATTTAATTTAGCAGTCCCCTTAAATAAATTATCTTCTATTTCACTAAAGTTAGTATCTTTTTTTACAATATCTATATCCATCTTGCTTCTCCACTTGATCTACTCTGGTCTCTCTAATGATATATTACCTAACTTTCCACCTCTAAATTCATCTAAAAGTAGTACAGCCACTCTATTGTAGTCAATTTGACCTCCAGATATAACAGCCCCTCTTTTCCTACCTATATTATTCATATTTTCTAGTGGATCTTCACTTAACTCCGTAAGCTTATATCTTCCCATTAATCTATCAGGGTATTCATTTTGAAGTCTTTCTATAAGCTTTAAAGCAAGTTCCTCAATATCCATAATTTCATCTTTTATTGCTCCAGTGAAAGCTAGGTTCAGTTGAGTTTCCTCACTTTCTAGTTTTGGCCATAAAATTCCTGGTGTATCCATTAGTTCCATACCAATTTTGGTCTTTATCCACTGTTTGCTTTTAGTAACTCCTGGTCTATCTCCAGTTTTAGCTATGTTATTTTTAGCCATTTTATTTATAAATGTAGATTTTCCTACATTGGGTATACCTATAACCATAACTCTATCTGTTATATTTACAATACCCTTCTCTTTCATTCTTCCATGTTTTTCTTTTAAAAGATCGTTCATTAAAGGTCTTATACCTTTTAATCCTTCTCCAGTTAAACAATTCACGCCTATTAATCTAATGTTATCTTTAGATAAATTTTTAATCCACTCTCTAGTAACCTTCTCTTCACTTAAGTCACTTTTGTTCAGCAGTATTATTCTTGGCTTGTTCCCACATATATCATCTACATCTGGATTTTTACTAGATCTTACAATTCTTGCATCTCTTATTTCTATTATAGCATCTACAAGTTTTAAATTTTCTTTTATTTCTCTCCTAGTTTTTGCCATATGTCCTGGAAACCAATTTATAGCCATATTATCATATCCTTTCTAATTAGCTATTATTTGCGAAGACACTAAGGTCATTTATATCGTTAAAAGAAGTTAACTTTCCAAATCTGCTGAACGGATATATCCTAAGAGCAGCTCTGCCAACTACCATTTTGTAACTTACAAATCCAACATCGGAAAATCTACTATCTCTACTATTATTTCTATTATCGCCTAAAACAAAAACCGTATTTTCAGGCACAGTTACCTCATTAAAATCTCTCATATTAGCTTCAAGTATATAAGGCTCATCTTTTGGTACGTTGTTTATATATAATTTGTCTCCTTCGATTCTAACTTTGTCTCCCCCTACTGCAACAACTCTTTTAATGAACTTTTCTTTTGGATTTGCAGGGTATTTAATTACTACTATATCTCCAGCCTTAGGAGCCCTAAAATAATAACTAACCTTCTCTACAATCAACCTATCTTTATGACTTAAAGTAGGATCCATAGAGTGTCCATCCACACTTACAGTTTCAAAGACAAAGGTTATAATTAAAAATGCCGCAATAATAGCTATAATCATCGATTTCCCTAACTCAATTAACTCTTTAAGCAAAATCCTCCACCACCTTAATATACAAAAAAGGGACTTTATAAAGCCCCATCTTTTGTATTATATTAATTCTTTTACTTTTGCAGCTTTACCAACTCTATCTCTTAAGTAGAATAGCTTAGCTCTTCTTACCTTACCTCTTCTAACTACTTCTATCTTTTCAATGCTAGGAGAGTTAACAGGGAATGTTCTTTCAACTCCAACGTTGTAAGCAACTCTTCTTACAGTGAAAGTTTCTCTTAAACCACCGTTTTGTCTTTTTAAAACTATTCCTTCAAAAACCTGTACTCTTTCTCTGTTACCTTCTTTAATTCTTACGTGAACTTTTACAGTATCTCCTACATTAAATACTGGTAAGTCATTTCTGATTTGTTCTGCTTCTATTTGTCTTATTATTTCTAACATTGTGCATTACCTCCTAAAAATTATTCGACGCTCATGCCCAGCATAATTGCAGACAGCGGAACGCCTGTGTAGCACGAAGAATATTCTATCATACATACATATATATTTCAATATTAAATTTAATTTTTTCCTGTAAATCCTTTAATAATCCTTAAATTTATCACTATTCAACAATTTTCTATCTTCTTTAGAAAATTCTAGTTTAGCAAATAAATCTGGTCTTCTATCTTTGGTTAATTTTAAGGATTGAAGTCTTCTCCATTTTCTTATATTTTCATGATGGCCGGAGGTTAAAATCTCCGGAACTCTCTTTCCCTCGAAATCCTCAGGCCTAGTATATTGAGGATATTCCAGGACTCCATTATAAAAAGATTCTTCTGTATAGCTTTCACTGCTTGAGAGGACTCCTGGCACCATCCTGCATATACTATCTACTATAGGTATGCAAGCCATTTCTCCTCCTGTAAGAACAAAGTCTCCTAGTGATATCTCCATGTCAATGTAGGAATATACTCTTTCATCTATCCCTTCATAATGACCACATAGGAAAATTAATTCTGATTCCTCTGAAAGTTCTCTTGCCATATTTTGATTAAAAGTCTTTCCTCTAGGCCCTAAAAAAATCACCTTACCCTTATTGTTTTTTTTAACAGTTCTTATACAGTCTACTATAGGCTGAGGTGCCATTACCATTCCTGCACCTCCACCGTAAGGATAATCATCAACCTTTTTATGTTTATTTAATGTATAGTCACGAATATTAAAGGTATTTACCTCTATAATAGATTTTTCTTGAGCTTTCCCTATTATGCTTTGGTCAAATATCTTAAACATATCTGGAAAGAGTGTTAGTATATCAATTTTCATCCCTATGCCTGCCATACTTCCACCGGCTTTATAACTATTCTTCTATCTTCAATATCCATGCTAATTATAATGTCTTTTAAGGCTGGAATCAAAAGTTCCTTTGGTTCTTTAATCCAGTACACATCATTACTATGAGTCTTGATCACGTCATAAACCTTTCCAAGAACTGTATCATTTTCATCTACTACTTCACAACCTATTATATCTGCAACAAAATAGCTCCCTTCTGGAAGTTTAACCGCATCTTCTCTAGAAACCTCCAGATACTTTTGTTTATATTTAACTGCATCATCCATAGAGTCTATTCCCTCTATTTTTAGTATAACTTTATCTGCTTGTAGTTTACACCATACTACATCCTTTTCTACTCCATCTATGTAAACCTTCTTAAGCTTTCTAAATCTTTTTATGTCATCTGTCAAAGGATATACTTTAAGCTCCCCTTTAATTCCATGAGTGTTTATTATCTGACCAACAGCCAAAAACTGCTTCATAGGATATTTCCTCCTGATTACATATTTTCTCTTTATCTATATTTACCCTTATTATATTATTAATTCTTTAAACTAAAATTTATTTTCAACAAACTTACTATCGATTATTTTTTTGTAAAATAAAAGAGTTAGGTGCACCTAACTCTTATATTATTTCAACAACAACTCTCTTATTTTCTTTTATAGCTGCTGCCTTTACAACAGTTCTTATAGCTTTAGCTATTCTTCCCTGTTTTCCTATTACTTTTCCCATATCTTCTGGTGCAACTTTTAGTTCAAGAATTATAGATTGCTCTCCAGCAATTTCATTAACTTGAACCATGTCTGGGTTATCAACTAGTGACTTAGCTATAATTTCAACTAATTCTTTCATTTATTATACCCCCAGTGACTACTTTAATCCAGCTCTTGATAAAAGCTTCTTAACGATGTCTGTTGGTTGAGCACCATTTTGTAACCATGTATTAACTTTTTCTTCATCAAACTTAATAGTAGCTGGTTCAGTTAATGGGTTATAGTAACCTATTTCTTCTACAAATCTACCATCTCTTGGTGATCTTGAATCTGCTACAACTATTCTGTAGAAAGGAGCTTTCTTAGCACCCATTCTTCTTAATCTCATTTTTACTGCCATCTGTTTCACCTCCTTTTAATAGTAAAACACTTTTTATCTTATGTTAATTACTTATTTAGCTTTATATTAAACCTTTAAAAAGGTAATTTACCAAAGAGTCCTTTTTTATTAAATCCCTTCTGCATTCCCTTCATCTGCTTCATCATCTTTTTCATATTCTCAAAGTCCTTCAGAAGCTTATTAACCTGTTGAACTGTAGTTCCTGAACCTTGGGCAATTCTTTTCTTTCTTGAAGGTGAACTACTTATAAGAGAGGGATTCCTTCTTTCTTTTATAGTCATAGAATTAATTATTGCCTCAATTTTAGCTAACTCTTTCTCACTAGAACTTAAGTCTACTCCTTGGAGTTCCTTCATATTAGCCCCAGGCATCATCTCTATTAGCTTATTAAGAGGTCCTAATTTCTTCATTTGCTGCATTGATGCTAAAAAATCCTCAAGATTAAATTCTTGACTGAGCATTCTACTTCCGATTTTTTTAGCTTCGTCTTCATCTATACTTTGCTGAGCCTTTTCTATTAGTGAAAGCACATCCCCCATACCTAATATCCTTGAGGACATTCTATCTGGGTGAAACACTTCAAAGTCACTCATTTTTTCGCCTATACCTATAAACTTTATAGGCTTACCAGTCATTGCTCTTATAGAAAGTGCTGCTCCGCCCCTTGTGTCACCATCAAGCTTTGTAAGTATTACACCGCTTATATCAAGTTGATCATTAAAGCTATTTGCAACATTAACTGCATCCTGACCAGTCATTGAATCTACTACCAGTAATATTTCGTCTGGCTTAACACTGTCTTTAACATCCTTTAGTTCATTCATTAATTCTTCATCTATATGAAGTCTACCAGCAGTATCAACTATTACTACATTTAAACCATTGTTTTTAGCATATTCTACTGCACCCTTAGATATATCTACTGGAGATACTTTATCTCCCATGGTAAATACCGGTACATCTATTTGTTTCCCAACTACTTGAAGCTGTTTTATAGCGGCTGGTCTATATATATCACAGGCTGCAAGTAAAGGTTTCTTGTTCTTCTTTCTAAGTTGAAGAGCAAGCTTTCCTGCCATAGTTGTTTTTCCTGCACCCTGCAACCCTACTAACATTATAATAGTTATTCCGCTAGAAGAGTACTGAATAGTGCTTTCGTTACTTCCCATTAGGCTAGTAAGTTCTTCATTTACTATCTTTATAACATGCTGTCCTGGAGTTAAACTTTGAAGAACTTCTTCTCCAAGACATTTTTCGCTGACAGTCTTAATGAAGTCTTTTACTACCTTATAGTTAACATCTGCTTCTAAAAGCGCAAGTTTTACTTCTCTCATAGCATCTTTAATATCTTTCTCAGAAAGTTTACCCTTACCTCTGAGCTTTTTTAAGGTTTCTTGAAGCTTAGAAGCTAATCCTTCAAAAGCCATGTTATTCCTCCTAAATACTATCACTTATGTATTTTTTTAGTTCACTCAATATTTTTATATTATCATCATCTTGAATACTTAACAAATCTATCTTCTTTAAAATATCTTTTTTTATTTCCTCTATTCTTATCTTAGCTTCCATTAGATGAAGCTTTTCTTCGTACTGTATCATGAGCTTATTACATCTTTTTATAATATCGTGTACCGCCTGTCTACTGGTACTTGTAATCTCTGATATTTCCGATAGCGATAAGTCGTCATTATAATAGAGATTCATAATATCTCTTTGTTTTTCTGTTAACAACTCACCATAAAGATCTAAAAGTACTGAAAGCTTAATTCTTTCTTCCATGAGATACTCTGTAACCTTAAAGTTACATTTCCACTCCCTTAACTTTTTTAAATCAACTATGCATCAAAGGACACATAATTTACTCAACGAAATATATAATATCAAAGATTAAAAGGGCTGTCAAGTATTTTTACTTAACACATAAAATTATTTTTTTACTACTGATATCCACTAACAACTATGCAGTTTAGCAGGCTTAGATTAAGATAACCTAAGCCCCTTAAAAATCCAACTGATTTCCTAAAATAACGCTTCTGCAAATTCTCTAGGGTTAAATTCTTGTAGATCCTCAATTCCTTCCCCTACGCCTATCAACTTAACAGGTATATTGAGACTATGCTTTATAGAAATTACTATTCCACCCTTTGCTGTTCCATCTAATTTTGTAAGAATTATTCCATCAATAGGGCACACTTCCATAAACTGCTTAGCCTGTTGAACTGCATTTTGACCTGTAGTGGCATCTAATACTAGCAAAGTTTCCCTATGAGCCTCACTAAACTCTCTATCAATGACTCTATTTATTTTCCCTAGCTCATCCATCAAATTTTTCTTGTTGTGAAGTCTTCCTGCAGTGTCACATATAAGTATATCTGTTTTTCTAGCTTTTGCAGCTTGAACAGCATCAAAAACAACTGCCGCTGGGTCAGAACCTTCCTGATTTCTTATAATATCTACTCCAGCTCTATTGCTCCACACCTCAAGCTGGTCAATTGCCGCTGCTCTAAAAGTGTCTGCTGCTGCCATTAGAACCTTATAGCCTTCATCTTTTAGCTTTGATGATATTTTTCCTATGGATGTAGTTTTACCCACTCCATTTACACCTATGACCAATACCACTTCTGGAGTAGTTTTGGGCTTTATAGTACCTTGCTCTTCTCCTAATATTTCTATAATAACTTCTTTAAGGTAATCTCTAACCAAAGCTGGATCCTTTACTTTATTTTCTCTTATCTTTACTTTAAGTTTATCTATAATTTCCAGTGTAGTTTCAACACCTATATCAGCAGTAATTAATATCTCTTCTAGCTCTTCGTATAAGTCATCATCTATTGTTATAGCTCCACTTAATACATCTGCTATTTTTTCTGTTAGATTATTCTTAGTTTTAGTTAATCCTTCTTTTAGTTTATTAAAAAATCCACCAAACATATGTATACCTCCAATATTTAACTGCAATTAGATAACTAAGAATTAAAAATAAAAGTTTTCTTTTTAATCTCCAATTACTAATTCTCTGTTTTTCTCTAGTCCATATATATTATATAGTTAATACTGTCAATTATTAGACTTTCAGTTATTATAGGTTTATATCTCTAAGAAGCTTCTCTGCTTAAATCCACAGAAACTATCTTAGATATACCCTTTTCCTCCATGGTAACCCCATATAATATATCACTGGCTTCCATAGTTCCTTTTCTATGAGTTATCACGATAAATTGTATATTCTCTGAAAATTTCTTTAAAAACTCTGCATATTTAACTACATTTGCATCATCTAGAGCGGCTTCTATCTCATCTAGTATGCAGAAAGGCGTAGGCTTCATCTTTAGAATTGCAAAAAGCAATGCAATGGCAGAAAGTCCTTTTTCTCCACCGGACATCAAGTTAATGTTTTGAAGTTTCTTTCCTGGAGGTTGCACTGTTATATCTATGTTTCCTGTAAGTTCGTCTCCTTCAGATAAAATCAAGTCTGCACTTCCTCCTTTAAATAATTCTTTAAAGGTTTCATCAAAGTTTTTTCTTAACTTGTTAAAGTTTTCATTAAATACTATTTTCATTTTATCTGTCATTTCATTTATTAAGCTTAAAAGCTCTTCCTTAGCATTTATTAAGTCTTCTCTTTGAGTGGTCATAAAACCTACCTTTTCTATAAGTTCTTTAAATTCCTCAATAGCTCCTAGATTTACTACACCTAAAGCAGATATGCTATTTTTCAAACTTAAAATATCTTTTTTATAAGTATCGATATTTTCTATCTCTCTTTTATGCTCTAAAGCTTCAGCATAGGTGATTTCTAACTCATCGTTTAACTTTGAATATAAAGACTCTTTTTCAGAAGTATGTTTTGCTAAAGCAAGTTGAGTTTTATGTAATTCCTCTTCTTTTTTATTAATTAATAATTGTAAGTCTTCTACCCTTTTACTATGTATACTAACCTTTTCTTTTATCTTTATTATCTCTATATCCTGATTCTTAATTATTTCTTCTAACTTCAGAATATAGGTTTCTATATTCTCTACTTCCCCATTATTTATAATAATTTGTTTACTATATTCCTCTATACTTCTATCTGACTTCTTATTCTCATCTGCTATTTTCCTTTGCTTTAGCTTTAAGTCATTAATGTCGCCTTTAATTTTCTCCAATACAGAAGTTTTGTTTATTACGTTTTCATCTATTTGAGCCTTCTTAATCTTATAATGAGTAAGTGTCTCTTTTCCATCAATAATTGTATCACTTTTTTCTTTTAATTCTTGCTCTAGGTTAATAATTAATTCATCATTACCACTCTGATTTTTCTTAATCTCCTCTAATTCTTTTTCTTTTATAGATAACTCTTTTACGCTTTCTTTTAGTTTATCACTTAACAGCTCTATTTCCTTATTTGAAACCAGCAAACTCTCCTTTAGTTTTCCACTTTCTGTATCAATGGCGTTTATTTTTCCTTTTACCTTAGTTGTTTCTATGTTTTGAAAATAAACTTCATCTTTTAAATTTAAATTTTCTTCATCTAACAATTTGATATCCTTTGCAAGCTTTTGTCCACTGGATGTCACTCTAATTAAACTTTCTTCCGTTTCTTTTAATTTTAATTTTATATCCTCTATTTCTCTCTTTCTTCCAATAATATTGGTACTTCTATGTTGAAGACTCCCTCCTGTAAGTGAACCACCAGGATTTACTACCTCACCAGATAAAGTAACAATCTTAAAGCTATAATTGCTTTTTTTTGCTATTTTAAGAGCACTATCCATATCATTACAAATAATAGTTCTACCTAATATGTATTCAACAGCATTAGTAAACCTCTCTTCGTATCCTATTAATGTGCTAGCAACACCTATGTATCCTTCTATTTTTTTCAGTTCCATTTCTCCTGAAACTTTTTTTCCTTTAACTATTGTAAGAGGTAAAAAAGTAGCTCTACCAATATTATTACTTTTTAAATATTTAATAAGTACTTTAGCTACATCCTCATCCTTAGTTATGACATCAGATATAGCCCCTCCCAATGCTATTTCAATTGCAGTTTCAAATTTCTTTTCCACCTTAATTATTTCACCTAAAACAAAACAACTGTTTTTGTCCACAGAAGCCTTCCCCTTAATTACATCTCCCATTAGGACTTTTACCGCTCTATTATAGCCTTCATATTGTTTATCAAGGTTAACTAGCATATTATGGTTTGCCTCTAATTTGCTGTGAAGATTATTTAAAGCCTTAATCTCTTTTTCTCTCTCAGATAGAGCAACATTTAATCTATTAATTTGCTGTTTATTGCTTTTGATTCTACTTTCAAATTCAGTAATCTTTCCTGATATTTCCTCTATCTGCTTTGTAAGTATTTCTTTAGTACTAGAATTAATTTTTATTGAATGCAAATAGCTTTCACAGGAATTTCTTATACTACTTATTTTATCTTTAATTGTTTCTATATCATTATTTAAAATAGCAATATTATTTTTTAGATTTGACGCAATACTTAAATATTCTATTTGATCATCCTTTAGTTTCTTTATCAAGTTACTTTTATCTAAAATGGAAGCTTCCATTGATTCTATTTTAGTTACCAATTCATTTATTTGTTTATCAACTTCAGTTTGCTTAGCTTTTAAGCTTGAGATTTCTTCAACCTGTAAAGCCTCATCAGATAAAAAGATATCTGTTTTACTCTCAACTTCTTTTAACTCTATTAAATTCTTTTCTATTATATTATTAAGGTTTGCTAATCTTTCATTTAAAAGCTTAGTTTCAGACTCTATGGCTTGCTTTCTAGATTTGCTATCATAATATTCTTTCCTATTATTAGTGTTCTTAGCATTCAGATCTTCTATTTCCTCACTCCAGTTTCGAATATCATCTTTGAGTTTTAAAAGACTGCTATTTAATTCATCGGCATTTAAATTCATTCCTCTGATTGATACTTCAATTTCTTCTATTTTTTTCTGGAGTTTTTCGATAGAATGAATAATTATATTTACTTCTTTATTCTTGAGTTCCTCTGACATTTTTATAAAACGCTTAGCTTTTTCATTCTCAATACGTAAAGGCTCAATTCTTTCTTGATATGTACTTAGTATGTCATCTATTCTGACTAAATTTGCCTCCGTATTCTGTAACCTTTTCTCCGCCTCTTCTTTTCTCCATTTAAACTTTACTATACCAGCAGCTTCCTCTAAAAGACTTCTTCTTTCCTCTGGTCTTCCACTAAGAACTGCCTCAATCTTTCCTTGACCTATAATAGAATACCCTTCTTTTCCTATACCTGTGTCCATGAAAAGCTCGTGAATATCTTTTAATCTACACTGAGTATTGTTTATATAGTATTCACTTTCTCCAGAGCGATATAGTCTTCTAGAAATAGTAATATCCGTATAATCTAAAGGCAGCTTTTTATCTTCGTTATCTAGCGTAAGAGATACTTGGCAGAGTCCTACAGGTTTTCTAAACTGAGTACCTGCAAAGATTACATCTTCCATCTTGCCTCCCCTTAAACTCTTTACACTTTGCTCACCAAGAACCCATCTAACTGCATCAGAAATATTACTTTTCCCACTTCCATTAGGCCCTACTATTGAAGTAACCCCATTTTTAAATACTAGTTCTGTTTTATCTGCAAAAGATTTAAATCCTCTTATTTCAATAAATTTTAGAAACATAAAAAGTACACTCCTTATCTTCCAAATAACATTGGAAGCAAGCTGAAAATGAATATGAATGCAACAAAGAAAACCAATAATTTTTTCATCTTTTCCCTAGTCTTCTTTTTCATAAAAAACACCCCTTTAAAATTAATTTACCTATTATTAATACAGCACTATATAGTTTATATTATAATTATTAAAATATCAATTGTAAAATAAAAAACCCTGCTAGCCACAGGGTTTTTCTATCAAATTTAAGTTATCTCGGTTCAACAATAAATTTTATAGCTGTTCTCTCTTCGCCTTCAATGGTTATTTCTGAAAAGGCTGGCACAACAACTAAATCAATGCCATTCGGTGCTACAAATCCTCTGGTAATAGCAATAGCCTTTACAGCTTGGTTAACCGCACCTGCTCCCACTGCTTGAACCTCTGCTGAATCATTATCTCTTAGTACTGCAGCCAAAGCTCCTGCTACCGATTTTGGTTGAGATTGAGCTGATACCTTTAATACTTCCATGTATAATTCCTCCCTACAAATGTTGTTATATTTACAGGGATATAATTCTATAAAACACTAAGATTTCCTTCTTTATACCTTGTTATCATATATTTAGTAAGTGACATTTTTTTCTCTTTTTCCTCAAGAACCAAGGATATCTCTCCCCTATCTACAGAATTATCTTGAACAACATGAATACTTACTGTCTTTAATTGTTTTTTCATGTCATTAAAAAATTTCTTTTTATCTGCATATAGCTTTGATAACTCTCTACCGTTAATTTTTATCCTTAGAATTCCATTGTAGTTTTCTGGGACATATTGTAATATAAGCTCGCTATATAAGCTTCCCTCCACTAATTCTCTGAAAGCTGGATGGAATGGCCCAGCAATAAGTTCTTTGCCACTGTTTATTTCTTCTGTTGGTTGAAGCCCTATTCTTATAACTTTTATGTTATTTGCAGTAAGCATGGAGTACACTATTTTTGTAATTTCTACAGCCTCATATAAATTATAAGGTTTATATGTCCCTGCTCTATACATCATTTCCATAGGAGTATCCTTAATAACCAAGGCAGGATATATTCTGTATATATCTGGTTTCATTTCTATGGATTTCTTCGTTGTTTCGATATCTTTTTCAAGGGTATCACCGGGAAGTCCAAGCATGATTTGGTGACCTAATGTAAATCCATATTGTTTGATAAGCGAAGAAGCCTTTATTACATCCTCTTCCGAATGTCCTCTTCCAGACTTTCTTAAAACCTCTTCATCTAAAGATTGAACTCCTAGTTCAATGACATCTACAGAATAATTCTTTAAGTTAGCTAATATTTTATCATCTATATAATCCGGCCTTGTAGATAAGTGAATTAAATCTATCTCTCCCTTATCTTTAAACTCCTTAGCTACAGCTAACAGTTCTTTCTGCCTTTCAATATTTATAGCAGTAAAGGTTCCACCAAAAAAAGACACTTCTACTGCAGCCTTATCATTATTTATTGTCTCTAAATACTCCTCTATGGTTTTTCTAGTAAATTCTGAGTTTACTTTATCCTCACTGCCTGTTATAGTGTTCTGATTACAAAACACACAATTATGAGGACAACCTTCATGTGATACAAATATAGGTATTATGTAGTGATTTTTACTCATCCTTTTCCTCCAAACCTTTCAGTGCTTCTTGAGCTGCATTTTGCTCCGATTCCTTTTTACTGTATCCCATACCATTTCCTAAAATTTTATCATCTACTGAAACCTGTGTGTAAAACTTTCTTCTATGCGGTGGTCCTTCGAATTTAATTAGAGAATAATTAATATTTATTTCTCCATTTTGCTGCATTATTTCCTGAAGTTTAGTTTTATAATCAAGTACTATTTTATTTTTTATAGCTTTTTCTATAGTATCTTTAAAATTTTCTATAATGAACTTTTTGGCGTTTTCAAATCCACTATCTATATAAATGGCTGCTATTATAGCCTCAACACAGTCAGCAAGTATAGAGACCCTTTCTCTTCCACCAGTTAACTCTTCGCCTTTGCTCATCTTTATATACTTTCCTATTCCCCATCGTTTTGCTATTTCATGAAGAGAATTTTCACAAACGATTAATGCCCTTCTCTTTGTTAGTTCTCCCTCTGATTTATTTCCATAATTCGAAAATAGATATTCAGAGATAGTAAGTTGCAGGACTGAATCTCCAAGAAACTCTAATCTTTCATTAAACTTTATATTTTTTCTTCCATTTGCATAAGAACTATGGGTTAAAGCCACCATGAATAATTCCTTATTCTTAAAACATATTTTCAATCTATCTTGTAATTCCATAAATACAATTTCTTCTGTCATAGATAAACCTTACTCCTTTTGAAGTTTATTCTTCAGCTTGCTTTTAGTTTTTAAACAAACTCAAGGATAGACTACACTTTAATAGTATTAAATACTTATCTTCTATTTATTTGTTTATTTTAAAATTCTTTAATAAATTTATAAAGTCCCGTATATACGGGACTTTAACTAATTATTCTTCTACATGAGTCTTTATGTACTCAACTACGTCTGCAACAGTAGTTATCTTCTCAGCATCTTCATCTGGTATTTCAAAATCAAACTCTGTTTCTAGAGCCATGATTAATTCAACTATATCAAGTGAATCAGCACCTAAATCATCTATAAAGGATGCTTCCATAGTTATTTCTTCTACGCCAATACCAAGTTGCTCAGATACTATACTTTGAACTTTTTCAAACATAATAGTCTCACCTCCTAAAAGCTTTCTACATAAATAATATTACATAACTTTTATACCGTCAATACAAATACTGCTAAATTTATTATACTTAATTATTTTATATTAATACATTTACTTTTTATGGTTCTTCTTCCATATCCTCTAGTTCTTTTTTAATTTTATCTATTATTTTATTATCATAACAATTTTCAGCTTGCTTTATAGCATTTTTAATAGCCTTACTGTCGGAACTACCATGAGCTTTAATACAAATTCCCTTTGCACCTAAAAATGCTGAACCACCATACTCGGAGTAATCAAATTTTTTCTTTAGGCTTTTAAAAACTGGTTTCAATAAAATAGCTCCTATTTTAGAGGTAAATGATTTCATTATTTCTTCTTTTAACATATTAAATACATTTAAGGCTACCCCTTCGTACATTTTTAATATGGTATTACCAACAAAGCCGTCACAAACTAATACCTTTACATCACCATTAGACACTTCCCTAGGCTCTACATTGCCTACAAAATTGCAATTTGTTTCTGTCAAGAGCTTATAGGCGTTCTTTGTAAGCTCATTTCCCTTTTCTTCCTCCGCACCAATGTTCACTAAACCTACTGTTGGGTTTTTTACACCTAAAACATTCTCAAAATATATTTTTCCCATTAAGGCAAATTGTATTAAGTATTGAGGTTTACAGTCTACATTCGCTCCAGCATCTATAACCATAAATGCCCCATTCTTTCCTGGCATTATAGGCGCCAATGCTACCCTATCTATCCCTTTTATTCTTCCAATTATAAGTGTAGCTCCAGTCATCAATGCTCCAGTACTTCCTGCAGAAATCACTGCATCTGCTTTTCCTTCCTTCACAAGTTGAAGTGCTTTAACTAAGCTAGAGTCTTTCTTACGTCTTACTGCCATAACTGGTGGCTCATTTGTGCTTATTACTTCCTCTGCATGTATTATGCTTATCCTGTCCTTTGGATATTCATACTTGCTTAACTCTTTTTTAATCAGTTCTTCTGCCCCTGTAATAATGATATGAATGTCACTTTCTTTTACCGCTTGAACACAACCATCCACTACAGCAACTGGCGCAAAATCTCCCCCCATACCATCTACTGCAACTATCATCTTTTCACATCCTTTTTAATTACAAAAAAAGAAAGTCATATGACTTTCTTTTAGTTATTTTTCAGTTGAAACAACTTCTTTGCCCTTATAATATCCACAACTCTTGCACACTCTGTGAGCAAGCTTCATTTCATGACACTGAGGACATTCAACTATTCCTGGTAAACTTAATTTAAAAGTTTGTGCTCTTCTTGAATCTCTTCTTGCTTTTGAAAATCTTCTCGCTGGATTTCCCACAGTAAAACACCTCCTTAATCAGT
The DNA here is from genome assembly GCF_033659955.1 of Clostridium tanneri. Lineage (NCBI taxonomy): Bacteria > Bacillati > Bacillota > Clostridia > Eubacteriales > Clostridiaceae > Clostridium > Clostridium tanneri. The sequence continues at coordinate 76,234 of NZ_JARUJP010000007.1, forward strand.
CAAAAACAAATCTTTCAACTTTGCCAACCTTGGATCAACATCATCGTCATTGCAGTGACATGTAGAAAGATTTAAGTCTGTACCACATTTATGGCACAAGCCTTTGCAATCTTCTTTACAAAGCCCCTGGATTGGCAGTGTTAATATAATGTTATTTTCTATTATTTCTGTGATATCTATAGTATCACTATTTATAAAGATGAGGTCATCATCCTTATTTGCCTTATCATTGGTAGTAAGTCTTTCCTCAATAGTCATATCAATAGGATAACTAAATTTCTCAACACATCTAGAACAAGTAAGTTCTAGCACAGTATGTATAGTACAATCTACTGTGAGAATATCTCCTACTTTACTAAGTGTTCCATCCAACTTAATAGGTTCTAATAAGTTAATGTAGTCACTACCATCATATAATTTTTCTTCATTAATTTCAAGATGTAATTCTTTTTGACTTCTCTCTTTTTTTAATAACTCAGATACATCTAATTTCATAATGCTCACCTCTATATATTAGCCACAATTTATTATATAGAGATGAGCATTAAAAGTCAAGATTTATTTATTTTTTGTCAGTTAATGAAAATTTTTATTATTTTCTGTTGCTAACTATTTCCTCTGTATCTCTTGCTATCATAAGTTCTTCGTCTGTTGGTATAACAAATACTTTTACCTTTGAATCTGGAGTACTTATTTCTACAGCTTCTCCTCTTAAAGCATTCTTTTCTGCATCAATCTTAATTCCTAAATAGCTTAAGCCTTCGCAGATTGTAGCTCTATGTGCTGCTGAATTTTCACCAAGACCAGCTGTGAATATTATAGCATCTGTTCCGTTTAAAGCTGCTACATAACTACCTATAGTAGTTCTTACTCTGTAGTCAAATACATCTAAAGCAAGTTGTGCTTTTTTATCTCCTTTTTCAGCAGCATTTTCTAAGTCTCTAAAGTCACTGCTTAATCCAGATAGTCCAAGAACACCAGATTTTTTGTTCATTAAAGTGTCTACTTCTTCAATGCTCATATTAGCTTCTTTTACTAAGAAAGGTACTATAGCAGGATCTATATCACCACATCTAGTTCCCATAACTACACCTGCAAGAGGAGTGAAACCCATTGTAGTGTCAACTGATTTTCCGCCATCGATTGCAGCTAAACTCGCTCCATTTCCTAAATGACAAGTTATCATTTTTACATCTTCAGGTTTTTTGCCCATCATTTTTGCTGCTGTCATTGAAACGAATCTGTGTGAAGTACCGTGGAATCCATATTTTCTTACACCATACTCAGTATATAATTCATATGGTAAAGCATACATATATGCTTCTTCTGGTAAAGTTTGGTGGAATGCTGTGTCAAATACTCCAACCATTGGTGTAGTTGGCATTAATTCTTTACAAGCATTTATTCCTATTATATTTGGAGGGTTATGTAATGGAGCTAATTTTACGCATTCTTCTAATGCTTCCATAACCTTTTCGTCAATTAAAACTGAACCTGCATATTTTTCTCCGCCATGAACAACTCTATGTCCTACTGCTGATATTTCTGACATGTCGTTTATTACTCCATGTTTTTTATCAACAAGAGCATCAAGCACTAATCCTATAGCTACTTTATGATCTTTCATTGGCTGCTCTATTACAACTTTTTCACCATTAACCTTATGAGTTAACACTGAACCCTCTATTCCTATTCTTTCTACAAGACCTTTTGCTAATACACTCTCATTTTCCATGTTCATTAATTGGTACTTTAGTGATGAACTTCCGCAATTTATTACTAATACTTTCATTGTTATTCTCCCTTCGATACGCTTAAACTTTAGCTTTTTAAATAAATTTATTTATTATTTTCCTTGAGCTTGTGCTTGAACTGCAGTTACAGCTACAACATTTACTATGTCATCTGCACTACAGCCTCTTGATAAATCATTAATTGGCTTAGCAAATCCCTGGCATACTGGTCCTATTGCCTCAGCTTTTGCAAATCTTTGAACTAGCTTATATCCAATATTTCCAGCTTGAAGATCTGGGAATACTAAAACATTTGCCTTTCCTGCAACTTTGCTATTTGGAGCTTTTAAGTCTGCTACCTTTTTAACTATTGCAGCATCTAGTTGTAGTTCTCCGTCTATGTCTAAATCTGGTCTCATTGACTTAGCAAGCTCAGTTGCTTTTGTTACTTTATCAACTAATTCATGACTTGCACTACCCATAGTTGAGAAGGATAACATTGCAACCTTTGGTTCCATTCCACAAAGAGTCTTAGCAGTCTCAGCTGTGCTTATTGCGATTGAAGCTAACTCTTCTGCTGTTGGATTTGGGTTAACTGCACAGTCTGCAAAAAGAAGTAATCCATTGTCACCGTACTCTGAGTTTGGTACATTCATTATAAACGTGCTTGAAACCACTGATATACCAGGTGCAGTTTTAACTATTTGAAGTCCTGGTCTTAGCAAGTCACCAGTAGTATGTATAGCTCCTGAAACTAAGCCATCTCCGTCTCCTAGCTTAACCATCATTGTTCCAAAGTATAATGGATCTCTGACAATTTTATCTGCCTTTTCTAGAGTCATTCCTTTTTTCTTTCTTAATTCGTAAAACTCATTAGCATACACAGCTGTTTTTTCTGAAGTTTCTGGGTCCTGTATTTCTACTCCCTCTAGGTTAACTCCAAGAACTGCTGCTTTTTCTCTAATTACCTTCTCGCTTCCTACAAGTACTACCTTTGCAAGTCCATTCTCCATTATCTTTCCGCAAGCTTGAAGATTTCTTTCCTCTTCTGCTTCTGGCAAAACTATTCTTTTTTTATCCGCTTGCGCCTTTTTCCAGATTTGTTCCATTAATTCCATCTTTGTTTCTCCCTTCGCAATAAAATTAAACTAAAATTGCATACACTTATAATATAATCCTTTTTTTATGTATTTTTCAATAAAAAAATGTAGAATTTATAATTTTTCTTGAAATTTTTTTTTATTAAGGAATATTTATCTAATTTTTATTAATTTTTTCTATTAACTTAAAATACTGACTATAAGCCTTTTATCTGATTAGAATATAGATATAATTTAAAATAAAACATATAATTGATTTATGTATAGTTATAAATTCAATAAAAAATTTCGCACACTGAGGAGGAAATGAATTGAAGGTTACAGGTGTTATAGTAGAGTATAATCCTTTTCATAAGGGACATTTATATCATCTTGAAAAGACAAAAGAAATCACAAACTGCGATGGAATCATCGCTGTAATGAGCGGAAGTTTTATGCAGAGAGGAATCCCTGCTATGGTGGATAAATGGAATAGAGCTAAATCTGCTTTACTCAATGGAGTGGACTTAGTTATAGAGCTTCCTACCATCTATAGTTTATCTTCAGCTGAAATCTTTGCCTATGGAGGTATATCTCTATTAGATAGTTTAGGTGTAACTAATTGCATATGTTTTGGCAGTGAATATGGTGATGCAGCTGGACTATCTCAAATTGCTAGTATACTATTATCAGAGCCAGAGGAGTATAGAATAATTTTAAAGAATCAGTTAAACTTAGGTTTATCCTTTCCAGTTGCTAGAAGCAGGGCATTAATTCAATTTCTTCAGCTTTCCGATAATAAAGATTTGTCAGACTTACAGCAAATCTTATCTTCTTCTAACAATATCCTAGGTATAGAATACTGTAAAAGCATTCTAAAGCTAAATAGTAATATAGAACCTTTCTCTATCAAAAGACAAGGAGGTTCATATACAAGTACAGCTTTAAGTAATACTTTTTCAAGTGCTTCCTCAATTAGAAAATATATAAAAGAAAATAAAAGTCTATCTGGTTTACAAAATCATTTACCTGAAAAGGTATATGATTCGCTTTTATTTTTACTTAAAAATAATTATAACTTTGTTTCTGAGGACTCTATGCTTCCTTACATAAAATACAAGACTATTTTGCACAGAAACCTTATAAAAAACCTTCCTGATGTTTCAGAGGGAATAGATAATAGAATAGTAAAATTTTTAGAAACTGCTAATAGTTATGAGGAACTAATAAGCTTAGTAAAAAGCAAAAGATATACCTACACTAGAATCAGCAGAATTCTATGTCAATACTTTGTAGGGTTTGAAAACTTTGATACTGATCTTTTAAGAAAGAGACCTTGCCCCTATGCCAGGGTGTTAGGTTTCAATAGTACTGGTTTAAAGATACTAAAAGAAGCAAAGCGAAAATCCTCAATTCCTATATACACAAAATTGCCTAAAACTCTTGATGATACTCTTAAGCTAGATATACTAGCAACAAGATTTTATAGCCTGCTAAATAATAGTATTCATCCTAATTCTGACTACTTAACAAGTCCTATTATCACTAGTTAATAAATCATTAGTTTTTTCCTATTTACAAAAACTCAAATTAATTTTATGAGACAAAATTAAACTAGAATAAGTAACCTACTTTCACAATATAATTTTAGTAAATTAATTTTACGTCTATAGAATTAAGAGTTATGAAGTTCTTAATTGAAATTTATTTTGGGCTTTTAACTCTTAATTCTCAATTTAAGAAGTAGGTGATTGGAATTGAAAATTATATTTTACTTGATAGTGTTAATAATTATTATACTACTAGCCTATCTGCTAAAGAATAAAAATATCTTTATTACAATTGTTTGTTCTCTGCTTATATTGCAAATATTAGCTGCACCAAAGATTTGTATAGATGCTGCTGTAAATGGAGCTCTTCTTTTTTTCTATAAGGTTTTTCCTTCTCTATTTTCATTTTTGGTGGTGTCTAATATTATACTGTCTTATGATGGAGTTTACATATACTCTAGACTTTTAGGCAGTGCTATATGCAAACCTCTTAGACTGCCTAAAAGCTGCAGTTTTGTTTTAATAATAAGTGTGTTATGTGGATATCCCTTAGGAGCTAAGTATGCCAGTGATTTATATGAAAGAAATGTTATAGATTTAAAAACCTTTGAGAGGCTTCTTAATATTGCTTCCAACGCTAGTCCGTTATTTATGTTGGGTTCAGTAGGCATATCCATGTTAAAAAGCCCCCATATAGGATACATATTACTTTTATCCAACTTAATTTCCTGTATAGCTATGGGTTTTCTAATACCTTCAAATATAACAAACAAAAAAGACGTTCCCAAAAGAAATCATATTTACTCTAATATGAATATTGGAAACGTACTTAAAGGTAGTGTCGAAAACTCTATTAAAACTTGCTTATCAATAGGTGGCTTTGTAACTGCATATTCAGTTATAATCGATATACTTAAGAATAATCAGTTGTTTAGTGTACTTGTACAGCAACTGGCTAATATTATAAGTGTACCTAAAAGTATTATAGAAGGCTCCATCTTAGGAATAATAGAGATGACAAATGGTTGTAATTTAATCTCCTCCTCAAATGCATCTATATATACCAAAATAGCTATAGTAAGCTTTTTATTTACATTTAGTGGATTATCAATTATTTCGCAGGTTTATTCCTTTACCTATAAATTCGATATATCTATGAAAAAGTACACTTTAAGAAAAATAGTACAAGGACTATTTTGCTCATTAATTAGCCTTTTATTTTATCACTTATCTACCTTATATTATTCTAAAGAGACATTTGTATATAACCACACTCCTGCTGCTACTATAGAAAATATTTTTTTAATAACCTTTATTATTTTAACTTTACCATGGATATTTTTTAAACTTAAAAATCTATTTCATGTCTCTTAACTCTTTAATATTTTTCCTTATTAAATCTGTTCTTATATTAATATCTGATTCTAGATCAGCTAGAAATCCCTGCATATCGTTTTTAAGGCTTAGTAGCATTTGTTTACTTTTGTCTGTAAGCTCTCTGTCTAACTGATTTAGAATTTCACTTGCATAATCTCTAGCTCCTAACCTGATATCCTTTGCACTTCTTTGTGCAGAGGATATTATCTCTTCTGATCTCATATTTGCTTCTTTTGTAATATCATGATTTTCTATTTGTTTTTTTAATAAGCTTAAGCTTTCCTTCTTTAGATTTTCCGCTTCTTGAATAGCTTCACTTAATATTCTTTCCTTTTCTTCTACTACCCATTGAGCTTTTTTAAGTTCATCAGGAAGAGACTTTAGTATCTTATGAACTATTTCCATTACTTCTTTTTTATCTACAACAACCTTTGCTGTCATAGGAACTTTTGCAGATGTGTCCAGAATTTCCCTAAGATATTCTAATAGTTTAATAGCATCCATAGCATTTCCCCCTAAAGGTTATTAACCTTTTTTGTAATATCAGATATTATTTCATCAGGAACTAAGTCTTTAATACATCCCCCAAACATAGCAACCTGTTTTACAGAAGAGGAGCTTAAATAAGAATTTTTTGCACTAGTCATCATAAAAACAGTTTCTACTTCAGAATCTAGTTTCTTATTCATTAAAGACATTTGAAACTCATATTCAAAATCCGCAACTGCTCTCAATCCTTTTATAATAACCTTAGCCTTTTTTTCCTTCATAAAGTTTATTAAAAGACCACTAAAGCTTTCAACTTTTACATTAGGAATATGCTTAACTACTCTTTCTATTAATTCAACTCTCTCTTCTATAGAAAAAAGACCTTTCTTATCAGGGTTAACAAGCACACCTACTACTAATTCATCAAATACTTTAGCAGATCTCTCTATTATATCTAAGTGTCCATTTGTTACTGGGTCAAAACTTCCTGGATATACAGCTTTTCTCATATTTGCTAGTCCTCCTTGTACTTATAAAAGCACACCGTTGTATTACCATATTTTCTATAATCGAAAAGAATTATGTTATCTGTACCTTCATATAACTCCTCTTCAGAATCAATTTTAGTTACAATAATCCCTTCCTTATCTAGCAATTCTTCTCTTTCTATAATTTCCACTGCTGGTGGAATCATATTTTTTAAGTAAGGAGGGTCAAGAAAAATTATATCAAAAACTAAGCCTTTTCTTGCTAAGTCCTCCAGAGCCTTATATGAATCCATATTTAAACTCTTACATATATGTCCAAATTTTAGATTTTCTATGTTTTTAGCAAGAAAAGGATAAGTTTGAGGGCTTTTGTCTATTAAATAGCATTCCTTAGCCCCTCTGCTTGCAGCCTCTAGACCTAAGCTTCCTGTTCCTGCAAAAACATCTAAAGTTCTAGAACCATATACTCTATTTTGTATTATACTAAACATCGATTCTTTTATTCTATCTAAAGTAGGTCTCGTAGTTCCTGCTCCAATTGGTGACAAAAGTTTTCTGCCTTTGGCAAGACCTGCAATAATTCTCATAGCTTCTCCTCCTAAATTATAGCGATTTTTCCTTAATATTTTAACACATATGTCTTCATTATACAAAATTATTTTATATATATACCAAATGAACTCTAGTATAGTCCTATTTTACTATGCACTTTATTTGAAATATTTAAAAACACATATAGTTTGCATTTAGTATACAGTAACTGATTTTTATGGTTACTATTTAATTAAAACAAATAAATCTTGAACTCTGTTCAATCTTCCTTAAAATTTCTTCCTTAACTTTTATGTCATTTTCTATATTACTTTCAATAAGTCTTTTAGCTTCAAGATTTGCCAGCTTTAATAACTCTATATCATCTATCACATCTGATAAAATCAAACTACTCTCCCCATGCTGTCTCACTCCAAATATTTCTCCAGAACCTCTAATTTTTAAATCCTGTTCCGCAATAAAGAATCCATCATTACTACTCTTCATTATCTCCATTCTTCTTCTTATTATGTCATTTTTAACATCAGCAATTAAGATACAGTAAGACTTATGCTTTCCTCTTCCTACCCTCCCTCTTAATTGATGAAGTTGTGCTAATCCGAACCTCTCCGCGTTTTCTATTATCATTAAAGTAGCATTAGGTACATTTATCCCCACTTCTATAACAGTAGTAGACACTATAATTTTGGTCTCGCCCCTTTTAAATCTATTCATAATTTCATCCTTCAGTTTAGGTGACATTTTACCATGTAATATCTCAATTTCCGTGTCTTGAAAGTATTTCTCCTTTAATTCGCTATATAAATTTTCTACAGAACTTAATTTTAGTTCTTCATTTTCTTCAACCAGAGGACAAACTACATAGACCTGTCTTCCCTTCTTTATCTCTTCTAATGCAAAATTATAAACTCTATCCTTACCAGCTTTATTTATATAATAGGTGTCAATTATCTGTCTTCCAGGTGGTAGCTCATCTATAATAGATACATCCAAATCTCCGTAAAGATAGAGGCTCAAGGTTCTAGGTATAGGTGTTGCAGTCATCACTAGTGTATCTATATTTTTACCCTTATTGCTTAATCTGCTTCTCTGAGCTACACCAAATCTATGCTGCTCGTCAGTTATAACCATTCCTAAATTCATGAATTCTACGTCATCTTCTATAAGTGCATGAGTACCTATTACTAAATCTATCTCTCCATCCTTTAATCCTTGTTTTATTTTTTCTTTGTTTTTCACAGTAGTGCTTCCACATAAAAGTCTAATGTTAATATTAAAATCTTTGAAGAGTTTTTCAGCTTCTAAGTAATGCTGAGTAGCCAATATTTCTGTAGGTGCCATCATTACTCCTTGATACCCGTTTTTTATCACGTTAAATATGGATATAAGGGCAACAATAGTCTTGCCACTTCCTACATCCCCCTGGACTAATCTGTTCATAGGTATTCCTTTTTTCTGGTCTACCAGTATTTGCCTTACCACCCTACTTTGTGCCTTTGTTAAGGCATAAGGCAACTGTTCTTTTAACATTTTCAATTCCTCATGGATTTTAAAAGAAATCCCGTTTTTATTTTTATTCAAATAATCTTTAAGCATTAATATTTTTAAGGAATATGTAAAGAGTTCCTGAAACTTTAATCTTTTACTTGCTTCATGTAATTCTTCAGAACTTTTAGGACTATGTATAATTCTCATAGCTGTATCTAAGCTGCATAACTTATACTTATTTATAATCCACATAGGAAGATTTTCTTCTATTTCAACCTCCTGAAGAACTTGACTTATTAATTTTATCATTAGATTATTTGTTATCCCTGACCTTAAAGGATATTTTGGGATTATCTTCTCCTCAGTGGAGATGTTAACTTTTTCTTTCACTAATGTAGGGTTGGAAAGTATAATTTCACCTCTAAACTCCTGAAGCTTACCCATTAGGGTATATTCCTTATTTAACCTATAATAATTCTTTATATAAGGTTGATTAAACCATTTTCCTTTAAACTCACTATTTCCATCACTAAAAACTATAGTAGTAAGTACCTTTCCACTTTTAGTTCTAATATCTTTTTCTATCCTTACAACTTCACACTTGATTATAACTTTTCCATAATTTTTATCTCCCTGCAAAGAGTCACAAGCGGAAATCATTTCATAGTCCCTTGGAAAATACAAAAGTAAATCTATTATGCTAAAAATACAGCATTTTTCTAAAGTTTCTGCTGTCTTGGGACCAACACCCCTTAAATCCCTTATACTGCTGTATATATTCATTCGCTCACCTCGTATTTTGTAATTAAATTGATGTACTACTTGATTAACAATGAAGGTAAAACCTAATTATAGCTTCTATCCTAATATACAACACATCAGTTCGGTTCTGCAATAAAATAAAAAAGCCTTATAGGCTTTTTTATTCAACAGAAACTATAAAGTAATATAAAGGCTGTTCACCGTTATAGCATTGCACATCTGCATCTGGATACTTTTCTTCAAGTTTCTTCACAAATTCATTAACTTTTTCTTCATCACAATCTTTTCCATAGAATATAGTTATCAGCTCGCTATCTTCAGTAACTGCTGAATGAATAATGTTTTCACATACGGTAAACATATCCTCTCCTACTTCCTGGATTTTTCCTTCTATAAGTCCAAGAATATCTCCCTCGCTTATATTATTTCCATCCATTTCAGTATCTCTTACTGCATAAGTTACTGAACCACTGGTAACCGCATTAATCCCCTGTTCCATAGCATGTATATTATCTTGTAGTGCTAAGTCTGGATTGAAAGCAGTCACTGCTGTAATCCCTTGAGGAATTGTTTTTGTACCTATTACCTTTACATTTTTATCTGACAACTCTGCTGCTTGGTTAGCAGCCATAATTATATTTTTATTATTTGGTAACACAAATATATTCTCTGCATTTATCTTATTTATACATTGTAATATATCTTGTGTACTTGGATTCATTGTTTGGCCGCCTTCAATTACGAAATCAACCCCTAAATCCTCAAATATATTTTTAATTCCTTCTCCCATAGCCACTGATATAAAGGCATATTTTTTAGGCACTTCACTAGTTTCAGTATTTATGTCTTCACTTTCACTATCAACTGCCTTTTCCTCTCTATATGGCTTCTTATCTATATCTAATACATGTCTATGTTGCTCTCTCATATTATCGATTTTTATTCTGGAAAGTTCACCTAGCTTTATAGCCTGTGATAGAACCCAACCTGGATCATCTGTATGGATATGTACTTTTATGATGTCTTCATCATTTACCATTACCATAGAGTCACCCATGGTTTCTAGCTCATTCTTAAATCTATCTATATCTGAATTACTTGAGCGGATAAAAAATTCAGTACAATATCCATAAGTTATATCCTGTTCTCCAAGATTTTTAGCGGCAGATTCTGCTATAGGCTCCTTAGCTTCCTTAATATGGACTAATTCCATATTTTCTTTTAACGCTTCATACATTCCCTGTAGTATTATTAATAATCCCATACCACCTGCATCTACCACTTTTGCTTTCTTTAAAACAGGTAACATTTCAGGGGTCTTATTTAAAATAGACTTACTATACTGACAAACTTCTTCTAAAAGTTCAGCTACATCAGTGTGAGTAGATTTAATAGCGCTTTCTCCAGCTGCTCTTATGATAGTTAAGATTGTACCTTCCGTTGGTCTCATTACAGCCTTATAAGCTGATTTTGAACCTTCCATTAAACTGTTGGCAAAATCTTCTGCCTCTACCTCTTTTTTGCCTTCTAAGCCCTTTGCAATTCCTCTAAATATCTGTGAGAGTATTACTCCAGAATTACCTCTTGCACCCATAAGAGCTCCCTTAGCTAATTTTTTTGCAATATCTCCTACTTCTGCAGTATTCATTCCTTCTATCTCAGATACTGCAGTTCTAAAGGTCATAGACATATTAGTTCCTGTATCTCCATCTGGAACTGGAAAAACATTTAAGGAATTTACATACTCTTTCTGTTCTTCTAGTTTATTGCTAGCATTTACAACCATATTGTAAAAGCTCTGCCCATCTATCTTTAAGTATTCCATCTTTTTGTACTACCTCCTAGACTCTAACACCTTGAACATTTACTGTGATACTAGAAACTTTAAGTCCTGTATAGTTTTCTAAATTATATCTTATCTTCTGAATGATATTATTTGCTATTACAGATATTTTTGTTCCGTACTCAACCATTATATATAATTCTATAAATAATTCGTTATCTTTTGAACGAACTTTTACACCTTTACTTAAATTTTCGCCTCTTATTAATTCCCAAAGCCCATCCTTAGCATTTTTTGATGCCATACCTACAACGCCATAACATTCCATAGTAGAAATACCAACTATATTAGCTACTACTTCCTCTGAAAAATTAATATAACCATTTTCATTGGTAATATTACCTATCATATAAAACCCTCCTTACTATAACACCATATAACATATTTTATATTAAATAACCTATTAATTCAAGGAAATATATTATTTATAATGTTATTTTTACTATTTTTATTTTATTATATACTTGCGCGAATTATGTATTCTGTGGTAAAATAATAAATGTTTGAATTGAGAAGATTTTATCTTCACAATTTGGTAAGGAGGTGTTTTCAGTGTCAAGAAAGTGCGAAGTATGTAATAAAGGTGTTGTATTTGGCGTTCAATACAGCCACTCACACCGTCAATCCAAAAGAACTTGGGCTCCAAACATAAGAAAAGTTAAAGCTATAGTTGAAGGAACACCAAAAACTATACATGTTTGTACAAGATGCCTACGTTCCGGTAAGGTTCAACGTGCTATATAATAAAAAGGAATAAAAAATGCAGTTGATTAACAATTGCATTTTTATTTCTTTTTATACTTAATAATCCGCCACTATTAAAATAGTGGCGGATTATTTTCTTTTATGTTATTTCTTTCTCCTAAAGAATTTTATAAAGTTAGATAAAAATCCTGGAAGCTTAAAAGCAATAATTTTCATTAAATTCCCCCCTTTATTTATTATGCCCTATTAAATACCATCCAAAATAGATTAATGCTCCACCTACAGCTACTATCCATCCCCAAAGAGGGATAATAACTGTTATCACTATTCCTATTCCAATAGATGCAGCCATTAGCCCTAGTTTTCTTGCCTTTCTTTTTTCACCTCTTCTAGACACACTATTATCCCCCAAAATTGCTTTATAATATTATATGCTTGATTTATTTATTTAGTTACAAAAAAGTATATAGGAAACAAACATTTAGAAAACTAAATGTTTGTTTCCTATTTGCGTTTTTATTTAAACATCTGCTGCCAAGTTAGGTTTCCCACTATTCCGTCTGGATTCAGTCCACGATTTCCTTGAAACACCTCTACCTTTTGTCTTGTGCCATTCCCAAATATGCCATCTACAGCGGCTCCTACGCGCCACTGTATCCATCTTACTGCATAGCCTCTACTTCCAACTCTACTTAGCGGCCTAGCCAATATTGCTTTTATAGCATTCCAAGTATTAGATCCAGCTATACCATCTGCTGTCAATCCCATGATGTTTTGAAAACGTGCTACTGCAGCTCTAGTAGCCGAACCATATATCCCATCCACAGTAATCCCTGCATTAACTAAGCTATTAAGATATTCCTGAAGTCTTCTTGTACTCTCATCGGTGGTAGAGGAAGTTGTACCGCCCCCAGCAGTTGCTGGAGTCGAAGGCTCTGTTGACAAACTTACTCCAGATATGGTTTGTCCAGTTATTCCTTGTACAATAGCATTAGCCATATCCTCTGCATTAAATCTTCGCATATCTTCCGCAGAATCTACGAAAGCACCTTCCACTAAAAGTGCAGGCATTATAGTATTATTCAACACGTATAAATGCGGTCCATCTTTACCCTGTACTTTTACTCCTCTGTTTCTAAAACCTAATGCTGCTATATTATTGACTATATTTTGAGCAATTGCACGACTTCTTTCACTACCAATCCATACCTCTACTCCATGGCCTCCTCCTGCATTTTCATGAAGACTAACATATAATTCAGCTCCCCAACCATTAGCACTGCTAACTCTTTGCCACAGACTATTTGAAACACTAGAGCAGTCAGTAGGTGTAACAGGTAACACATTATGACCTAAAGCCCTAAGTTTAGAAATAACTCTTCTTCCTACATCCATAACCAGAACATTTTCGTTTCCTATAGCAACGGCACCTGTATCTGGAGCACAGTTATGACCTATATCTACAGCTATTTTCATATTCTCTACCTCCTTCCCTTCAAGATTATAATATGAGAGATTTTATAAATAGTGAATGCTACTTATATTTTATTTATAAATACCTAAAAAAGAGCCTTGGGTGGCTCTTTAATTTTGTAAGTATATATTAAACTTCAGGAAGTCCCCTAACTGGTTTTCTCATATTTGGATCTACGTCCTTAGTAATAGGATTAGCAGTCTTAGAATTTTTTCCTTTATTATCATTTCTACTCTTAATTTCTGCTTTTGTTGGCATATATATCACCTCTTTTCATAAATATATTTTTCACTATATTAATATTTTAATTCTTATTACCCTGTTAATTTTTCAATTTTATTCTTGCAGTTATCAGACAAATACCAACTTGTGACAAAATTAAGTTTAGTTGCAGTCCTGTTGTTGTTCAATTTTAGCACAATTACCTATTATACAATTGTTACAGCTCCAGAACCCATTACTAAATATCATTTTGCTACCACAAAGAATACATCTGTTCTCATTCCTAAGTATCTCTCTTATCTGATTAGCCTTGCTAACCTTTCCATCATTCTCTAAATCATTAGCATACTGAGCAATTCTCTTATAATAATTAAACACTTTTATATCCCCCATAAAAACCCCTATATTTTTACCATATTATTTTTGTTTTTACTAAAAATCATATGTAAACGTTACCTAAATATATTATAACATATACTTATAGAAGAGTAAAAATCTTACCCCTGCACAGTAGTAAATTTGTAAAAACCAAAAATATATTAATAGTTTATGATAGTACTATAAATTTTGTGCATTTCTTTATAAAAAAGATGCTAGAATTTTAAAATCCTAACACTCTTAATAATTAAAATATTTTATTATTAGTAGTTAATCTTTACTATAAAATATGAGTAAGATTCCACTTTTAAAGTTGATTTCTACATAGTCATCTAAAAATTCATTTGATACTGTTCGCGGATCCCCTAAGGTTAGATTGTAATCAACAAGCTTGTATCTCGCCCCACTGATATTTAGGGAACTAACACAATCACTATAAGCTTGAAGTGAAAACACCTCTCCCTTTATACCCTTTATCTTAATAGGCTTATCTGTTATATATATAGAATTATAGTTATCTTTTATGGATGCTTTTATTCCTAATTTCAAGCACTTTAACAACATACCAATGTTGCCCATCAAATGATCTATTCGGCTACCAGTGCATCCTAACAATACAATTTCTCTTCCTCCAATTTCAATGGCCTTATTTAATACAAGTTCTGTGTCAGTGCAATCCTTATACTTGGAAAACCTCTCTATAGAACAGTTCTTATCCTTTGAAAAAAAGTCGAATGCATCTGAGTCTATAGAATCAAAGTCTCCCATAATATAATCAGGAACTATATTGTATTTGTATAAACAGTTACCGCCACTATCTGCACAAATTAAATAGTCACTGTTTTTTAACTCTTTTTTTAGTAACTCATAAGAAGGAGGCGTTCCACCAGATACAATAACTATTTTCATACTAAACTTCCCTTCTTAGTGCCTCTATGTTTTCCTCTATCTTTCCGTCTTTAAACACAGCTGAACCAGCGACTATTACATTAGCGCCACATTGTGCTACTTCCTTAATGTTATCCTTACCTACGCCACCATCAACTTCTATCATAAGACTTGGATTTAATTTATCACTAAGCTCTTTTATTTCTCTAATTTTTTCAGAGCAATATTTTATATATTTTTGACCACCAAATCCAGGGTTAACAGACATTATAAGAACCATGTCTAAAACAGGTATTAAGTGCTTTATATTGTCTACAGGTGTAGCTGGATTTAAAGCTATTGCAGCCTTTACCCCAAAGCTTTTTATATAGCTTATAGTTCTATCAATATGTCTATCTGCTTCATAATGTATAGTTATTATATCAGCTCCAGCCTTTACAAAATCCTCAATATATCTAGAAGGGTCTTCTATCATCAGATGTACATCAAAAGGAAGCTTTGTCACTTTTCTTATACTCTTTATTATAGGCAACCCAAAGGATATATTAGGTACAAACATTCCATCCATAACATCTATGTGAATGAGGTCTGCACCATGCTTTTCCAAATCTCTAACCTCTTCTCCTAGTTTGCAAAAATCTGCAGATAATATTGAAGGTGCTATCTTTATCATAATTTTTTCCTCCTTAGTAATAGATTCCATCACATTAAATAAAACTTCACAAAATGAAGTTTTATTTAATGTGAATCATATAAACATGACATCTATCATTTAATCTTTTAAATAATTTTACCATTGTTTATTCTTATTGGCTATGATTTCTTCCAGTGTTTTTATATAAAATTCATACCTATTATTATTTATATTACCTTCTTCTACACCTTGCTTTACAGCACAGTTAGGTTCTTTATAGTGAAGACATCCCCTAAACTTACACTTATTTATATAATCCTCAAACTCAGGAAAGCAATGTTGTAAGTCTTCTTTTGATATAAAATCGATATCAAAAGAGGAAAAACCAGGTGTATCAACTACAAAACCATCTCCTATATCTATAAGCTCACTATGCCTTGTAGTATGTTTTCCTCTCTTAAGTTTTTCACTTATTTCACCGGTTTCCATAAGCTCTCTTCCAGCTATTGAATTTAAAATTGTAGATTTTCCAGCTCCTGATGGACCACAAAGAACAGTAACGTTATCCCTAAGCTTTTCCCTAATCTTATCTATGCCATAGCCTTCTTTCGCTTTTAAAAGTAATATTTCATATCCAGACTTATTTACCATTTCTATTATTTCACTTTTTTCCTCATAGGAAACTAAATCCAACTTATTAAAACACACTACTGCTTTAAGATTATTAAACTCACAGTTTATTAAAAATTTATTTAACAAATCTAGATTTACATCAGGATTTTTTAAAGCAAATACCACTAAAGCTTGAGTAACGTTTGCAACTGCCGGCCTAATTAATTCATTAATTCTTGAATGAATTTTGTCAATTACTCCCTTTCCATTCTTCACTGTAATTTCTACCTTATCCCCTACCATTGGAGTAAGTTCATCAAGCCTAAACTTTCCTCTAGCCTTACACTCAACTACTCCTTCATCAGTCTTTATGTAATAGAATCCAGCTATACCCTTTACTATAGTTCCCTGCATATTTCCTCCTATATAAATTAAAACTTTATTTACCGTCCCTATTCCTTCAAATATTCCTCTACATAAAATTCACCTTTTAGCTTACTATACTCAATAAACAATTTTGCATATACTTAATTTTGGGTAATATTTAGTTTCAGATGAAAAACCTTCATCTGAAACTAAATAATGTTATTGGCCTGGTTTCACAGTGCTTTGTTTTTTGTCAGTAGTATTATTACTTTCACCGCCCTGTTGACCTTCTGTGTTAGTTCCACCTGTTCCAGAGCCTCCGTTATTTTGTCCTTTGTCTCCTCCTTGTTGATTTCCTCCATCTGGTTTACCATTAGTATCTCCAGGCTGTTGATTATTATTATCTCCCTTTTGTGTGTTATCTTCTGGTTTTTTAACTGGCTCAGTATATTTATAATAACTCAAGTTAATTGTTGTGCCTTCCTTTACTTGCTGACCAGCTCCTACACTCTGACTGGTGATTTTTCCGTCTAATGCTTTATCTGTAGTGTTAACTGGATTTCTAGATACTTTAAGCCCAGCGTTAGCCACTGCTGATGCTCCTTCTTCTATGTTCTTTCCGCTGACATCAGGTACTTTTATATACTTAACCTCTGGTCCCCTACTTACCACCAAGCTTACTTTAGTGTCTGAATTTGCATTTGAGTCTGGTTCTGGACTTTGGCTTATTATAGAGTTTATTGTCACTGTATCACTATATTTATAAGTTACATTACCAAGCTTTAATCCGCTGCTGGTTATTATATCCTTAGCAGTCTCTAAATCCACCCCTACTAGGTTTGGAACCCCTAAAGTATCCTGACCTCCACTTATGTTAACTCTAACCTCTGAATTCACCTTTACTTTGGTACCTTCTTCCGGATAAGTTCTAAGGACAGTTCCTTCTGGTTTGTCACTTTTTTCTTTAACAACAGCTACAAATTTTAGCTTTTTCTCTTCTACTAGTCTTTTAGCGTCTTCTTGCTTCATACCAACTATATTAGGTACAACTGTTTCTCCATTAGAGCCTCCTAATTTACTGTAAGCAAAATAACCTGAAACTGCACCTATCACGATAATTAATATAGCTATAGCTGCTCCCATAATGGTTCTTCTTTTTCTAGAATCTATACCTCTTTTAGGTCTTTTCGGATTTTCAGCATTCTTGTTTTCTTTGCTATAGTTGTCATCTATTACTATAGGATCCATTATTCTTGTCATATCGTCGTCAAAATCATTTGTAGAGATTTTGAATTCTTTATTACTTTCAATTTTTCTTAAATCCAAAAGCATATCCTTTATTGTTTGGTATCTCTTTATAGGCTCCTTTTCTACAGCCTTTAATATTAATTTATTTAAGCTTTCAGGAATATTTCCATTAATCTGTTTCGGAGGAACTACAGGCTCTTGTATATGTTTTAAAGCTACTGATACTGGACTATCAGCATCATAAGGAACCCTTCCTGTAGCCATTTCATATATTACTATTCCTAAAGAATATATATCAGTTCTTACATCAACAAAACTTCCTCTTGCCTGTTCAGGAGAAAAATAATGAGCTGATCCCATTATCTTGCTTGAATTAGTTATTGTTACTGAATTCGATGCCTTAGCTATTCCAAAGTCTGTAACTTTAATCAAACCTTCTTCTGTTACAAGTATATTATGGGGCTTTATATCTCTATGTATAATGTTATTCTTATGAGCACACTCAAGAGCTTTAGCTATTTGAATAGCGAAATCTACTGCTTTACTTGGCTCTACTCTACCTGCTTCTCTAATTATCTGCTTTAGAGTTTTGCCTTTAACATACTCCATTACTATATAGTTAACATCTCCTTGGGTACCTACATCATAGATATTTACTATATTATTATCTGAAAGACTAGCTGCCGCAGTAGCTTCTCTTTTAAATTTTTCCACAAATTCCTTGTCATCACTGTACTGCTCTTTTAGTATCTTTACAGCAACGTATCTATTTAACAGGTGGCACTTAGCCTTATATACTAAAGCCATTCCACCTTCTCCTATCTTCTCTAATAACTCATACCTATTTCCTAGCATGGTTCCTATCATCTTCACACTCTCCTTCAAATACAATAACTGATATGTTATCTCTGCCACCTTTTATCTTACTAAGTTCTACTAATCTTCTGCAGGAATTACTGTTATCATCATTCATTATTATATCATACATTTCACTTGTACTTACTCCATTAGATAAACCATCAGTGCACATTATTACCTTTTTAACATCGGATAAATCCACTTTAAAGGTATCTATTTCTACAGAAAGATTAGTGCCTAATGCTCTAGTTATTATATTTTTATTTGGATGATTAGCTGCTTCCTCTTCTGTTATACTGCCCTCGTCAATTAACTGTTGTACTAGGGAATGGTCTTTTGTTATTTTTGTTATGCCATCATATTTTACAATGTAACAACTACTATCCCCTACGTTTGCTGTAATCATTTGTTTGCTCTTTACCAAACAGGCAGTTATAGTTGTCCCCATTCCGCCTAGTGCTTCGTTATTTTTAGCTAATTCAAAAATTTTATCATTTGCAGATTGGATGCTTTTTTTCAGAACATCTTCCATATCATCAATATTATCCAATGATTTAATAAAAGAAATAATAGTCTCTACAGCTAGTTTACTAGCAACTTCTCCGGCATTATGTCCCCCCATTCCATCAGCTACAACATAGATGCTAAATTTATCATTCCTATAGAAATCTACGAAGTCCTCGTTAATTTTTCTTATATTCCCTATATCCGATAGGATCCCCACCATAATCTACACCCCTTTTAAATCATTTTTTGATTCTAAATAGCTTCTTCTTAGTTGCCCACAAGCAGCACTAATATCCGAACCCATTTCTCGTCTTATAGTAGTTTCAATACCGGCCTCTATTAACATATTATAAAATTTCTTAATGTTATCAGAGGAAGACTTTTTAAAATTATTTTCCTTTACCTCATTTACAGGTATTAAATTAACATGACATAATAGACCTTTTAGTAGATCTATTAGTTGCTTGGCACATTCATTATTATCATTTACGTTTCTTACCAGGGCATATTCAAAGGTTACTCTTCTTTTCGTAGTATTAATATAATACCTGCAAGCATCCATAACTTCATTTATAGAATATTTATAGGCAATAGGCATCATATTCCTTCTTAGATCATCATTTGGTGCATGAAGAGATATCGCCAAGGTTATCTGAAGATTTTTATCAGCTAACTCCTTAATTCTAGGAACAATTCCACAGGTAGATAAGGTTATATGTCTCTGTCCTACATTAACACTATATTCAGCTCTTACTATATCTAAAAACTCCATTACGTTATCATAATTGTCTAAAGGTTCACCACTTCCCATTAACACAATATTTGATATTCTATCTTCTATTTCCTGCTGAGCTTTTAAAACCTGAGCTAATATTTCTCCGCTAGTTAAATTTCTTATCATTCCACCTAAGGTAGAAGCACAAAATTTACAACCCATTCTACAGCCAATTTGAGTGGAAACACATATAGAATTTCCATGTTTATATTTCATAACTACAGATTCAATAATGTTACCATCTCTATATTTAAAAAGGAATTTAAAAGTGTCATCTAAATTAGATTTATATACATCTACTACCTGAGGTATTTCTATATAAAAGGAGTTATTAAGCTTTTCCCTTATATTTTTAGGAATATTGCTCATATCCTCAAAGTTCCAGATATTCTTCTTGTATATCCAATCAAAAATTTGCTTTGCTCTAAACTCACTCTCTTTATTATCTTTCATCCATTGCTTTAGCTTATCAAGACTAAAATCTAAAATATTGTACACTGATTACACCTGCCCATGTTTTATCATTTTAGCAATAAAAAATCCATCCATATTTTTATCTGGAAGAATAGTTACTACTCCTTCTTTATGGTAAATTAAATTATCCAAATTACCAAAATAAAGTGGTTCTACTTTAAAATCTGGACATTTCTTTAAAAACCATCTTATATTTTCTTCGTTCTCCTCTTTATTTAGTGTGCAAGTGGAATAAATAAGTTTTCCACCTTCTTTAACATACTTAGCAGCATTTAACATAATATCTCTTTGAATCTTAACTAAACCTCTAATATCTTCCTTATCCTTAGTCCACTTGATTTCCGGCTTTTTCCTTATTATTCCCATACCAGAGCAAGGTACATCTATCAGTACTCTATCTGCTCCATCTTTGTATTTACTGGAATACTTAGCAGCATCAAGTACAGCACAACTAATATTCTTTATTCCTAATCTTTCAGCATTATCTCTAATTAGAGATAACTTGTTTTCATGAATATCAAAAGCCAGTATTTTCCCAGTGTTATTCATTATTTCTGCTGCATGACAAGCTTTACCACCAGGCGCACTGCACAGGTCTAAAACAATCATATTTTCTTCTAAATCCATAGATGGAGCAACCATCATTGCACTTTCGTCCTGAACAGTTATTAATCCATCTTTAAATAGAGGATTATCTTCAATGTTTCTTCCTTTTATTATCTGAATAGCTTCTGGACATACTTTCCCTTCTTCTATATCATATCCATTATCCGCAAGCTTCTTCCAGGCTTCTTCGTAGTCTGTTCTCAAAGCATTTATTCTCACTGTAACTGCTGGAACCATATTTAACCCACTAAGTATCTTTTGTACTTCTTCTATGCCATAGCTCTCTAAAAAAAGTTTGACCATCCATTTAGGAAATGAATATTTAAAACTTAGTTCTTCTAATTTGCTGTTTTTATTATGATAATCTATATCTTTGTTTCTTAAATAGTTCCTTAAAACTCCATTTACAAGCTTTGCTGCTTTAGGAGATTTTATCTTAGTTAATTCTACCGCTTCATTTACTACTGCAAATTCCGGAATCTTATCTAAATATAACATTTGATAGATAGATATCCTAAGTATATTTAGAACATCTATTTCTAATTTTTCTAAATTACTTTTTATAAAATAGTTTAGTATAGTGTCAATAGTATATTTGTACTTTATCGTCCCATATACTATTTCCGTAACTAGCCCCTTATCTTTATCATTTAAATCAGATTTATTTAGCTCTCTACCTAATACTATATTTGAGTAAGCATTTTTATTAAATACTTCTCCCAGTACCTTTACTGCAGTTTTTCTAGCATTGTTCATTCTATTACCTCATCTTTAAAATAATTTACATTAATCATCACTTCTGCTTATAAATATTAATCTTAATAATTGAGCTACTGCTGTTAAAGCTGCTGCTACATAAGTCATTGCTGCTGCACTTAAAACTGACTTAGCTCCTCCAAGCTCACTACCATAAAGTATTCCTTTAGACTCTAATATTTTAAGCGCCCTATTGGATGCATTAAATTCTACTGGTAGAGTTATGATCTGAAAAACTACCGCTGCTGTAAAAAGAAGTATTCCTATACTTACTAGCCCTTTCAATCCAAAAACCATTCCCAATAAAAATAGTATCCAAGAGGCATTTGATCCAAAGTTCGCAACTGGAACTATGGAATTTCTTATAACCAACGGTGCATAACGTTCTTTATGCTGAATTGCATGGCCGGTTTCATGTGCTGCCACTCCAATAGAAGCCACGGAGTTTCCATAATACACCTCTTCCGAAAGTCTCATAACCCTTCTTGTAGGATCATAATGATCTGAAAGTCTGCCAGGTGTAAGCTCTACAGGTATATCATATAGTCCATAACTGTCTAATAATATTCTTGCCACTTGTGCTCCTGTATATCCTCCGCTACTTCCAACTTTAGAATACTTTTCAAAAGTTGAAGACACTTTAAACTGAGCCCAAGCTGCAATAATAAGTGCAGGAATTAATATTATAAAACTACTATCAAAATACATTATTACACCTCCAATTACAAAGTAAATACTAATTAGTTTTACACTATAAAAGTGCCTTTCTTTAACTTTAAAATCATACTGAATATCCTAAAATCTCTTATTTCCATTTCAGCATCCTTAAAATTATTTCCCTAATATCACAGCTTTTTTAATTTCATGTCCTTTAATATACTCACTTACAGCCATTGGCCTTCCACCTGGAAACTGTACAGTTTTTAGTAATAGCACTCCTTCTCCGCAACTAACCTTTATCCCCTCTTTAGATACATCTACTATAGTTCCCGGTTCTCCTTGTGACTTCTCATCTAAAACTACCGCTTCATGTATCTTCATGTTTTGCTCTTCAATTTGTGTGTGCGCAATAGGCCATGGGTTTAAACCTCTTATGAAATCCTTTATCGTAACACTACTTAAGTTCCAGTCTATTCTCGCCATCTCTTTATTCAGCATCTTAGCGTAATCCGTAGGCATTTCACCCTGCTTTTCTCTTTGGATACTTCCATCCCTTAGACCATTAATCGTGTCTACCAACAGTTGTGCTCCATCTTCCTTTAGAATATCATAAAGCTCTCCTGCAGTCATATCCTCAGTGATTTCTACTCTGCTTTTCAGAAGCATATCTCCTGTATCAAGTCCCACATCCATAAACATAGTTGTGTTTCCACTTTCCTTTTCTCCATTTATAATAGCCCAATTTACCGGCGCTGCCCCTCTATATTTAGGAAGTAAAGAACCATGGAGATTAATACATCCATACTTAGGCATATCTAGTACTTCTTTAGTAAGTATCTGACCGTAAGCTACAACAATAATAAAGTCCGGCTCTATGTTCTTCAATTTTTGCAGTGCATCTTGATCATTTTTTAGTTTTTCTGGTTGATATACAGGTATATCATGTGCTACTGCTACCTCCTTTACGGGAGATATAGATAGCTTTTTCCCTCTGCCCTTTGGTCTATCTGGCTGAGTAAATACAGCGGTTACTCCAAATTCTTCAATAAGCCTCTTTAAGGAAGGTACTGCAAAATCAGGAGTACCCATAAATACTATATTCATATTTTATTTTCCTCCTTCATTGGTTATGGTCTTATCAACAAATAATACACCATCTAAGTGGTCTATTTCATGACAAAAAGCTCTTGCTAAAAGCCCCTCCCCTTCTATCTCAATTTCCTCTCCCTTTTCATTTAAAGCTCTTACCTTAACCTTATAAGGTCTTTCCACCTCTCCTTGTTCACCAGGAACACTTAAACATCCTTCTGTATCAATGTCACTACCTTCTGTTTCTATAATTTCCGGATTTATTAATTTAATTATTCCCTGACCTACATCTATAACTACTACTCTCTTAAGTACCCCTACCTGCGGAGCAGCAAGACCCACTCCATCTGCAGCATACATAGTCTCTTCCATATCCCTTAATAAGGTTATTATTCTTTCATCTATAACATCAACTTTTCTACTTTTCTTTCTTAATAGTTCATCTCCGTATTCTCTTATATTTCTTAAAGCCATAATATCTACCTCCAAATTTTTCTAAGACAATCTAATTATTTACAATAAACTATTTGGGTTTACATCAATACTCACCCTTATATCATTATAAACATCTTTTAGTAATTCATAAACTGTTTTTCTTATATTTTCACCAAACTCTTTATCTATTTTTCCTTTAAAAATGATTTGCCACCTGTATAACTCCTTAATTTTTGAGATTTCACAGGGACATGGGCCTAACATATTAATTTTATCATTTTCTTCTAGTCTATTTTTTAAAAATATACCAACATTTTGTATACTTTTTATTAATAAATTCTCATTTTTACTGCTCATATTTATAAGAAGGATATCGGAGAAAGGCGGATACTCCATATTCTCTCTTAATTCTATTTCTTCTGTGTAAAAGCTTTCATAATCATTAGAAGCAGCGTATCTAATACTGAAGTTCTCTGGATTATAAGTCTGAACAACGACTACTCCCTTTTTCTCTCCTCTTCCAGCCCTGCCTGAAACCTGGGTTATAAGCTGAAATGTTCTCTCTGCAGAGCGAAAATCCGGAAGATTTAAAGACAAATCCGCTGCAATAACCCCTACTAAAGTAACATTTTTGAAATCAAGACCTTTAGCCACCATCTGAGTCCCTATTAATATGTCTGCCTTTTCATCCCTAAAAGTATTATATATCTGTTCATAGGAATTTTTTCCTCTTGTAGTATCAAAGTCCATTCTTAAAGTTCTCGCTGATGGAAAGTAGTTCTTAATTTCCTGCTCTATCTTTTCTGTTCCCACTCCAAAATATTTAACATACTTACTGCCACACTTGGTACATTTATTAGGCACTGCCTGCTTTTCTCCACAGTAGTGGCACATTAACTTTTTACCTTCACTATGGTATGTAAGTGATATATCACAGTTATTACATTTAAATACATATCCGCATTTTCTACAGGAAACAAAGGTTGAAAATCCCCTTCTATTTAAAAAGAGTATTATCTGCTCTTTCTTCTTTAACCTATCCTCAATAGCCTCCTGCAGTTTTTTACTGAAAATAGATTTATTGTTGTTTAAAAGCTCCTCTCTCATATCTACTATCTCTACTTCTGGCAATTCAGCGTTATCAGCTCTATTTGTTAAAGTGATTAACTCTATCTCATCTTTTCTACTTCTATAGTAAGTTTCCATAGACGGGGTAGCAGAACCTAAAACCAGCTTGCAGCCACTTATGGAGCACTTTAACTCACCGATTTCCCTAGCATGGTATTTAGGATTACTGTCTGATTTATAGCTTCCCTCATGTTCTTCATCTATAACTATTAAACCTAGATTATTAAAAGGTAAGAAAACTGCAGATCTAGCCCCTATAGCTACCTTTACTTTACCCATTTTTATCCTAAGCCACTCATCATATCTTTCACCATCGGATAACTTACTATGAAATACACTTATATCTTTGCCAAACCTTCCCTTAAATCTTTCAACCATTTGAGGTGTAAGGGCAATTTCTGGCACTAATATAATTGCTTCTTTATCCTGATTTATCATTTCACTTACTAGATGCATGTATATCTCAGTTTTTCCACTACCGGTAACTCCATGTAATAAGAATGTTCTTTTTTTTGAACTTAATACTCTGGTTACAGCTGCCTGTTGTTCCTTATTTAAATTTTTAGGTAAGTATTGAGCATATATTCTTTCATTATATCTATTTATAACTTTGTCCTGTACTAAAAGTATTTGATTTTTAATCATAGTATTTATTGAAGATAAAGATAAATTAAATTCTCTACTTAATCCGCTCTTAGTAAAGATACCTTCATTATTTTTTACTATTTTATATATGTTTTTATAAATTTCTTTACTAAACTTACCTTCTGGCATATTTCCACAGTATACAAGGCTTTCTCTTTTATTTTTCATTCCTTTAAAAACACCAGTTGGAATGAAAACCTTAATACAGTCAAGATATGTGCAGAGGTACTTCTCTCTCATCTCTCTTATGAGTATTAAATCCCTCTCTGTAAACAACGGAAACTCCTCGCATACTTCTGCTATTTCCTTAATTCTTCCTGTACCTTTATACTCATCATATAGCTCTACTATAAATCCGTCTATTTTTTTGTTTCCCATTCCAAAGGGAACCTTCACCCTATATCCAATATCTATTTTGCCATACATACTAACCGGTAATCTGTACGTAAATGGCTTATCTAATTGTATTGATGCATTATTTACTATTATTCCAGCGTATTTATACACTTAATCACCCTTTAATAACATACTAAATAAGAGAGGCATTCTCTTACAAAAGTGTAAGTTCCAGCCCCTCTCTATCAAATCTATTTTTCACTTATTATATCAAATAGTTTTCTTGCTACTTGTCTCTTTGACATCTTTTCTAAAGGAAGATTCCTACCATCTCTACAAAGTATGGTAACTTTGTTATCTTCTGAAGCAAAGCCTGTATCAGAACTGGTAATATCATTTGCTACAATATAGTCAAGGTTTTTATTTTCAAGTTTTTTCTGCGCATTATCAATTAAATCATTACTTTCTGCAGCAAAACCTACAAGTATTTGTTCTTTTTTTAATTCACCTAACTTTTTAAGGATATCATTATCTTTAGTTAGTTCTAAGTTAAGATCATCATTTGCTTTCTTTATCTTCTTATCTGAATACTGTTTTGGTTTATAGTCAGCTACCGCAGCGGCCTTAACTACTATATCTTGATCAACATAGTGTTTTAAGACTTCTCTTAACATATCTTCGTTAGTGCTAACATTAACTACTTTTACCCCTAACGGTGCTTTAAGTTTTGAAGTACCAGATATGAGTAACACCTCAGCTCCCCTATCTCTAGCTTCCTCTGCTATGGCATATCCCATTCTTCCAGAAGATCTATTGGTTATAAATCTGACAGGATCAATTGCTGCAATTGTTGGCCCAGCTGTTACTAAAACCTTTTTTCCCTTTAAATCCTTTTTATCATATAGCATACTTTCTACATATTCAGCTATAGATTCTGTATCTGCAAGTTTTCCTTCGCCCTCATCTCCACAGGCTAATCTTCCACTGGCAGGATTTATAAAGTTGTATCCAAACTTAACAAGCTTATGGATATTCTCTTGAACAATAGCATTACTATACATATTTGTATTCATTGCAGGAGCAAAAATTACAGGGGCTTTAGTTGCCATAATAGTAGTTGATAACAAATCATCTGCTATTCCATTTGCAACCTTCCCTATAATATTGGCTGTAGCAGGAACTATCAGCACTAAGTCTGCCTTCTTAGCAAGAGAAATATGTTGTATTTCCCAAGCTCTTGGCTCAGCAAACATATCTGAATTAACAATGTTTTGACTCAAACTCTGAAAACTTAGAGGAGTTACAAACTTTGCAGCAGATTCTGTCATTATAACATTTATCTCAAAATTCTTCTTTTTTAATCTGCTTATTACATCTAAAGCCTTATAAACAGCAATTCCCCCAGTGACTCCTACTACAACAGTCTTCTTTTCTTTTATCATTATTTAATACCTTCTTTTACAGTTTCGTAAGTAATTGCTCCTTGGTTTACTTCATTTGTTGCTATTGTAACAGGTTTTGTTGAAGTTACTCTTACTAAAGGCTCCTCTCCCTCAATTATCTGTCTAGCTCTTTTAGCTGTCATAGTAACTAATGTATATCTATTTTCTACTTTTGTTAGCAAATCTACTATAGATGGATTAATCATAGAGTTGTTCATGAATAATGCCCTCCTTTGAATCTAATATTTTCTCTTTCACTCTATCTACTCTGCATCTTTCAGCTACAATTATACTTTCAATTTTTTGAACAGCTTCCTCCACAGTGTCATTCACAACTGCGTAGTTATATTTTGATATGTAATTTATCTCCTTGTAAGCCGATTTAAATCTTGTCATCAGAGATTCTGGGGTTTCACTTCCCCTATTTATAATTCTCTTTTTTAGTTCTTCCATAGAAGGAGGAAGTATAAAAATAAATACTCCTTCTGGATAAGTATCTTTAACTTTTAGAGCACCTTGAATATCTATTTCAAGCACTACATCCTGACCTTTTTCTATAGCTTCTAGGGCTTTAGATTTTGGTGTGCCATAGTAGTTTCCATATACTTCTGCATACTCTAAAAAATCATCTTTAGCAATTCTATCTTCAAATTGTTCTCTGCTTAAGAAATAGTAGTTAGTTCCTTCTATTTCTCCTTTTCTTGGCTGTCTTGTAGTTGAAGACACAGAAAGCCAAAAATCATTTTGTTCCAATAACGCTTTACATATAGTACCTTTTCCGGCTCCTGAAGGTCCTGATATTACTACTAAAAGACCTTTCTTTTGCATTATTCATCTACCTCAACTTCATCTTCCTCTTCCTTAGAAGATAATCTATGTGCTACAGTTTCAGGCTGCACTGCTGAAAGTATTACATGGTCACTATCTGTTATAATAACAGCTCTTGTTCTTCTACCATATGTAGCGTCTATAAGCATTCCCCTGTCTCTTGCTTCTTGAATTATTCTTTTTATTGGAGCGGATTCTGGACTAACTATAGCAACTAATCTATTTGCTGAGACAATATTTCCAAAGCCAATGTTTATTAATTTGATACTCATATATTTCCTCCTAGCTCTTACTCAATGTTTTGTATTTGTTCTCTAATTTTTTCAATTTCATTTTTTATATTTAAAACAAAATTTGTAATTTCTAAATTATTTGCCTTTGAGGCAATTGTATTAGCTTCTCTATTCATTTCTTGAACAATAAAATCAAGTTTTCTACCCACAGGTTCATTTAAGCCAGAGGTTTCTTTCAATTGAATTATATGGCTATTCAATCTAACTATCTCTTCATCTATACAGGATTTATCAGCAAACATAGCCACTTCCATTGCCACTCTGCTTTCATCAATTTGAAAATCCCCAAGTAACTCTCCAAGTCTTTCTGTAAGCTTTGCTTTATGTTCTTTTGCTACTAAAGGAGACTTCTCTTCTATTTTATCCAGTAAATTCTTAATATAGTCACACTTTGAAAGTATATTGTTTTGGAGCTTTACCCCTTCTTTTTCTCTCATTTCTACAAGCATTTGAACCGCTTCTTCTAAGGGGTTAGATAGAATTTTCCACATTTCTTCTATGTCATCATCTTCCTGCTTTAAAGTTATTACGTCTGGAAACCTAGTAATAAGCGAAATTGAAATATTATCTTTAATCTCATACTTATCTTTTATTTTATTCAGGCATTGAACATAACTATCTGCAAGCTTTTCGTCTAATACTGCTTTAGCTCCTTGCTTTTCATAGTTATTCTGAATAATAAATACATCAACTTTTCCTCTGCTTACTTTCTCTTGAACTGTCTTTCTTATCCTGTCTTCAAGAGCCATTAAGCTTTTTGGCATTTTAACATTTAAATCACAGTATCTATGATTAACACTTTTTATTTCTACTGTAAAACTACGCCCATTTTGTTCTATACTTCCCCTTCCAAAACCTGTCATACTTTTAATCATTATTATTTCATCCTTCCATGTTGCCTTGTCAATTCATACTAATTATACATAAATATTAATAATAATTTCAAGATAAATTTACAATTACTAAACATAGGCTTAAACTCTGTTATTCAACTATAATATAAAGATTATAGCATAAGTACAAAGAATAAATGCATTTACAGAAATATTACAAATATATTATTAATTTAGTATTTAGTTTATAATAAAAATTATACAATAATGATACCCATTTAAACTAAATATAATCCCTTTTCGAAAATTTCTTTAACTTCACCTAGATTATCCGTATGCGCTAGTGCCAGCATTAATTTAATTCTAGCCTTCTGTCCTGGTAAGTTATCTCCAAATATAACTCCTAGGTTTCTTAGGTTCTTGCCACCACCAGTATATCCATAAGTGTCTAGAACTCTACCCTCATAGCATCGTGACACTAATACAACTGCCATACCTTTGTCAACTGCAGTCCTAATACTCTCTACCATGGCTGGAGGTACGTTACCTCTACCCATACCTTCAATTACTATTCCTCTATCTCCCTCAGTTATACAAAAATCTATAAACTTTGAATCCATTCCAGAAACACACTTTACCAGTGATACCTTGGTTTCTATGTTTTCTGTGTTTATGTACTGTCTGTTTAAACTCTCTCTATAAAAAATAACCTGATTATTATCTACAATACCTACTGGTCCAAAGGAAGGGCTCTGAAATGCACTTAGGCTCATTGAGTTGGCCTTCGTAACTTCTGAAGCAGAATTTAATTCCCCGTTCATACATACCAAAACACCTTTTCCTCGTGCTTCATCTGATATAGCTGTACAAATTGAGGCCGAAAGATTTGCTGGTCCGTCATAACCTAACTCGGAGCTACTTCTCATAGCACCTGTAACCACTACTGGTTTCTCACTTTTTATAGTTAAATCTAATAGGTAGGCAGTTTCCTCTAGTGAATCTGTACCATGTGTTACTACTACCCCTACTATGTCATCTCTTTTTAACAAGTCTTTTATGTATTTAGACAAATCCATCATGTCTAAAGGAGTAACATGAGGACTTGGCACATTAGAAAAATTATGTGATTCTATTTCTGCATATTTTTCTATTCCAGTTACCATAGCCATTATTTCTTCTCCACTTAAGCTTGGCACTGCTGCTTGAACTCTTGGGTCAACTTTCATAGATATGGTCCCACCATTAAAGACCACTGCAACTTTTTTCATTAATATTCCTCCTTAATTTCCTATTCTTCTATTATAATCTAATATCCATCATTTTTCATGGTTTTTATTAAATTTATTCTTATTTTCTATTGAAATTGCCTTTTCCTGCATTTTTTCACACCATAAAGCCTGTGAACCTAATGGCTCACAGGCTTTATGGTGATTATATTATATCAGTAATTATTAACTTATAATATAATACAGATTAATCCACCGTTGCCTTCATTTATTATCTTTTGAAGGGTCTTCTGTATCTTAAGCTGTACATCCTCAGGCATCTTGTACAACTTATTTTGAAGTCCCTCTTTTACCAATATTTCTAAGGATTTACCAAACATATTACTCTGCCATATCTTTGATGGGTCACTTTCAAACTGTTCAAGAAGGGATTTAACCATCTCTTCGCTTTCTCTTTCTGTGCCCATTATAGGAGAAACCTCTGTTTCAATATCCGCTCTTATGAAGTGAAGTGAAGGAGCGCTAGCTTTTAGCTTAATGCCCGTTCTGCTACCTTGTTTTACAATCTCAGGTTCCTCTAATTTCATTTCTGAAAGTTGAGGTGCTACCAAACCATATCCAGTTTCTCTTACATCCCTTAGTGCAATAGCTACCTTATCATATTCAATCTTAGCCTTATGCATTTCTTTAACTATGTTCAGTAAATCACTTTCACCGGAGACCTCAGCATCACAAACTTCACTTAATATTCTATAGAATAAATCTGATTTAGGTCTTAGATTAATTCTTGCGGTACCCTCTCCCATATTAATTTCATCAATATTAGAAACCCCAATAAACTCTACATCCTTAAATCCCTCTAAAGATTTACCTATGTCTCTAACTTTATATATGTTCTTACACATATCCTTAACAAGGTTAATAAAATCTAGTTTTAGCCAATGGGAACATTCTAATTTTTCTATCCACTCAGGCATATCAATGTTTATTTCCTTGATCGGGAATTCTTTAAGAACTCTTTGAAAAACTCCAGTAATATCTTCCTGCTTCATATTAAGTACGTTCATTTCTTGGACAGGCACATCATATTTTTCTTCTAACTCTCTCTTTAGAGCTGTAGTTTCAGGGCTACTAGGGTTTTGTGAGTTTAGTATAATTATAAATGGCTTATTTATAGCTTTAAGTTCACTTACCACTCTCTCTTCAGCCTCAACATAGTCATCTCTACTTATATCTGTTACAGATCCATCTGTAGTTACTAAAAGACCTATAGTTGAGTGTTCATTTATAACCTTCTTAGTTCCAAGCTCTGCTGCTTGTTCAAAAGGTATTTCATAATCATACCAAGGTGTAGTAACCATTTTGGCTTGTTCGCCTTCCATGTATCCTAGGGCGCTTTTAACAATATATCCAACACAGTCTACTAATCTCACTTTGAATCTAGTATTTTCATTTAGATTTATTTCTATTGCCTCATTAGGTACAAACTTAGGCTCAGTAGTATGAATAGATTTTCCTGATGAACTTTGAGGTAACTCATCCTTTGCCCTCTGCTTTTTATAAGTATTCTCAATGTTAGGTATTACCATAAGCTCCATAAATCTCTTAATGAAAGTAGACTTTCCAGTTCTTACTGGACCAACTACTCCTACATATATATCGCCCTGTGTTCTCTCTGCTATATCTTGGTATATATCAAAGTTCTCCAAAATATTACCCCCAATAATCTTAATGTTAACAGTATATATATATTTTCAGTGGGGGTAATTTATTACTATTAGAAAAAAAAATTAATATGCTTCGTCTTTCTTATCTCTAGTCATAAGTTCATATACACCGTACTTGGGGTCCTTATCTTCAAAAAGCACCTTATATAAAACATCTGTTATAGGCATAGATATTCCAAGTCTTTCTTTTAAGCCATAAAATGCTTTACATGCCTTTATTCCCTCTACTACCATACCTATTTCTTTCGTTGCTTCTTCTGCTGTAGCCCCTTTACCAATCAGTATACCTGCTCTTCTATTCCTGCTATGCATACTCGTACAAGTAACAATTAAGTCTCCTATTCCAGTAAGTCCTGCAAAAGTTTCTATTTTGCCACCTAATTTTATTCCTATTCTTACAATTTCACTTATACCTCTAGTCATAAGGGCAGCCTTAGTATTATCACCATACCCTATACCGTCAGATATTCCTGCAGCTAAAGCAATAATATTTTTAACAGCTCCGCCTATTTCAACACCGACTAAATCCTCATTAGTATAAACTCTAAATTTATTTGTCATAAATAAATCCTGAACCTTCTCTGCAGCTTCTAAATTCTCCGAAGCTACTACTACTGTTGTTGGTATATCCTGAGCTACTTCTTCAGCATGACTAGGACCAGAAAGTATTACCACAGGGTTATCTGCAAGTTCTTCTTTAATCACCTCTGAAAGTCTTTTACCGCTTTCCTGCTCGATACCCTTAGCTATACTTACTATTATCTGATTACTGCTAGTAAATTTCTTAATGTCACTAGAAATTCTTCTTATTACATGAGATGGAACTGCTAGCACAATATACTCACTATCTTTTACTACTTGTTCTATATCCGTAGATGCTGTTATACCTGCCGGCACCACAGCGCCGTGCAGATATTTTATATTTTCTCTTTTTATATTAATATCATCTACTACCTGTTGTTTTCTATCCCAAACTTTAACTTCAATCCCTTTTTTAGCAAGCATTATTGCTAGAGCTGTTCCAAAACTTCCTCCACCTAAAAAGGCTATTTTAGAACACATAACTATTCCTTCCTTTCTCTAAACTCCAATTTGATACCTGTACCTTTAAACTCAAAGTTTTCTCTTAGCTGATTTTCTAGATATCTCTCATAGGAAAAATGAAGGTTTTGAGGATCATTAACGAAGAATACAAAAGTTGGAGGCTTTACTCCTGTTTGAGTAACATAGTATATTTTTAATCTTCTATTAGCTACAACTGGTGGCTCCTTCATCATTACAGCCTTACTAATCACATCGTTTAATACACCAGTTTTTACTCTCTTTGTATAACTGCCGTGGCACTCCTTTACCATATCCAGTACCTTATGTATTCTTTGACCAGTCTTTGCTGAAATAAATAGGTATGGTGCATAGGACATAAAGGATAAGCTTCTTCCAATGGACTTAGTAAACTCATTCATGGTTTTAGTATCCTTTTCAATCAAATCCCACTTATTAACTATAACCATAATAGCTTTATTTATTTCATGAGCATATCCTATTATCTTTTCATCCTGATCTGTTATGCCTTGAGTTGCATCCAGCATTAATATACATACGTCAGCTCTTTCTATAGCTGCATAGGTTCTTATAACACTATACCTTTCAATTTCTTCTTTAACCTTACTTTTTCTTCTGAGTCCAGCGGTATCTATTAGTAAAAACTTACCTTCTTCTGTTTCTAAGTAGCTATCAATAGCATCTCTTGTTGTACCAGGTACATCACTTACTATTACTCTATCTTCTCCTAGAAGTTTGTTTATAAGAGAAGATTTTCCTACATTAGGCTTTCCTACAAAGGCTATTTTTATAAGGTCTTCTTCTTCTTCTTCATCTAATATTTCATCAAAATGAGATACTACTCTATCTAACATATCTCCAAGACCAAGTCCTTGAGCAGCAGATATTGTAATAGGATCACCAATTCCTAAGTTATAGAATTCATAAGCATTATCTTCATCTTTTAGACTATCTATTTTGTTAACTACTAGTACAATTGGCTTTTTACTTTTTCTAAGCATCTGAGCTACTTCTCTGTCTGCAGCTGCAAGTCCTTCCTTACCATCTACTATAAACACAATTACACTAGCTGTTTCGATAGCGATTTGAGCCTGCCTGCGCATTTGAGAAATTATTACATCTTCACTTTCAGGCTCAATACCACCAGTGTCTATCATAGTGAAGTTATATTTTAGCCACTCCGCTTCTGCATATACTCTATCCCTTGTAACTCCTGGAGTATCTTCTACTATAGATATTCTCCTTCCTGCCAATTTATTAAATAATGTAGATTTTCCTACATTAGGTCTTCCAACTATTGCTACTATCGGTTTTCCCATTATTTATTCCTCCTTACAATGTTCATTGATTATCTGGATTAAGTCTTCTCCTGTATAATCACATATTAAAATATTTCTATCTAAGGCCTTTGACAGTCCTTCTACAGTAATATCATCTAAAAAAATTTTTTCGTCATTCGATGCCAGCTCGTAACCTTTTCTCAGCATACAATCCGGTATCATGATATAATCTCCCAGTTTTTCATCTTTCAATTGCTCTATAATATCACTGCCAGTTATAAGACCTGCTACAGTTATAGTTTCACCAAAAAAGTTATTAATTATCTTTTTCACTTCTATTTTAATTTTAGGATTTGCTGACGTTATTTCTTCAGCGGCTTTTGCTATTTCTTCATAGGCTAAAGCACCAGTTAACATTGTAAAGGAACCTTTTACTTCCTTTTTTAAATCTGAAAGTGATTCCTTAATATAATTTCTAAAAATCCTTATTACTCCCACACCATCTTCTAGCTGCTTGAAACCGCTGTAAAATTCGGCATCTGGAATTTGTCTATCTGCTACTACATAAAATTCGTCAGATAATCTTACAAAAGGTTTTCCTATGTCTTTTATGTATTTATCCTGTAGTCTAGAAATTCTGTCAAGTTGTTCTGATGCTGTTTTCTTATTGTATAAGTCCAGTTTAAATAATCCTTCTCTAAACTTAGTAACTCCTACTGGCACTACTGCTAAGTTCTCTACCTGAGGATACAGCTTATATAAATCCTCAATTGTTTTTTCGATTTCATCGCCATCATTTATACCTGGACACAAAACTACCTGACAATTTATCTTTATGCCAGCCTCTGCCATTCTTTTTATTCTTTCATAAACATTGCCAGCAAACCTATTGTTTGTCATCCTCATTCTAAGCTCAGGGTTCGTAGTATGAACAGATACATTTATTGGGCTGATTTTATACTTAATTATTCTCTCAATATCTTCTTCGCTCATATTTGTTAATGTAACAAAGTTTCCTTGTAGAAAGGCTAATCTAGAGTCGTCATCTTTAAAATAAAGAGTTTCCCTCATTCCTGCTGGTAACTGATCTATAAAACAAAATATACACTTATTATGGCAGCTTCTAGGTCTGTCTAATATGGCTTCCTTAAACTGTACTCCTAAATCTTCATCATAATCCTTCTCTATTTCTAACTCCCAAACCTCACCATTCTTTTTCTCTATTTCAATGTTAACAAATTCATCGGATATTAAAAACTTATAGTCTATTATGTCTTTAACCGGTTCTCCATTTATACTTAATAAAAGGTCTCCTACCTCTATTTCCATTTCTTCTGCAATACTTCCTGGTTTTACTACCGCAATTTGATTCTTCATATATTCAACCCCTTTTTACAGCTATACATCTAGTAATATTACCCTAATCCTATTATTTAGTCAATGTAAAAACAAAACCCTTCTGTAACAGAAGGGTGCTATGTACAAATTATATTAAATTTATCAACATTAAGGTTAACGCTGAAATTAAAGCACAGGCTGGAATAGTTATCACCCAAGCTGTAAGAATTTCCTTAGCAACAGCCCATCTTACTGCTGAAAGTCTTTTTGATGCTCCAACCCCCATTATTGAACCTGTTATTATATGAGTTGTACTTACTGGAGCATTAAGCATTGTCGCGGTAAAGATTACTGAGGATGCTCCCATCTCTGCTGTAAACCCATTGACTGGAGCTATCTTTGACATTCTAGATCCCATAGTTTTTATAATCTTTTTACCACCCATGCTTGTACCTAATGCCATTGCTAGTGCACAAGATATCTTTACCCAATCTGGTACTGCAAATACTGGCAAGAAACCAGCACTAACTAAAGCCATAGTAATGATACCCATTGATTTTTGTGCATCGTTGCCCCCATGATTTAAGGCTATAAGTGCTGCTGAGCCTATTTGAAGCTTTGAAAACACCTTTGTTACTGTTGCAGGTCTTGTCTTTCTTAGAAACATATTTATTATATTCATAAATACAAATCCTATGAAGAAACCTATTACTGGTGATAATATTAACCATAATATTACCTTAGAAAAAAGACTAGCCCAATTCACTATAATAAAAGACTTTTTAAACATTATAGCTGATCCTACTAAGCCTCCAATTAGTGCGTGAGAAGAACTACTTGGAATTCCAAAATACCAAGTTATCAAATTCCATATAATCGCTCCAACTAAAGCAGCTATTATTACCTGCTGGGTAATACTATTAGGATCCACTATGCCACTTCCAATAGTCTTTGCAACTTTCACGTTCATAAAGGCTCCTGCAAAGTTTAACACAGCGGACATAATTACCGCCTGCTTTAATGTTAGAACTCTTGTAGATACAGAACAAGCTATTGCATTGGCACTGTCATGAAAGCCGTTTATCAGGTCAAAGACTAAAGCAATGACAACTATAGTAACTGTTAAAATAATAGTACTACTAAGCATTTTTCATTACTACTCCTTCAATGACATTTGCTAAATCTTCACAAGCATCTAATGTATCTTCAAGATATTGATATATCTCTCTCCATTTTATAATATCCAACACATCCATATTTCCTCTGAAGATGTCCTTTATAGCAGTTCTTGAGACCTTGTCTCCTTCTTCTTCTATTCTATTAATCTCTATTATCTTCTTAGATAATTCCTTACTTGTTTTCATATTTTTTAATTCTTGCATAAGAACTATTATTTCCTCACAAGACTTAACAATTAGTCTACTTAACATCTCTGCTTCTTCTGTGCAGCGATTTACATTAAGCATTACAAATCTGCTTGCTGTAGACTCTATGTAATCAATAATATCGTCGGTGTCTTTTGCTATAGCATAGATATCTTCTCTGTCAAATGGTGTTATAAAAGTTTTATTTAACTGTTCAAGTATCTCATGCTGCTTTTTATCTCCTTCGTGCTCCACCTCTTTAATCTTCTTCAAATTTTCCTCTGCATTATCTAGATCCTTCAAAAACTCCACTAATAAATTGGAAGCCTTATAAGCAATATTTGCAGTTTCAATAAAAAGTTCAAAAAACTTGTCTTCTTTTGGAGTCAAACTAAACATTTTATCCCTCCTGATAATTTGAAAGTATTCTTTTTCGACCTCATAAAGTATAACATAAATTTTTTAAAAATAAAACATTAAATTAACAAAACTCGCCCCTTGAAAACCTTTTCAAGACAAATTTTTATTAGACTTTTTTGTCACTCATTTTCTTAGAAGTACACTTTTTTGTCTTTTTTCGCCTGAAAATATTAATATTTTAGCAATAAAATCAAAACATATTTTTATAAACTTAAGTATAACTTAAAAGTTTTTTAATCTTACTATATTAAAAACTCTTGCATAATATAATTCTATACAAAGAAAAAATCGATATTTATTCAATACCGATTTCCTCTACTAAGCTTATTATATAATTAACTTTCCCTATTCATTTAAGTCTATTTGTTCACCGGTTACTAGATATATAGTCCATTCACAGATATTTGTTACATGGTCTCCTACTCTTTCAAGATATTTAGAAACAAATAGTAGTTGAGTAATTTGACCGACATTTTCCTGACCTTTTGACATTAATGTCAGCATCTCTGTAAAGATGTTTCTATATAAATGGTCTATCTCATCATCCATTTTGCATGCCTCGTAAGCTGCTTCTACATCTCCTGCAACATGAGCGTCTAATGCTTTTCTAATCATAACCTTAACTATTTCAGCCATCTTAGGAATATCAATTAATTCCTTAACATACTTTTCATTTTTCATCCTTATTGTTATTTTGGCTATATCTACTGCATAATCTGCCATTCTCTCTAAATCAGTAACTAGTTTTGAAGTAGTAACTATAGTTCTCAAGTCTATAGCAAGAGGTTGTTCTTTAGCTATTAGTTTAATGCACTTATCTTCGATTTCTCTTTGAAGTTTATCGACTAAATCATCATTTTTTATTATTTGTTCTGCTAAAGCCTCATCCTGTTTAACTAAAGCTTCTATACACTGGTGAATTTGTTTTTCAACTATACTGCCCATTCTTAATAAATCGTTGTGAAGTTCCTCTAAAGCGGAGTCAAATCCTATTCTTGTCATTATACTCACCTCTTTTTAATTATTCTTCTCTTCATTATTACATATTTCTAATTACTTTGAAAGATAGTTATAACTAATCACATATAAGTATAGTATCTACTTTAATAATATTATACTATTTACCAATTTTTTTATGATTATTGCTTAGATGGTACTAATTAATTCAACCTTTACCTTATAGGACTCCTGCCATTGAAAGCAGGAGTCCTATAAGTAGTCTAACCCGAACAAAGAATTTTTATCCAAATCTTCCTGTTATATAATCTTCTGTTCTTTTATCCTTTGGCTTATAGAAAATACTTTCAGTCTTATCAAACTCCACTACTTCTCCACTTAAAAAGAAAGCTGTATAGTCTGATATTCTTCCTGCCTGCTGCATATTGTGAGTTACTATTACTATAGTATATTTTTTCTTAAGCTCATCCATAAGTTCTTCTACCTTTAAGGTAGATATAGGATCTAGTGCTGAAGTTGGCTCATCCATAAGTAATACTTCTGGCTCTACCGCAAGAGTTCTTGCAATACACAACCTTTGCTGCTGACCGCCGGACATACCTAATGCATTTTTATTTAATCTATCCTTTACCTCATCCCAAAGGGCAGCACCTTTTAGGCTATTTTCTACTAACTCATCTAACTTATTTTTATCCTTTATACCATGGATTTTAGGTCCATAAGCTACATTATCATATATTGACATCGGGAAGGGATTGGGCTTTTGAAATACCATTCCTACTCTTTTTCTAAGCTCAATCTCATCATAATCTTGATATATATTTTTCCCCTCAAAAAGAACTTCCCCTTCAATTTTCACACCTTCGATTAAATCATTCATTCTATTTAAGGTCCTTAAAAAAGTAGATTTACCACAACCTGAAGGCCCTATCAATGCTGTAACCGCATTTTTCTGTATGTCTAAATTTATCTTTTTTAAAGCTTGCGTAGTTCCGTAATACAAATCAACATTCTTAGTTTGTATTATACCCATTTAATGTCCTCCTTACTTCTTACCTGCATAAGATTCATATATTTTTTTACCTAGTATTCTAGCTGAAATGTTAAATATTAAAACCATAACAATAAGTACTGCTGAAGCCCTACTTGCAATTAAGGAAGCATCTGGTACCATTCTTTCTGCATTAAGTTTCCATATATATACGGATAATGTTTCAGCTGGTCTCATTAAACTAAAAGGCGATGCCTTTTCTATTAAACTAAAATTATTGAAACGTAGTATAGGAGCGCTCATCCCTGCTGTATATAGAAGGGCTGCTGCTTCGCCAAATATTCTTCCTGCTGCTAGTATTATTCCAGTTAGGATTTGAGGTATTGCAGAAGGAAGTATTACTTTTCTTATTGTTTGCCATTGTGTAGCACCAAGTCCTAGGCTTGCTTCTTTTACTGGCTTAGCTGCTGCCCTTATGGCATTCTCACTCACACGAGTAAGTGCTGGTAAATTTAGTACCGATATAGCCAATGCACCAGATAACAATGTAAATCCCCACTTAGTCATATTTACAAAAACAAGAAGTCCAAATAATCCTACTACTATAGATGGTAAAGATGCCATTGTTTCTATGCTTAATCTTATAATATTTAACATTTTTCCTTCTTTAGCATATTCAGCTAAGTATATTCCCGCACCTACACCAAAAGGAACTGAAATTATAAGAGAAACAATTAGCATGTAAAAAGAGTTAAATAATTGAGGCCCAATACCTCCTCCAGCTTCCCCAGCTTTTGGATTACCAAAGAGAAATGATGGCTTGAAAAAATCTCCTCCTGTAACTAGTATATATCCTATTAAGGCTATCAAAAGGATTACCACAAAAGCAGATATAGCATACAAAACACCGGTCCATATTTTATCTTTTAATTTTTCACTCATTATTTCATTTCACCTCTTTTTCCAATGACTCTTAATATAAAAATAAATACAAAGGAAATAACCAATAGTAGTAGAGCCAATGACCATAAAGCATCATTCCATGCTGTTCCTGATACTGTATTTCCCATATCCATTGTTAAGATGCTAGTTAAGGTAGATGTAGGACTTAACAGATTTTCAGGGAACTTTATGGTATTTCCTATAACCATCTGAACAGCAAGTGCTTCTCCAAATGCCCTTGCAAGACCTAACACTACACCTGTTAGAATTCCACCTTTAGCCGATGGAACTATAACTTTTCTTATGGTCTGCCATCTAGTTGCACCTAGTCCATAAGATGCCTCCAAATAACTTTTAGGTACTATTTTTACTGCATCTGATGAAATACTAGCTATTGTAGGCAATATCATTATACTTAAAACTAATATACCTGCAATTAAACTAAAACCTATTCCACCAAAACCCTTTATAAAAGGAAGTAACACAGTAAATCCAATCCAACCATAAACAACAGATGGTATACCAACAAATAGCTCAAGGGCAGGTTGAAGTACCTTTTCCCCTAATCTAGGTGATATATAATTCATAAAAATTGCTAATGCAATACCTATTGGCGCACTTATAATTACAGCTCCTATAGATACTAAAGTAGATCCTAAAATAAATATAGCTGCTCCTAGCTTAGGTGTTTCACTATCCGGACTCCACTTAGATGTAAACAGAAAATCCGCCAAAGAGTAACCATGCTTTATAAAGGTGTTCAATCCCTTTGAAGCTACGAAACCTAATATACTTAAGGTTAAAACTACGATTAGCAAACCACAAAAGGTTGCAAAACCTCTCCCAATATATTCACTTCTTAACTTTTGCCATACTGTTCTTTTTTTCATGTTATCAACCTCAATAATAAATTTTTATGTAATGAAAAATATATTTAAATCCATTAGCTATCGCTCATAACACTTAGGTGCTTCTAAAAGATGTATTACGACTGATAGCTAATGGTTGTGCTGTTAACTATAGGCTTCTATAAAAGCTGGTTGCTGTTGCAACCAGCTAAAAGTATCTTATTGGACTTTCATATCACTTGCTGGAATATATCCTGATTTTTCAATTAAAGCTTTGCTTTCATCACTTTTCATATAATCAATAAATGTTTTTGAGAGTTCTTTTGGCTCACCTCTAGTATACATATGCTCATATGACCAGAATGGATATTTTCCTGTAGTTATGTTTTCCTTAGTTGCTTCAACACCATCTAACTTTAATACTTTTACATTTTTCTTGCTTTCTTCATTAGTTAAAGCTGATAAAGCTAAGTAACTTACAGCACCATCTGTAGTTTCTAAGGATTTCTCTACAGCACCATTAGAATCCTGTGTTGTTCCTAAGCCCTCTTTTTCTGACTTCTTATCCATTACAGTATCTATAAATGTTGCTCTAGTACCTGAAGCCTTTGACCTATTTATTACATTAATTGGCTTATCATCTCCACCTACTTGCTTCCAATTTGTATATTCACCAGTAAATATTTTTTGTACCTGCTCCTTTGTTAAGTTGTCAACTTTTACGTTTTTATTAACTACAATTGCAAATCCAATAGCACATACTTTATTATCAACTAATTCTTTTGCTTTTTCTTTATCTAATTTAGTTTCAGCTAATACGTCGGAGTTTCCAATATCTGCAGTTCCCTCTGATACTAATTTCAATCCAGTACCACTACCGCCTCCTTGAACATTTATTGTTGCATCAGGATATTTTTCGGTAAATTTCTTTCCTGCTTGTTCTGCTAATGGTTGAAGTGCAGTTGAACCTGCTAATGTTATTGAACCTGATACCCCTTTGTTAGCATCTCCTGTTTGTTCTGATTCCTTGTTTCCACAGCCTACAAAAGCTCCTGCTACCACAGTTATTGCTAATGCAGCTATCATGGCTCTTAAACTTTTCTTCTTCATTTAGTGAACCCTCCTCATAATTTAAAGTGTTTACACTTATCTTACATCTGTAATGATACTATATAAAAGTTAATCGTTTATTATAGAGATGTTAAGTTAAGTTAACATTCAAATTTTCTTTTGTTGCATAACTTTTCCAGAGCAAAAGAAAAAAACACCCCTAGATATAAGTACCTAAGGGTATTTTTCTCAATTTTAATATAATTATTACAACTATTTCTTTTAACATAGATTTAACATAGGTATATAATTTAGTAAATTTAAATTAAAACTTTTATATCTCTTCTATTGGTATTTTAACAGTAAACCTACTTCCTTTTCCCAGTTCACTGTGAACTTCAATACTTCCATTGAGCCCCATAACAATATGTTTTACTATAGCAAGACCCAGTCCAGTTCCCCCCTGAGCCCTAGATCTGGCCTTATCAACTCTATAAAACCTTTCAAATAATCTTCCTAGGTCTTCTTTTGGTATGCCAACACCGGTATCTTCTATAGATATTATGCATTTTTTATTTTCATGTTTTACTTCTATTATTACATTTCCGTTTCTCTCTGAATATTTTATGGCGTTATCTACTAAGTTAATAAGCATCTGTTTAACTCTATCACTATCTCCCCAAATGCATGGTATCTTTTCCTCTTGAAGTAAAATTTTAATATTCTTTTTTTCTGCAATATTTTTCATTAGATAGTAAACATCTTTAATAATAGTATTTATACTTATTTCTTCTTTTTTTTGTTCCACACCGCTTTCTATGTGAGAAAGTATTAAAATATCATTAATCAATCTAGTCAATCTATCTGCTTCATCATTTATAATATTTAGAAATCTATTCCTGTTTTCAGCGTCCTCTACATACTTTAAGGTTTCTGCAAAACCTTTTATTGAGGTAAGAGGAGTTTTTAGTTCATGAGAAACATTAGCCACAAACTGAGACCTCATATTTTCAAGCTTTTTAACATCTGTTATATCCTGTACTACTGCAACAGTACCAATTTTCTCTTTATTGTTTATAATATCTGCAGTTCTTATTCTCAATTCTCTCTCTTTAGGCCATAATATTCTGATCTCTCTATAATCTTCCTTACTGTCTTTAAATATATTTTCCAACTCAAAATCTCTTATATTATCCATTAGATTCTTCCCGATTATGTCTCTATTAATACCGAAAATCTTTTTTGCATAAGGATTTGCAATTATAATTTTATGATTTTTATCTACAGCTATAACACCACTATCCATACTCTTTAGTATAGCCTCTAACTTGTTTTGTTTATCTAAGGAATCTTTTAAAGTGTCCTGAAGTCTGCCTGCCATCTTATTGAAGGTTATGGCTAATCGTCCTATTTCATCAGCAGAATTTACATTAACCCTTCTATTTAGTTCCCCTTGGGAAATTCTATCTGTAATAAATTGAAGATCTTTAATAGGCTTCACTATAGAATGCGATAGCTGAGAGGCAAAAACTAAAGATACTAGTACAGAAAAC
This sequence comes from Clostridium tanneri, assembly GCF_033659955.1. NCBI lineage: Bacteria > Bacillati > Bacillota > Clostridia > Eubacteriales > Clostridiaceae > Clostridium > Clostridium tanneri. The sequence goes on from NZ_JARUJP010000007.1 coordinate 120,545, forward strand.
GCCATAATAAGCATGTAATATTTAAAGTAATTGCTCTCAATCCCTTTAATAGTCTGCATAGTTATAGCACTTCTTACAATATATCCACCCTCAAAAGCGGTAGCAAAATATAGTGTACTTGTACTTGTAGTTATACTATGTCTTATACTATAACCAGTTCCGTTTTTTCTGGCTTCCTGCACCTCTTTTCTTAAACTATGATTATCCATGATGGTTGAATCTGCAACAGAATCACTTAGCACATTACCTCTTGAATCAATGTAAGTCTGCCTTATCATTTCATTTTTAAAGTTATCTTTGAATAGTTTCTTTCTATCTTCTTCCCTTTCATTTCTTAACACATTAATAATAAGTTCATTATTTACTTTTAATGTCTGCTTCATATTTTCTAAATACTGGTAGTTTTCTATCACTATAAATAGTACAGTCATTATAGCTAAACTAAGAATTAAAGTACTTAACATTGAAGACATTATTTTTCTTTTCATAATTATTCCCCTGTACTAAATCTATAACCAATGCCACGAATAGTTTCTATATACTTAGGCTTCTTATCATCATCTTCTACTTTCTTTCTCAAGTGCCTTATATGAACATCAACAGTTCTAGTTTCTCCCATATATTCATAACCCCATATTTTATCTAATAAAAAGTCCCTTGTCATTACTCTTCCTCTATTCTTTATTAGAATTTCAAGAAGCTCAAACTCCTTTAATGTAAGATCAATCTTTTCTCCGTCTTTAGCAACTTCATGTTTTTCTAAATCAATACTAACCTTTCCAAAACTATAAAAATTGTCTACAGGTTTAATAGAAGTCCTTCTAAGTATAGCTTTAACTCTAGCCATAAGCTCCCTAATAGAGAAAGGCTTTGTTATATAATCATCTGCCCCTAACTCTAATCCTAATACCTTGTCGAATTCTTCTCCTTTCGCAGTAATCATAATTATAGGAGTTGAGGAAATAGAATTGTCCCTTCTTATTTCCTTACACACATCATAACCATCCATATCCGGCAGCATAACATCAAGGAGTATTAATTGCGGATTGTCTGCCTTTGCCTTCTTTAAGGCATCCAAACCATTATCTGCCGAAATGGTTTTATAGCCATTTTGCTCTAAGTTAAATTTAATTAATTCTCTTATATGTTCCTCATCATCAACAACTAATATTTTATCCTCTGACATCTTCCTAACACCTCAGTCCCTCAAACTATTTTAAGAATATAAAGGAAAACATTCTTCCATATTTATTTGTGCTCTTTCTGTAGGAATGTAATTCATATTCTTTGTCGCAGAAAGTGCAAATATTTAAATCCTTTATGTTTTCTTCCTTTAATCCTTTAGTTCTTAACTGATGAAAAATACATTTTGTCATACTTAACATCCTTCCATCTGATAACTCTACTCCCTTGTATATATCATGATTTTTAAATTGATTTATTATTTCAACACTAACTTCATAACAGCACTGGTGCATATGTGGCCCAATGTATGCAACTAAATCTTCAGCTTTTGTGCCATACTGTTTTTCCATTCTTTCAATAGTTTTCAATGCAATACAGGAAAATGTTCCTCTCCAACCACTGTGAATTGCAGCTATAGCCTTATTTTTTTTATCATATAATAAAATCGGTACACAATCTGCAGTAAAAACTCCAAGGGCAGTATTTTCTTTATTAGTTATTAGTGCATCTCCTTCTTTTACTTCCCCATCGTAAGTAATAACACAATCACTGTGTACCTGGTTCATATATCCTACTTCTTTCACATCAAACCATTTTTTTATATTTTTTATATTTTTTTGTCCTTCCTCTGTATTTTTATTAAAATCCAAGCCGCTTTTTCCGGTAGAAAAAACTGCCACAGCTCCATCTAAAGAAACTTTTATAAGCTCATAGTTATCAATTAGCACTTTCTCCATTTTGCTCCTCCAAATATCCTTTTAAATTAATTTTAACATAGATACTTACAAAATAATGAACTATTTATAGAAAACTTAAATTTAGGTCTCTATTATAAGTAATTATCATCATTAGATAAAACTTTAATTCTATAATTACTGTATCTTAAGCTTTTAGTTTCCTTTTTCATATTAGCCACATATTTAGCTATATCGTTAACCTTTGAAAATACATTTAGCATTCCCAAAACTCCTGCAATTGATATAGATGTTATGTCAAAAGTATCTTTATTTCCTTTTCTATCTATGGCTTCTATAAAGCCATTTTTCTTATCTTCTTCATCAAAATAATCTAATATTTTTTCATCAAATTCCTTTATTACTTTTTCACACAATTTTACACAGTCTCCATAACAACCTTCTACAACTGCTATAAAATCATCTCCACCTATATGCCCTAAAAAATTATTATTAGAAAAATATATTTTTAAGTTATTTTTTATAATATTTGCTGTCAACTTTAATACCTTATCACCATTTTCAAAACCATAACTATCGTTATATACTTTAAAATTATCAATATCAAAATACAATATGCAGGAATTGCGCTTAAGCTCTAAAACCTCTTTAAGCTTGTTTTCTATAATTACATTTCCCGGAAGTGATGTGAGAGGATTCAACTCCTTAGCATAATTCCGTTCTAAGGCAGTTGTAAACTCCAACAAATTTTTTATAGTAACTACACCATAGTATTTAAAATTCTTAGTAATAATTATATAATCATATACATTTTCATCTTTCCTTGACATAGCAACTTGAGACACGTCACTTACAAAGGTGTTATAATCTACAACTAGTGGTGAAGTATTCATAATTAGTGATATTGGCCTCTTAAGAAATACCGCTAACCCATACTGAGTAGCAAATATGGAGTTTAGTGAATGACTCATTACAAGTCCAACTGGTAAGTCTTTATTCACAATACATGCACCAGTGTACGTTGTATTATCAAAGTATTCTTTTATATCCTTACAAGGTCTATTTAAGTCAAAGGTTTTATCTCTCCTAGCTATTTGACCTATAGAGATTTTTGAACAATTTAACAATTTACTATTCTCCTGGTTATAGGTATTTAAAATTATATTTTTTATTTCTTCATTAGTATCTAGGAGAGTTTCTGATGGGCGTTGAAGAAAATATCCCTGTCCCGCATGAACACCTAATTGTATTAGTTTTACTAATTCTTCTTCACACTCTATTCCTTCTGCTATAAGTTTCATATTGGTACTATTGGATAAACTTACAAGACCAGAAATCAAGTGTTGTTTAAATAAATCCTTATGTATGTCCCTTATTAAATCCATATCTATTTTTATGTAATGAGGTTTTGTTTCAGATAACATTTTAAGTCCGGAATATCCTGCCCCAGTATCATCAATTGCTATTTTATAGCCTTCTTCTAAATAGTTATCTAACGCCAACTTAAAACTTTTATAATCTTTTATACAAGTTCTCTCTGTAATCTCAAATATTATACTTTCTGGAGACATATTATATTTAGATAAAAACTCTTTAGTAAATCCTTTTTTATATTTGTCATCTTTAAATATATATGGATCAACATTTAAAAACAAGAATTTATTCTTATGAATCTTATGACCTCTCTCTATCGCCTTACTCCTACATAGACATTCTAGTTCCCAGAGTCTGTTATAACTTTGGGCCACAGAAAACAATTTTTCGGGACTTTTAAGTGGTGAATTTTCCGGTCCTCTTGTTAAAGCTTCATAACCAAATACATTCCCACTTTTTAAAGAGATTATAGGTTGAAAAACTGTCTTTATATTTCCTAGCTTTAAGATTCTCTCTAATTCTCCTCTTAAATTACACATTCCTTATCCTAACTCCTTTATAAATTATAATGCAACACTTCTCTGCACAATATTAAAATCACAAATTTTCCCACAAAGTTATACTAGGCCATACTTGAATCATCCTTTATTTTAAATTCACTTACAAGGGTAATTAAAGTTTCAGCTCCCTCTGCATTCTTCTGTGACTTATCCATTATAATTTCATTTTCTTCATTAACTTTTCCTATATTGTAAGCTATGTATACAGAAGCTTCTGCACAATTGTTAACTACTAAATTTAATTCCTTCATGCTTTCTGAAATATCTTCTATAGATACATTCATATGATGAGCTAAGCTAGAAAATCTCTCTAATACACTATGAAAAACCTCTCCATCCTTTCTATATTCTTCACTTACTTCTATTACTTTTTTATAATCTTGTAGGACTTCTTCCTCCATAACCTTCAATATAAACTCTGCAGAGTTTGCAAGCTCACCTACAGAGGCTAAAACTTCTTTAACATTTTTCTGAATGTGTACTACCGAATCCGCTGATTGTTCCGCTAGTTTTCTAACTTCCTTAGCAACTACTGTAAAACCTTTGCCATGTTCCCCTGCTCTAGTAGCTTCAATGGTAGCATTTAAAGCTAAAATTTTCGTCTTTTTTGCAATGTCCCTTATACCTTCTGCTAGTGCAGAAATATTTTTTACTACCTTAGCTTCTTTTAAAGCTTTATTCATCTTATTTTTAGACATTAAGTATGTATCTTTCACTCTTAGTCTTGACTGTTCAGTATCCATCTTCATTAAGGCAGCCTTTCCTTTTATATTGTTTGCCAATTGTAGTCCTTCTTTTATTTCTTCTAATGCACTATCTATTTCCGCTTTAACTTCTGAGGCCTTTGAACTTCCAATCTGTATAGCCGCTGAAGACTCCTGCATTGTAGCTGAAATTTCTTCTGATGTTTCTGAAATTCTTTTAACCCCTTTATGTACCTTAACAAATAAATCATTTATGTCCTTTGTGGAGTTAACTGTGTTTCCGCTTTCTTCCTTGACGCAACAAATAATTTTTTCTACGCTGTCTATAGCACTATTTAGAGCATTTCCAGTTTGTCCAAATTCATCTTTCCTTTTAATTTCAATCCTATGAGAAAGATTGCACTGCGAAAGCTTATCTGCGTATTTCTTAATTTTAAGTAGAGGCTGCTTTATAGATTTAGAAATCAATAATCCTACCACGATTCCAATACAAATAAAAATAATAGTTATTATAATAGATTGATACTTTAGTTTATCCGCTGGATAAAATATTTCATTTTTAGATATGCTCATCGCTAAAAACCATTCCATATTAGGAATTGGCGCATAAGCCATAAACCTTTCTGCACCACCTTTTAAATAATATCCAGAGCCTGTTTCTCCTTTCATCATCTTACTTTCTAATTCTGCTAGTGCTTTTAAAGACGGATCCTTACTCAAGTTATGAACAGTATTGTCCTTATTTAACACTAATTTTAAATCCTTATGTGCAACCTTTGTTCCCTGTTTATTTATTATAAAGCAATAACCGCTATTTCCAACCTTTGTCTTTTGTACTATTTCGTTAAGCTTTCCCATAGACATGTTAGATTGTAAAACCCCTGAAACATTTCCCTCTTTATCTCTTATAGGAACTGCAATAGCTATAATTTGTTCTCCATCAATATTAGTTACAGGATTAGATATGGAAGCTATACCCAAAAAAGCTTTTCTTAAATATTCTGTGTTTTTCTCTTTATTTAAAAGATCTATTTGGGACTTAGAACCATTTGGGAAATGTATTATTCCATTAGGTTGTAACACATTCAAGCTTATGTAGTTCAAATTTTTACCTTGAGCTTCTAATACAGGTATTTGATCTTCAATATTCATAGATTGAATTTCCGCTCTTTCAGCAATTTGTTCCATAGCTTTCAATTCCTGCTGCAAAGTAGAGTTTATTAATTTTGCTGCCTCGGTAGCCCTTGATTGAAGTGATGAAGCAATTGTTCTTTCTAAGGCTTTAGAAGAGCTTTGGTATGAGATTATGCCTAAAGTACCACAGACGATAGTAAGCAGTAACGCAATCTGAATGGTTATCTTTGCTCCTACACTACTTGTAAAACTTTCACTTAATCCTTTGGTCCATCCCCTTATGCCCACATAAATCCAATTTTCTTTTATTGTTTTAGGTATATTTTTTAAAAAGTTAACCCCTAAACAATTTTTCACAACTATCCCTCCTAAAATTATTTAACTTCTCAGTTAAATTTATATTATAAAGTTCGAACTTTCCAGTATTTTCTTACAAATATTATAACAATATATTATTTGCTTAGCATTGAATAATAGCTTTTTTAACTTATATTTAACTTATGTTAAATATAAGTTAAACACCCTAATTTAATGAAAAAAATTATTATTTAAATAACTATATATTATTTAAGTTAATTATAAAAAAAGTGCTATCAGATTTATTGAAACTCAATAAACCTAATAGCACCTTTTTATGTTAAGCTATTTTTACCTTACCTTAAAGAAATCATATATTTTCATACATTAGCTGCCGTAATTCTGATATAACTTTAATCTTATAATGCTCTACTTATTTCCCAGTAAACTTTTAATTTCTTCCATGAAAGTATTGATATCTTTAAACTGTCTGTATACAGATGCAAATCTAACATAAGACACTTCATCCAAATCCTTGAGACTCTCCATTATCATTTCACCAATATACTCAGACTGAACTTCTGTCATCATTTTATTACTAATCTTTTTTTCTACTTCATCTGCAATATTCTCTATTTGCTGCCTCGAAACAGGCCTTTTCTGACAAGCTTTTATTAATCCATTTATTATTTTTGTTCTATCGAAGTATTCTCTATTCATGTTTTTCTTTATAACTAGTATAGGCACATTTTCAACTTTTTCATATGTAGTATACCTTTTCGCACATTCCAAACATTCTCTTCTTCTTCTTATAGACATATCATCTTCAGTTGATCTTGAATCTACTACCCTGCTTTCTAAATAACCACAGTAAGGGCACTTCACATCTCTTCACGTCCTTCTAAATATATTATCCTTTTTAAATTTACGCCTATAATAATTATACACATTTCAGTGGTAAATTCTATAGTTTAGTAGATTTTAATTAATTTTATAAATCTAACCTTTTGTACATCCACTTATTCCTTCAACATAAACTCTCCTCCATCTATAAGCAAAACATCAACACCTATCTTCTTTACATTTTCCCAAGGAACTTCTATATCTTCACTTTTCCCAAACCAAGACATTTTTTGAGATGGTAAAATAATAGATATAATCTTATATTCATCACAATCAATTTTTAAATCTTTTATAAATCCTAATTTTGTTCCCGTATTTATATCTATAATTTCCATTGCCCTTAAATTTCCTAAAGAATATAAAGATTTTTCTTCATCCATTTTTATCCCTCCAAGTTTTCTCAGTTAAAATTAGCCTTTCAAGACTTCTTCGCGATAACTGCTCAGTAAATAATATGCTTATATTCTTTTAATAATTCATAAAAAATAAAAACCGAGAAAAGTATACTAATATCGTCATATTAGTATACTCTCAGTTTTTATCCTAAAATTAAATATAAGTACGATTATTACCAAGGCTATACATATTTTCTCATATGTCTTAAGGCAGTTTTTTCTAACCTAGAAACCTGAGCCTGGGATATGCCTATTTCATCTGCTACCTCCATCTGAGTTCTACCATCAAAGAATCTCAAGTTGAGTATAAGCTTCTCCCTATCATTTAATTTTTTCATAGCCTCCTTTATAGCTATGTTCTCTAACCAGCTATCATCTAAGTTTTTGTTGTCACTTATTTGATCCATTACATAAATTGCATCTCCACCGTCATGATAAATAGGTTCAAAGAGAGATACCGGATCTTGAATAGCATCTAATGCAAATACTACTTCCTCTCTTGGCACTTTCAACTCTTTAGCAATTTGAGATATTGTAGGCTCCTTATTATTTTCGCCTATAAGTTTATCTCTAACTTGCAGAGCCCTATAAGCAATATCTCTTAGAGATCTGCTCACTCTTATAGAGTTGTTATCTCTTAAATACCTTCTTATCTCTCCTATAATCATAGGAACGGCATAAGTAGAAAACTTTACATTTTGATTTAAATCAAAGTTATCAATGGCCTTAATTAATCCTATACAACCAACTTGAAATAAATCATCAACATTTTCTCCTCGGTTGTTAAATCTTTGGATAACACTTAATACCAGTCTCAAATTACCCTTGATAAACTTTTCCCTTGATGAGTAGTCTCCACTCCTCATCTCCATTAACAGTCCTCTCATCTCATTTTCCTTTAATACTGGTAATTTGGCAGTGTTAACTCCACAGATTTCAACTTTATTAATTATCATAAAGTCATCAGCCCCTTTAGAATATATAGCATTTTAATTATTTCCTAAGTAGGGCTTTTTTATACTAAAGACAACCTTATAACATTTTATTTATTTCTTTCTTTAATCTTTTTATTATTCTTTTTTCTAATCTGGAAATGTATGATTGAGATATACCAAGCATATCAGCAACTTCTTTTTGTGTTTTTTCTCCTTGACCGCCTAACCCAAATCTTAGATTTACTATTTCTTTTTCTCTAGCACTTAACTTTTTCATTGCTACCATTAAAAGTTGCTTATCAACTTCATCCTCAATGAGGTTATAAACCACATCATTATCTGTACCTAATATATCTGATAATAGTAGTTCATTCCCATCCCAGTCAATATTTAAAGGCTCATAAAAGGAAATTTCGGCTTTTACTTTGCTATTTCTTCTTAAATACATAAGTATTTCATTTTCAATGCATCTAGATGCATATGTAGCTAATTTTATTTTTTTCTCTGGATCAAAGGTGTTAACAGCCTTAATTAAACCTATAGTTCCTACTGATACTAAATCCTCTACGTTTACCCCTGTATTTTCAAACTTTCTTGCTATATATACTACTAATCTTAAATTCCTTTCTATTAACGTAGATCTTACACTCTCCTCACCAGTTACAAGTCTTGCAACTAGATCATCTTCTTCCTTTTTACTAAGAGGAGGGGGAAGTACCTCATTGCCACCTATGTAGTACACTGTCTTTATAAAGACCTTAAATTTAGTTAATATTCTATTTAACAATATCTTTAATTTAATCATATTAATCCTCCAATCAATTTAATATCCTTTACATTACTCCTCTAGATAAAAGAGCTTCATAATCATTAAAATCACTTAATCTTTCTTCGCAAAAAGCAACTATTACCTCTCTATTCTGACATTCCTCTCCACCGTGTATTCTTATACAGAGAGGTTTAAATCCTTGGAGGTTACCACTTTGTCCATTTACTACTCTATAGGGAATATAAAATTTATCATATAGATTTAAATCTATATCCTTAAAAACCTTTTTCTCCACTATAATTACTGGTAGGTTAGTAGCTGGTTCCCTTAATTCATTGCCAGTATCTAAAAAAGCCTTAATATTTTTCTCTGAGTTCTTTAACACAATATCTACATCATATATAAGACTTTTTAAGTCTTTTCTATCTTTTATGTAGATTACTATTCTATCAATTAATATATATATTATCATTATTGAAAGCATAAGCTTTTTATAGGAAAAGTTTATAATAACAAAGTTATTAATGTCATAGTCTTCGTTATATTGTATAAACATGCAAGCTCCAGCTAGAAGCATGGAATACAAGAGGAATATAGATAACGCCTTTAAATTAAAAAACACTTTCCTTTTTCTAAAACTAATTAGTATTAGGGCTGCTGCTATTATCATTTTAAATGGAACCGTAGAAAACCTTTTTAGCTCCGGATAGACTAAAGTTATAACATACATACTACCAATAGCTGCTGCAACTAAGATATATCTTAGTTCTACTTTTACTCTCAAAGTACGGGCAGTTATATATAACAAAAATAGGTTAACTACTAAGTTTTGAAAAATCAAAACATCGATATATATAATCAAATACTATATTCACCTCCATTACAATTAATTTCCATTTTCTTACTTTTTATTATATACTTATTATCTTTAAAATTTTGTCATTTTTTATAAATTATTATTATTTTTATATGCTATAATATGCCAACTTATTATAATTTGCTGCCTGTATGTTATAAGAATAAAAAAGCAAGTGTAGCCATAGGCTACACTTGCTTTTTTATTCTTATATTACTTTCTTTGTCTTCTTAAAAAGGCTGGTATTTCAAGGTTATTTTCATCGTAATTTTGATGATATTCTACAGTAGCTGCGGCTTCATCTCTATTACTTGTAAAACTAACTGTTGGTTGTGTTGGAGCTGCAGTTACTTTTGCAACCGGCTCTGGCTGAGTTCTTTGCATCTTTTCTGATTCAAAGCCTGTGGCAATTACTGTGATTCTTATCTCATCTTTTATATTTTCGTCTATTACAGCACCGAATATGATGTTTGCATCTGGGTCAGCAGCATCCTGCACTATTTCTGCTGCTTCATTTATTTCTAGAAGTCCCAAGTCCGGTCCCCCAGTTATATTTAGAAGTACTCCAGTAGCTCCTACTATAGATGTCTCAAGTAAAGGACTGGAAATAGCTTGCTTTGCCGCTTCTTGTGCTCTATTATCTCCTGTTCCTCTTCCTACTCCCATATGTGCAAGACCTTTGTCTATCATGATAGTTCTAACATCTGCAAAGTCAAGGTTAACAAGACCTGGTATTGTAATTAAGTCAGATATACCTTGTACACCTTGTCTTAGAACGTCATCTGCATATTTGAAAGATTCCATCAATGTAGTTTTTTTATCCACAATTGTAAGTAGTCTTTCATTTGGAATAGTTACCAATGTATCTACTCTCTCTTTTAAATTCTTTATTCCCATTTCTGCGTGAAGCATTCTTTTTCTTCCTTCAAAAGGGAAAGGCTTAGTTACTACTCCTACAGTAAGTATTCCCATAGACTTAGCTATTTCTGCAATTACAGGTGCTGCTCCAGTACCGGTTCCGCCACCCATACCTGCAGTGATAAATACCATATCTGCACCTTTTATGGCCTGAGATATTTCTTCCTTACTTTCCTCAGCTGCTTTATTTCCTATTTCAGGATTTGCACCTGCTCCTAAACCTTTAGTAAGTTTGTCTCCTATTTGTATCTTTTGTGACGCCTGAGAAAGAGCTAATGCCTGCTTATCTGTATTTACAGAAATAAACTCAACATTCTTTAGTCCTTCTCTTATCATTCTATTTACGGCGTTGTTTCCTCCACCACCGCATCCTATTACTTTTATATTAGCTAATTGTTGAACATCAACATCAAAATCTAGCACAATATTTACCTCCCTATTAGAAAAAATCTGTGAAAAAATCTTTTAATTTTGATACAAAGCCACTACTATTTTCTTTTTTTTCTTCATGTTTGTTTCTCTCTTTAGTCCATTCCCTTTGAATACCTTCTGTTTCCTTCTCTGACTTAATCCTTAAACTTTTATCTTTCATAGAGTCTGCAGCATCCTTTACTGCACCTACAGCTGCTGCATATAGAGGGCTTGCTGCTCCAATATATTCAGGACTTCCTACTCTAACAGGTTTCTGTAGTATATCCTTGCTAAAGTCTTCAATTCCTTTAATTAATGCAAATCCCCCTCCAACAAAGACTATACCTGAAATTTTGTCATAGTGTTCATTAGATTTTAATTCACCTTTAATAATGCACAGTAATTCCTCAACTCTAGCCTCAATTACTTGTTTAAGTATATCCTGATCTACATGAATTTTGTTATTATAGTCAGCGTTGACTTCTATTTTTATATCATTGTTAACGGAGCTTCTACCAACACTACCATACTTAATTTTTAGTTTTTCAGCCTCTGAAAAAGGAAGCTTAAGACAGACTGCAATATCATTACTTATAGTATTTCCACCTAATGACATTGTGCTTATACTTACTAAGTTTCCCCCTTCAAAACTATATATATTAATAGATTCTGCTCCTACATCTACTAATACTACTCCTCTTTCAACTTCTTCTTTTTTTAACACAACCTCTGATAGAGCTAAAGGTTGGAATACTATGCCAGATACATTTATTCCAGCTTTCTCTATACTTTTAAATAGATTATTTACCACAGTAGTTTGAGCTAGTATGATTTGAGCATCTACTTCCAATCTCAATCCACTCATACCTATAGGGTCTTTTATCTTATCATACCCATCGATTATGTACTGCTGGGGTATTACACCTATAATTTCTTTATCGGATGGAATTGTAATGATTTTAGATGCTTTTATAACTCTTTTAACATCGTTATCCTTTATCTCTCTATCTTCTGAAGCTACAGCTACAACACCTTTATTCCAAACCAGCTCACTTATTCCTCCAGGTAAAGATATGTATGCATCCGTAATCTTGATATCGACCATTCTTTCTAGTCCGTCAATACACTGTTTTACAGATTCAGAAGTACTATCTATATCAACAACAATTCCTTTTTTTACTCCATTACAAATTGCCGATGTAATTCCCATTATCTGCATTCTACCGTGCTTGTCTATTTTTCCGGCAGCAGCACATATCTTCGATGATCCAATATCTATTCCAATTATATATTCATTCATTAAGCATTTCCCCCCCTGTAAGAGAACCATCAAAGTATATATTCAACAAAAATTCTAATTTTCCTCTTATATTTTATCATATTTTAATAAAATCTCAAATATAGTTAAATAATCTTATTTTTTGTTTACTCAATATTCCAAAAGGGAAAGACTTCCAGTCTTTCCCTATCTATATTCTAATTGGCTTTTTCTAAATCATTTATTTTTACACTTCTGGTATGTAAAGTATGACTCCACTCCTTATTATTTTTATCCATGATTCCTTGAATGGAAATCGGAAACCATGTAATAGCATAAACAGGATATATTATATAATACCAGAATATTTTTAAGTTAAGCTTCTTTTCTAGAACTAGTATAAGCGGCGTGTATATAAATTGTAAAACTCCAAAAATGCCAATAGCAATAGTAAGCAAGTTAAAGTTGAATGAATAAATAAAAGTATTGAAGTTAGATATTATATTAAATGCTTTCATAAAGTATTGAAATACACCGGTTATTGCAGAGATACCTATCAAAATGGCAATTATAGGTTGAATGCTATACAGTGCACAATCCAAAGCAACAAAGCTAAATTTAGATATTGCTCTTCTTAGTAATTTAAAAAAATACCTACTTGAAACATCTGCAAATCCCTGCATCCATCTTTTTCTCTGCCACCAGGACTGAGCCAGCGTAAGAGGCTTTTCATCATATATAACAGCATCATGTGCCCAACCTACTTTATAACCATTTAAAACTAGCTTACAGGTGAATTCTAAGTCCTCAGTTAAACACGTAGCACCCCAACCTAATTTTCTTAGTATTTCCGTATCAATGCTAAATCCTGTTCCACCTAACTGACTTGATAGTCCAATATTGTTTCTAGCTAATTGAAACATTCTATTGTTAGTCCAAAAGGATATTGAGTAACTTCCAGTAATCCATGTATCCTCTGGATTTTTACTATCTAGATATCCTTGAACAACTTTATATCCCTCACATAGTTTTTTATTCATTTCTATTAAAAAATTCTTATGAGCTAGGTTATCTGCATCAAATATCGAAACTGCATCATATTTCTTCTCCATATTAAAAATATGATCAAACATCCATTCAAGTGCATAGCCTTTTCCTCTTTTTTCTTTATTTACTCTTTCATAAACTATAGCACCTTTTTCTCTTGCCCTCAGCGCAGTTTTATCGGTACAATTATCTGCAATAACATAAATGTCATAAAGGTGTTTAGGGTAATCAAGCCTTTTTAAACTTTCTACAATATCTCCAATAACAATTTCTTCATTATGTGCTGCTACAATCATTGCAAAGCTTTTCTTCGGTTTTACCTCTCTCTTCTCTTTTTTTCTATATATGCCGAAAAAGGATATACATAAGTAATATATGGTTATAATGTACACTATATAGGTTAAAACACGAGAGGTATCATGAATAATTTCCTTAAAAACGCTCACTATCAATCCCCCCTAATTCAAGGTTATTTTAGCATAAATAAAAATTAATTACTATAGAATTTTTAATAATTATGGAAATTATTTTATGTATAATTGTAAAATTGACTAACTACAAGATATCTATAGCAATATATACATAAATGCACTTAACTATTATTATTACAAGTTTTTTGAATTTTAATTAACTTTAACTATATAAAGTCCATTTGTTATTAATAAAGTTATGTGGTATTATATAATTAACAAAAATAAACTTAGCTGTTATAGTACAGCAATTAGAAAAGGGGGTAGAGCCTTATGAGGCGCTACGAACTGATCTTCTACATTGATTTACGAAGGCTTCATAAAAAAGACGAATCCTTTGGTTAAGTCCTCTCTTAAAATTTAAATTTAAAAATTTAAGGAGGATTTACTATGAATGCTACTGTCGAAAAAGTTAACACCGCTAATATAACTGAGAGTAAAATAGAAAAAACTAAGGAAGTTGAGAAGAAGAGTACATCTCTAAAAGATCAATTTTGCTTGAAAACTTTAGACTATTTCATATTCTAATAAAAAAGCAGAGTCCTATGGACTCTGCTTTTTTAGAGCACTTTAAAGTTAACACGAAAGCTACTCTATATATACTCATTTCTCTATTAAAGTATAATTGTTACTTATAAAGAAATAATTTTTGTAAGCATATCCCTGTCTATAGCATAGCTAAGGGCTGTTTCATAGGATATTAAACCTTTCTTGTAGAGTTCCGACAATGACATATCCATTGTCTTCATTCCATATTTAGCACCAGTTTGCATTGATGATTCCACTTGATGGGTTTTACCTTCCCTAATCATGTTTTGAATTGCACTGGTAGCTACCATTATTTCTAAAGCTGCCTCTCTTCCTTTTCCATTCACCTTAGGCAAAAGCTGTTGTGAAACAATCCCTTTAAGTACTGCAGCAAGCTGAATTTTAATCTGCTGCTGCTGGTGCGGTGGAAACACATCTACAATTCTATCGATAGTTTTTGCCGCTCCTATAGTATGTAATGTAGATAAAACTAAATGTCCTGTTTCTGCTGCTGTCAACGCTACGGATATGGTCTCCAAATCTCTCATTTCTCCCACAAGAATAACATCAGGGTCTTCCCTCAATACTGATCTTAAAGCATTAGCATAGCTTAATGTATCTTTTCCTATCTCTCTTTGATTAATTATAGATTTATTATGTTTATGTAAATATTCAATGGGATCTTCAAGTGTAATTATATGGGAAGCCCTAGTAGCATTAATTTCATTTATCATAGCAGCTAGGGTTGTACTCTTACCAGATCCAGTAGGACCTGTAACTAAAACCAGACCTCTCTTATTAGCTGCAAGTTCTTTTATAATAGGCGGAAAATTAAGGTCATTTAATGTAGGGACTTTGGAACCAACAACTCTTATGGCAATAGCACTACTTCCTCTCTGTTTAAACAAATTAACTCTAAATCTGCCAGTACCAGCAACAGAAAAAGAAGTATCTAAATCTCCTGTTTTTATATAAGACTCATAATCTTCTCCTAATATTTCCTTAGCATAATTTTCAGTATCTATTGGCTGAAGCTTTACATTGCTTATCTGCCTTAATTCCCCATTCACCCTTATCACAGGCGGCACCCCAACAGTTAAGTGCAAATCTGAAGCATTTTCTTTCATGGTTATATCTAGTAAATCCTTTAGTAGTTCCATTTATGCTCTCCTTTCATCAATGCTTACTATAATCAAAAATTTAGCATCCTTTATAACTATCGTATATAATCATAAACACATAAGATTATAATTCTACAAATTTTATTAAATTCCTTTTATTATTTTAATTTACTAAACTAAAAATCAAATTAAAACTGAGAATTAATTCTCAGTTTTAATTATTTTTTTCCCAAGTTTAACTCTTTATTTAACTTTTTTAGTGCTCTCTTTTCTATTCTGGAAACATAGGATCTAGAAATACCAAGAATTTTTGCTATTTCTCTTTGGGTTTTTGGCTTTCCTTCTAAGAGTCCATACCTCATTTCAACTACGTTTTTTTCTCTTTCAGAAAGACAAGTATTTATCTTGGAATACAACTTTTTAATTTGTATCTTACTTTCAACAATCTCTATTATAGAATCTTCATCACTACTTAAAACGTCCATAAGAGATATTTCGTTTCCCTCTTTATCAATGCCAATAGGATCCTGCAAATATACCTCACTCTTGTTCTTCTTATTATTTCTTATAAGCATAAGTATTTCATTCTCTATACATTTTGCCGCGTATGTTGCAAGTCTGGTTCCTTTCGATGCATCAAAAGAATCTATAGCTTTAATTAAACCCACTGTTCCAATAGATATTAAGTCATCAACTTCCTTACCTGGATATGAATATTTCTTTACAATATGTGCTACTAACCTTAAGTTTCTTTCAACTAAAATATTTTTAGCTACCATATCTCCTTCTTTTAACATCCTTAAATAATACTCTTCCTCCTGGTCATTTAGAGGCTGCGGAAACGAACTACTGTTCGTAATGTAAGCTGTTAAAAAGACCATATTACCTACAATATCTAATAAGCAATTTGTTAAAAACACGGGCTGCTCCTCCTAATAGTGCTTATTAATATATTATGAGGTAGTGCTAAAAAAAGTGCATGTAAATATGAAATTATTTTAGATATTGACTTACTCCATTAACAATGTCTTTAAATACTGGCGCTGATGTAGATCCTCCACTATCTTTATCCTTATCTATATCCTGTATAAATACAATCATAGAATAGTATTTATTATTTATCTTAAAAAATCCTGCAAACCATCCATCTGAATGTTCTTCTACCTCTCCCTGTTTTGATACTTCCATCCTTTCTGTAGTTCCAGTTTTTCCTCCTATTTCTAAGCCATCTATGAAAGCTGCCTTGGCAGTTCCTTCTTTTACAACCTTTTTCATTTGATTTTTTATAGTATCGGCTGTAGACTTTTCTACTACTGGCCTCTGATCTGTAGCTAAGGTTTCTATTTCGTTGTTATTGTCATCTACATAGGAATCTATAATATACGGCTTTACGTATACACCATTATTAGCAACGGTGTTGGCTATACTTAAAGCTCCAACAGGAGTTATTCTAATGCTTTGACCAATAGATGCAATTCCTAAGCTTCCGTCACTATACTTAGCATTTTTCACTTCAGAAATGCCCTCTTTCTCACTATCAAAACCTAGTACCTTTTCTAAAAGTCCCTGGGACTTAGCATTATCATAAAAGTTATTAAAACCTACTTTATTTCCTATTTGGGCAAATATGTCATTACAGGATACTACAAAAGCCTCTTCTACAGTTAAAGTTCCATGTTTCTTGTGCTTTTCTCCCTCATATAGACCTCTACAAGTAAATACATCATTGCTACTTATACTTTTTCTATCTAATCCTGCCTCTTCAACTATAATCTTAAATATTGAACCAGCAAAAAAACCATGATTAGTAGCTACTCCTAAGTTTACATTAGGCTTACTATCATCTTTCTGAACTAATGCTTTAATCTTACCTGTATTTGCTTCCATTAATACTACTCCGATTTGAGAAAAATTCTTATCTTGAACTAGTATTTCCTTTATCTTATCCTCTATATTCTTATCTACTGTTAATCTGACGTTTATATTATTTTTAGGCAACTCAGTTTCTTCCCCGATTATGCTGCCATTTACATCTCGATTAAATACTATCTGAGGCTTTTTATTGTCTTTTGTCTTATTGTAAATTTGCATCTCTAAGGAATCCGCAGACTTTAATTCATTATTATCAGTTCTTCTAGGATTAACTAATAGATTCTCTAATTTCCATACCCCGTCCTTATTTAATGATGAGGATTCATACACATAAAATCCTTTAACATTTTTCACCAACTTTAACTTATTATAAGTACTCTCATCAATTTCATAATAAAGTTTCTGGCTGCTTTTTAACATTCCTATATTGCTTAGATCGTATTCTTTATTGTAATTTCGAAGAATATACATTAACGTTAAGATTTGATCAGAATCTGTATCTAAATTATTTCTTTTAAATATATCTGGTGAAATTACTGCATAATATTTTTTATCATAATTTAATAGCTGCTTTCCATTACTATCAAATAATAAATAATTTGAATCGGTAATATACTCTTTATATGCATATTGAGAATCTGCTTGTGCACTTAGTATATCTGACCCGATATATTGAAATTTAACTATTCTATAATACAATATGCTAAGTATAATTAAAAAAATTGCTAATATTATACGCTGCCTTTTTCCTATCTTTGCTCTACTTACTTTTATTATCATAAAAAAACACCCCACTCAGACAAAATTTTGTCCAAAATGAGGTATTTTATTCATATATTTACTAATCTCTTTGTAAAATTTGTTTTATGTTTGCTACCATAATGTCTATAGCCACTTTGTTGTGACCACCTTCAGGTATTATAATATCAGCATATCTTTTAGTTGGTTCTATAAATTGCATATGCATTGGTCTTACTACATTTAAGTATTGATTTATAACTGAATTTACTGTTCTTCCTCTTTCATTTATATCTCTTAAGATTCGTCTTATTATTCTTACATCGGCATCTGTATCAACATATATTTTTATATCTAATAAATCTCTTACTTTTTCTTCCTGGAGGATAAGTATTCCTTCTACTATGATTATTTCTCGAGATTCAATTTTTACTGTCTCTTTTTTTCTGTTGTGAACCTCAAAATCATAGATAGGCTTCTCAATAGACTTGCTATTTAACAAGTCTTTTAAATGCTCTATAAGTAGTGCTGTATCAAAGGCATTAGGATGGTCATAGTTAGTTTTTATCCTTTCTTCCATAGAAAGGTGACTTTGATCTTTATAATAAGAATCCTGCTCTATCATTGCAATGCAATCCTTATTAAACTTCTTATATATTTCTTTAGCAACAGTACTTTTTCCTGAACCGGTTCCACCAGTAATTCCTATCAGAATTGGACGCTTCATTTATTATCCCCCTTTTGTAGCAATATTAAATACCTTTATTTATTTTTTATCTTTGATCAACATGTCTCCTTCTACTAATTCAACGTCTGTTCTTATGGTAAATATCATCTGTGCTGAAGGTGCTGAAGGAATTTTTTCACCTTTTCCGTTCTTCATGTCCTCTAGGAATATTTCAAGGTTTTCTCCAGTTGGTCTTAAAACCTCTACTTTGTCTCCTTCTAGTACTTTATTCCTTTGCTCAACTGTTGCAACGCCAGTACTACTATCATAAGCTTTTACTATCCCTACGATATCATAACCTCTTATATAAGAAGATGATCCATAGGTTTGTTTGTTTGGATCTCCAAAGTAAAATCCTGTAAAATACTCCCTATGACTTGCTTTTTCAAGATTTTCTAACCAATTGCTGTTAAACTTATAGTCCTTTGGATTTTCAAAATATGCATCTATCGCCTGTCTATAAGCTTTAACAACGGAAGCTACATAAAAGACACTCTTCATTCTCCCTTCTATCTTGAAGGATTCTATGCCAGCTTCAACTAGTTCCGGTATATGCTCTATCGTGCATAAATCCTTGGAATTTAATATGTAGGCTCCTTTTTCATCTTCAAATACCGGGAAATACTCTCCTGGTCTTTTTTCCTCTACTAGGTAGTATTTATATCTGCATGGTTGAGCACACTGACCTCTATTGGAATCCCTTCCAGTCATATAATTAGAAATAACGCATCTACCAGAATAAGCCATGCACATTGAACCGTGAACAAAGGCCTCTATTTCACAGGATTCAGGTATCTTTTCTTTTAATTCTTTTATTTCCTGCAAGGATAATTCTCTTGCTAAAACTATTCTCTTTATGCCCTGCTTATGCCAAAATATTGCAGATTTCCAGTTTACGTTATTGGCTTGAGTGCTTAAGTGCAGCTCTAACTCTGGTACTACCTCTCTTGCAGTCATAACTATTCCTGGGTCAGATACAATTATAGCATCTACCCCTATTTTGTGTAGGTTTATTAAGTAATCTTCCAATCCTTCTAAGTCTTCATTATGTGGAAATACATTTATTGTAACAAATACTCTCTTACCTCTACTATGAGCATATTCTATCCCTTCTTTTAATTCTTCATCAGTGAAGTTATCTGCAAAAGCCCTTAAATTGAGCTTGCTTCCACCAAGATAGACTGCATCTGCACCAAAATCTATAGCAGTTTTTAACTTTTCTAGATTTCCAGCTGGTGCTAGTAATTCTGGCTTTTTCATATTAATCTCTCCTCCTAGTAACCGCAATTCCGTCACCCATAGGTATAACTGAGGTTACTAAATTTTTATCTTTAGATACCATCTCTAGGTATTTTCTCATTCTTTTAACAATAGTTATTTTTCTTCTTTCTACAAGTTCATCGGATGCAACCATCCCTCTAAAAAGTACATTGTCAGCTATTATTATTCCGTCCTCATTAAGTAGTCTAATACAGTGAGGGAGAAACTGATTATAATGGCCTTTTCCTGCATCCATAAATATTAAGTCGTATTTATCATCTAGTTTTTCTAGAATATCTAGACAATCTCCTTGTAGGATATTTATCTTATCCTTGAAGCCATACTTTTCTATGTTACTGCTAGCAATCTCAACCATTTTAGAATCTCTTTCTATAGTTGTTATAGAGCTTTTTCCTTTAGAACTTAAACTCATTAAAATTGCTGAATATCCTATTGCAGTACCTAATTCTAAAATCTTTATAGGCTTCTTCATCTGTATCATAAGTTCAAGAAACTTTGCTACTTCCTTTTGTATTATAGGAACAAGGTTATTATGGCCGTAGTCCTCAAGTTCTTTTAATATACCTTCATGCTCTTCTATAAGGCCTCTTATATAATGCTCCATGTACTCATATGCAACACCGCTCATTTTTTTCCTCCAAAACTATAATAATCTAATTAAATTTATTATAAGTCTCAAGAATTTAGCTACATTTATATTATATAAAAAAGTTGACAGTTGACAACTGACTACTTCCTGTCAATTGTCCATTGTCAACTGTTTTACTCTCCCTGTGTAACCTTCTTAACTTCTGAAAATTTCTTTTCACTATCTGTAAAGAAGTGTGTACCGTCATTATTTGAAACAAAAAATAAATAATTAGTTTTTTTAGGATTTATGGCTGCTTTAATACACTCCTTGCCTGGATTTGAAATAGGCCCTACTGGTAATCCTTTTTCAATGTAGGTATTATAAGGTGACTTTATCTTTAAATCATTATAGTATAATTTATCCTTATGATAACCTAGTGCATATAAAACTGTAGCACAGGACTGTAGTTTCATACCCCTGTCTATTCTATTGTAAAATACAGAAGCAGCCTTTTCTCTCTCATCTTGTCTTTCAACTTCTTTTTCTATAATAGATGCCATAGTTATTATTCTATCTAAATCTTCATAATTAATACTTTTGCCATTTTCTTTTTCAATATCATTAATTATCGAAGAAAATCTTTTCAGCATAATATTTATTATCTCTTTTCCCTCAGTACCTTTTAAAAATTCATAGGTGTCTGGAAACAGATATCCTTCTAATGCATATTTTCTATTAGAATTATTTTTTATAAACTCTGGAAGTTTATATTCTCTGCAGCTTTTTATGAACTCTTCCTTAGTTATTACATCTTTTTTTTCTAAAGCTAATGCAATATGTTCAATATCATAACCTTCAGGTACTACAACTTTAACAGGCTCATCATCTTTAATACCTTTGTTTAACAACCTAATAAACTTTTCTAAAGTTATATCCTCTGAAAAGGAATATTTTCCCGGTTTTACTTGTTGATTAATGTCACTGATATCTATATATCGTCTTATAAGATAAGCATTTGATATAAGGTTTTTATCGCTTAAATTCTGAATTACAGTATCTAAGTTGTCTCCATCATTGACGGCAAACTGCACTTTCTTATCGGAAGACTTTAGAGGATGCTTTAAAACGCTTCCTCTAAAGTATAAAAATCCTCCAAGTATTATAATGAAAAATAATAAACAACTTACGAAAACTTTTAATAAGTTTATCTTCTTCATTTCAATTCATCCTTATTTTTTCCTTTGAGCTCTTTTTCTCATCTCTGGATTTAATAGCTTCTTTCTCATTCTTATATTCTTAGGAGTTACCTCTACAAGTTCATCTGATGCTATAAACTCAAGACTTTGCTCTAAGGACATTTGAGTTACTGGAACTAGTTTTAGAGCTTCATCTGATCCTGAAGATCTTGTATTTGACAACTGTTTCTTCTTACATACATTAACATCAATATCTTCTGCTCTAGAACATTCTCCAGCTATCATTCCCTGATAAACATCTATACCTGCCGGTATAAATAATGTTCCTCTCTCTTGTGCATTGAATAATCCATAAGTAATTGATGTTCCTGTTTCAAATACTACAAGGGAACCTCTAGTTCTTTCTGGAATTTCTCCTCTATATTCTTCATAACCATGAAGAACATGATTCATTATACCATTTCCCTTAGTGTCAGTCATAAATTCATTTCTAAATCCTATAAGTCCTCTTGCAGGAACCTTGAACTCTAATCTTGTATATCCGTTAACTGCTGATGTCATGTTTACCATTTCTGCTTTTCTAGGTCCTAACTTTTCCATAACCGGTCCCATAAACTCTTCTGGAACATCTATAGTTAAATATTCTATAGGCTCTAGTTTCTTTCCATTTTCTTCTTTAAATATTACAGAAGGTTTAGAAACTTGGAATTCATATCCCTCTCTTCTCATTGTCTCAATTAGAACAGAAAGATGAAGTTCTCCTCTACCACTTACCTTAAAGCAATCTGCAGACTCAGTTTCTTCAACTCTTAAAGATACATTTGTTTCTAATTCCTTCATCAATCTATCTCTAAGATGTCTTGATGTAACATAGTCTCCATCTTGACCAGCAAAAGGTGAATCATTAACCATAAAGTTCATACTTAATGTTGGTTCATCTATTTCTACAAATGGAAGTGCTTCAGGCTCATTAACATCTGCTATAGTTTCACCTATATTTATATCTGGAATACCAGCTACAGCTATTATATCTCCAAGTTTAGCTTCATCAGTCTCTTCTTTCTTTAGACCATTATATACATAAAGACTTGATACTTTAACATTATCAACTTTTCCATCTTTTCTTACTAATGCTACCTGCTGATTCTTCTTAATGCTTCCTCTTTCAATTTTTCCTATTCCTATTTTACCAACGTACTCATTATAATCTATAGTTGTAACTAACATTTGAAGAGGCATATCTAAATGACCTTGTGGTGCTGGAACATTTTTCACAATAGTATCAAATAAAGGTTCCATATTATCAGATTCATCTTCTAGTTCTTTCTTTGCAAAACCAGCTCTTGCTGAACAATAAACTACTTTAAAATCTAACTGGTTATCATTAGCACCAAGTTCTACAAATAGATCAAAAACCTCATCTAAAACATCTGCTGCTCTCTCGTCTGGTCTGTCTATTTTGTTTATAACTACTATTGGATTTAAATTTAACTCTAATGCTTTCTTTAGAACAAACTTAGTCTGAGGCATAGGACCTTCATAAGCGTCTACAACTAGTAAAACACTATCCACCATTTTAAGTACACGTTCAACTTCGCCACCAAAGTCAGCGTGTCCAGGTGTATCAACTATGTTTATTTTTACTCCATCATGCATAACTGCAGTATTTTTTGAAAGAATAGTTATTCCTCTCTCTTTTTCAAGATCATTTGAGTCCATTACTCTTTCATCAACTTTTTCATTTTCTCTGAATACACGGCTTTGTCTAAGTAATGCATCAACTAAAGTAGTCTTACCGTGGTCAACGTGGGCTATTATAGCCACATTTCTTATATCATTTCTTGTAAATAATTCCATTATTATTCCTCCAATTTTGTTTAAGACACAAATTTATATTTGTAAAAACTGATGTTATATCAAAACTTGTTCTTATTCTTTAAATAAAATACTCAAAAAAATTGGATACTGTTACGTATCCAATTGGATTTAGTCTTACTTATCTATTTTAGTATTATAGACGTAAAAAGTCAACTTTTGTAGAATTATTTCTCTGTAGCAAAACCAAAATCAATTCCTATGGCATCATTTAGTATCTTTAGTATATCATCCCACACAACACTAAATCTCTGCTCTGCCTGAAGATACTCTGATAACGTTGGATTCATGGATATGACTGAACCTATATTATTAAGCTTTTCTTTTACAGAATCAGATATACTTCCTTTTTCTACTTGCTCTGAATAAGCTTCAAATTGTACTCTTCTAAAATCACTTAACATTCTTTTGTTTGTTTCATCAGTTTCAATTTTTTTACTTAACTCTCTTAGCTGAACGATTTCAGGTACATTTCTTAACTCTTTAGCAAATTCATGAGTTTTATCATATATATTCATTACCAGTACCCCCTCTTTTTCCTAATTGAGAATAAATGTAGGTTTCTATATGGATAGAGAAAAGCCTACATTCATTCTTAATTTTACTCTAATTCCTATATTTCCATAATAATCGGAAGTATCATTGGTTTTCTCTTTGTTCTTTCATACAGGAACATTCTAAGAGCTTCCTTTATGTTAGATTTTATACTAGCCCATTCAGTTATATGCTTTTCTTCGCACTCTCTTAGAGCTTCTCTAACTAATTCCCTTGCTTCTTCCATTAAATCTTCTGATTCTCTTACATATACAAATCCTCTTGATATAATATCCGGACCTGCTATTACACTTCCTGTTTCCTTTTCTATAGTAACTACCACAGTAAGTATTCCATCCTGTGAGAGGTGTTTTCTATCTCTTAAAACTATATTTCCAACATCTCCAACGCCAAGTCCATCAACAAATACCTGACCAGATACAACAGTTCCATTCTTTCTTATAGAATCTCTTGTTATCTCTATTACTTCTCCATTATCTGCAATAACAACATTATTTGGCGAAAGTCCTAACTTAATTGCCAATTCTGCATGCTGCTTTAAATGTCTGTATTCACCATGTACTGGTATGAAAAACTTAGGCTTTACAAGGGTATGCATAAGTTTTAATTCTTCCTGGCAAGCATGACCTGAAACGTGTACATCAGCTAGAGCTTCATATATTACTTCTGCACCTTTTTTAAACAATTGATTTATAACTCTAGTAATTAGTTTTTCATTTCCCGGTATAGGTGTAGCTGATATTATTATCATATCTCCTGGAGCAATATTTACCTTTTTATGTTCTGACGCAGCCATTCTTGAAAGCGCTGACATCGCCTCCCCTTGACTGCCAGTGGTAATTATAACTATTCTGTTATCTGGGTATTTATTTATGCTGTCTATATTAATAAACACGTCTTTCTCTGCATGAATATACCCTAGTTCCTTAGCTACTTCCATTATATTTTCCATGCTTCTTCCAGAAACAGCAACTTTTCTATCGTGCTTTTCTGCTGCCGCAATTATCTGTTGTATTCTATGAATGTTAGAAGCAAAGGTAGCTACAATTATTCTCCCTTTCGCACTGTTGAAAAACTCTTCAAAAGTTTCACCTACAATGCTTTCTGACATCGTATAGCCTGGTCTCTCTACATTTGTACTATCAGCAAGCATAACTGCTACACCTTTTTTGCCTAACTCTGCAAATCTACCTAGGTCTGCAACACATCCATCGATTGGTGTGTAGTCAATTTTAAAATCTCCTGTATGGAGAATAACCCCAATTGGTGTATGTATAGCAATTGCTACTGAATCAGCTATGCTGTGACTCTGTCTTATAAATTCTACAGAGACATTTTCCAGCTTAACTATATCTCTTGGTTTTATACAGTTTAATTCTACTACACTTAAAAGATTATGTTCCTTTAACTTTGTCTGAAGGATACCTAAAGTCAGCTTAGTACCATATACTGGAACATTCATCTCTTTTAATATATATGGTAACGCTCCAATATGATCCTCATGACCATGAGTTAAAAATATTCCCTTTACTTTTTCTATATTCTTTTCAAGATAGCTTATATCCGGTATTACTATGTCTATACCAAGCATCTCCTCATCTGGGAACTTAAGTCCACAATCTATCACTACTATATCATTTTTGTATTCTATCGCAGTGAGATTTTTTCCTATTTCATTTAGTCCACCTAGTGGAATAATTCTCACTTTATCTTTTTCCCTACGCAAAAATTCTCCCCTCCTTATTCGTTTTTTTTAATTTTTGCAAATTTATTTATTATAATTTTTTGTACATTCATTGCATATTCCATAAAATTTAACACTATGATTTTTTATCTTGAAATTATATTTCCCCTCAATTTCATTTTCTAGTACTTCTAATAAATCATCTTGAACTTCAATTACTTTTCCACAGTTAGTACATACTAGATGATGATGCTGATGATTTTCCTCTTCATGAATTAATTCATACCTACTACATCCATCATTCAAATCCAATTTACAAATAACGCCTAAGGCCTCCAATAATTGCACTGTTCTATAAACTGTAGCAAGCCCTATTTCTGGACATTCTCTTTTTACCAGGTCATATAATTCTTCTGTTGTGAGGTGACTTCCCTCATTTCTTATTATCACATCTACTATCGCCCGTCTTTGAGGCGTAAGTTTGTATCCTTTTTCTTTTAGATTACCTTTAAATCTTTCTATATCTTCCGGCGAAAGCTTTGACATTGGACTACCTCGTTTCCACCATTATTTTTTTTCGTCATTTTCAAATTTTAGTTTAATACTTATTGTATTAATTGTCAATTGAAAGTCTATTGATAATATGAAAAGCTATGTGATATACATAGCTTTTATAATAGAATATTAATCAAGTTCACCATCATCCCCAAATAATGTCTCATAGGCCTCTGCTACTATTGCAAACTCATCATCATCTTCTACTGTAACTAATATATCGTTTCCTTCATTGTCCTTATCAATTCTAAGTACTATTGCCTCATCTGTTTCTTCTTCATCCTTCGGCACTACAACTACATACTCTTTTTCTTCTATATCTAGTTTAGTTATTACATCAAATTCTACTTCATTTCCATCTTCGTCGTTTAAAACTATGCTGCTTACATCATTATCCATATATTTCACCTCTTAAATTTATATTATCAAATTAAACACCTTAATTATAAGCTCTTAGTATTTGAACTATTAACCATATGAAAATACATAGTCTATTTACTACTAATACTGTCCAAGTATCCCTGCAATATATACATAGCGGCCATCTTATCAACTATCTTCTTTCTCTTCGCACGAGATAAATCTGCTTCAAGCATAGCTCTATGGGCTGCTACTGTTGTTAACCTTTCATCCCACATTTTTATAGGTAATCCAATTCTTTCTTCAATTACTTCACAGAATTTTAATACCTTCTCACTCTGTGGTCCTAAAGTTCCGTTCATATTCTTTGGAAGTCCAGCAACAATAGTTTCTACCTTATATTCTTCACATATTTTCTTTAATTCTTGTATATCTTTTTCTTTTCCTATTCTTTTTATGGTAGTTACCCCCTGTGCTGTAAATCCAAGCAAATCACTTACTGCAACACCTATTGTTTTATCACCAATATCCAAGCCTAGTATTCTCATTTATTCTCTCCTGTTTATTATGTTCAAATTTAAAATAAAAATGCCCCTAAGGGCACTTTTATTTTATATCTAAGTATGCCTTTAAAACTTCCTCTAATATTTCATCTCTTTCAAGCTTCCTTACCAAAGCTCTAGCTCCATTATAATTTGTTATATATGTAGGGTCTCCAGATATCAAATATCCTACCAATTGATTAACTGGATTATACCCTTTTTCTATAAGGGAGTTATAAACTTCTGTTAATATTTCCTTTGTTAAATCCTTTTTGCTTTTAGAAATATCAAACTGAATAGTATTATCGTTACTCATTTATCTCACCCCTCTAATAATTCTAGTTAAATATATTATAGAACATATTTAATAAAAAGTATACTATTTAACTAGTTTTTCCATAACAGCTGAAGAGCTAGCCACCGCTTCTTCTAGTTTTTCAGGCAATTTACCTCCTGCTTGGGCCATGTCTGGTCTTCCACCACCGCCGCCGCCAGCAATGGATGCTACTTCCTTTATTAGCTTTCCGCAGTGTGCTCCTTTTTCTATAGCTCCTTTAGATGCCATAGCTACAAATTGAACTTTTTCTTCTACTGTGCTTCCTAAAAGAACTACACAATCTTCACCTTTGCTTCTAATCTTGTCTGCTAAATCCCTTAGGGCATCACCGTCAATGTCCTTTAGCACCCCTGTAAATAGTTTTACACCTTTTATTTCTCTTACACTGTTTAATATGTCATCTTCAGCGTTTCCTGCTAGCTTAGATTTTAATTCAGTAATCTCTTTTTCTCTTTCCTTTAATTCTGCCCCTTGTAGCTCAAGTTTATGAATTATTTCCTTTTCAGAGCACTTTAGCTTGCTAGCGATTTCTTTTAAAAGCTCATTTTTAGCTTCTACATAAGCAATAGCTTTCGCTCCAGTAACAGCTTCTATTCTTCTTACACCAGCAGCTACACCTGCCTCTGAAACTATTTTAAACAATCCTATTTCACCAGAGTTTCTTACATGAGTTCCACCACATAATTCTTTACTAAAATCACCTACAGAAACAACTCTTACCTCATCTTTATACTTGTCATCAAATAATGCAATAGCCCCACTTTCTTTAGCCTGCTCTATACTCATAACATCAGTTTTAACCATTAAAACCTTCATTATACTATCGTTAACTATCTTTTCTATCTTTTTAAGTTCTTCACCTGTTGCAGCTTCAAAATGATTAAAATCAAATCTTAATCTTTCATCATCAACATAGGAACCTGATTGATGAACATGCTCTCCTAAAACCTTTCTTAGGGTTTCATTAAGAAGATGAGTTGCGGTATGATTTCTTCTTATATTATTTCTTCTCTCTTCATCTACGCTTAACGTAGCATCCTCATCTACTTTTATAATACCTGATAGAACCTTTGCAAAATGCAACACTTTTCCTGCTACATTCTTTTTACAGTCTAGTATCTCAGCTTTGAATGAACTATTGAATATTACTCCTTTATCTCCTACCTGGCCTCCCATTTCTGCATAGAAAGGAGTATTATCTGTAACTATTACTATTTTATCTCCCTCTTCAGCAGAAGTAACAAATTTCTCATCTTTAACTATAACTCTTACCTTTGATATAGTAGATAGAGTTTCGTAGCCTTCAAAAACAGTTTCTATCTCTAAAGGAATTTTATTAAGTATAGTATCCTCTGCCCCCATATAATTTGTTTCTTCTCTAGCAGCTCTTGCTCTTTCTCTTTGGCTTTGCATTTCTTTATCAAAACCTTCTATGTCCACTGTCATCCCTTTTTCCTCAAGAATTTCCTGGGTAAGCTCTAATGGGAAACCGTAAGTATCATAAAGTTTAAATACTCTTTCTCCTGATAATACAAATGCACTGCTATTTTGAAGTTCTTCTATATATTCATTTAAGATCTGCATTCCACTATCTATAGTCTCATCAAATCTCTCTTCCTCTAGTTTAATAACTTTCTTTATATACTCTCTTTTTTCCTCAAGTTCAGGATAGTTTCCGCTGGAACTTTCTATAACAACATCGGTAAGTTTATATAAGAAAGGCTCACTTATTCCTAGAGACTTTCCATGCTTTGCAGCCCTTCTTAATAGTCTTCTAAGTACATATCCTCTTCCCTCATTAGAAGGTAATATGCCATCACTAGTCATAAAGGTAACGCTTCTAATATGATCAGTTATTACTCTCATAGAAATATCGCTTTTTTCATCTTTTCCATACTGTATTCCGCAATTTTTGCTGATTTGGTCTAATATAGACTTTATAGTATCAACCTCGAAAATGCTGTCTACTCCCTGCATTAGACTAGCTATTCTTTCTAACCCCATTCCTGTATCTATGTTAGGTTTTGCCAGTCTATTGTAATTTCCTTCTTCATCCTTATCAAATTGTGTAAATACAAGATTCCAGAATTCCATTACCCTATCTTCGTCGGCAGCCTTAACAAATTCTTCTGCAGAATTTATTTTGCCTTCACCCTTATCAAAATGAATTTCCGAACAAGGTCCGCAAGGTCCTACTCCAAGCTCCCAGAAATTATCATCTTTTCCTAATCTAAAAATTCTTGAAGGATCTATGTCTGTTTTTCTAGTCCATATCTCATAAGACTCATCATCTTCAAGATAAATAGTTACGTAGAGTCTATCCTTTGGTAGCTTTAAAACTTCTGTAGAGAATTCCCATGCCCAAGGAATAATTTCTTCCTTAAAGTAATCTCCAAAAGAAAAGTTTCCAAGCATCTCAAAGAAAGTGCCGTGTCTTGAAGTCTTTCCTACATTTTCTATATCTCCAGTTCTTATACACTTTTGAGATGTAGTAACCCTCGTACTAGGAGGAACCTGTAGACCAGTAAAATAAGGCTTTAAAGGTGCCATACCTGCGTTTATAAGCAGTAAGCTTTTATCATCTTTCGGTATTAGTGGATAACTTGGTAATCTTAAATGTCCCTTACCTTCAAAAAAACTTAAGTACATTTCTCTTAATTGATTTAAACCTAACTTTTCCAAAGTTCATCTCTCCTTTATCTTAATTTATTTTATCTTAATTTATTTTTAACAAAAAAACTTCCATCCCAGTAAGGGACGAAAGCTCATTCCGTGGTACCACCCTAGTTACACAGCTGTTTTTCAAACCAAAAACCCTACCATCTATAGAACATTAATAAGAGTTCTTTTCATATACTTTAGTACTGTGTCTCTTTAAAAATCATGACTCATGGACTGCTTCAACATACTTTATAAGAAGTTCTCACCTTCCACTTCCTCTCTAAATATAAAGATATATTTACTCCTTCCAATCATTGCCTTACTATCTAATTATGCTACAAATTATAAAGAAAAATGTTATATCTGTCAACATTTAATCAAAACAAATAGTAGTTCAAATCCTCATAGATTACTTTTATAATGACCCCTATAGGTACAGCCAATATCATCCCTACGAACCCTGCAGTCTCTCCCCCTATAATTAAAAGTAATATAACAATAAGAGGATGCATACTAACAGTATCTCCAGTAATCTTAGGTGATAGTATATTTCCTTCTATCTGTTGCAATATGTACAGCCACAGAGCAGTCCATAGAGCTTTTTCAGGAGAATCGATTAAAGCAATAAATATAGCTGGAACTGCTCCAAATATTGGCCCAAAGTACGGTACTATATTGAAAAAAGCGTTCAATATAGATAAAATAACTGGAAAATCCACCTTCAAAAATAATAGTATTATAAAAGTTGCTACACCAATTAATCCACATAAAAACAACTGACTAACAATATATCTTCCCAGTATCTTATCAATATCTGATGTAACTTTTTTCACCATATCTCTACTTCTAACAGGGAGAAAATTTAATAATCTACTAGAAATGTACTCCCCATCAGATAGGAAATAGTACGATATTATAGGAATAACCGCTATCATAACTATATTTTCCCCTATATTTAAAACAGCATCAAATATTCTGGTAAATACTGATATTATGTGATTATTTATCTTTCCATATAGATTATCCATTGCAGTATACATTGTTTTATTAATACTTATTGGTTTAAGTTTAGAATATATTCCATCTATAAATTTCTGAATATTAACTACTGTATCATTTATATTTAGGCTTTCTTTAAATATAGAAGGTATTAAGAGAGTAAATATGGCAACTAATAACAATATTAATCCGCATATTAACATTAAAGCTGCAGTTCTTCTACCTATTCTCCTTTGTTCCATTACCTTTTGTAGAGGCTTTAAAGTATAAGATATAACAAAAGAGACAAGCAATAAATTAATTATTTCTCTTATAACCACACTTTTTAATGATAAGAACGCCAGTATAATTACAATGATAAAAACTATTAAGTATTTATATACTGTTAATCTTTTTATCTTTTTCATTATTATCCTCTTCCATAAATAATTTGTGTGGTACAGTTGAAAAATTCAAGTTGTCTTTTTTACCATTAAAAAGCAAAGTATTTTCTCCTAGTATTAAGTTATTAATTAAAATAATTTTCTTCCCCAGGATAAAGTTATTTATAAATCCGGTAGATATTACTACTCCTCTTATAGAAAAGTTATTTTCGTCAAATAAAACGTCTTCTATCATGCCTACTATATTACCCTTTCTATCTCGGATATCCATTCCTCTTATATCATTAAACTGGAGAAATACCCCCTTAGTAGCCTCTGTGACAACCATAGTAGAATTGTACCCCACTATGTTATTCATCATTATGTTTAGGTTTTTCTTGAATAAACTGCTTGAAGCTAAATTAAAACCTATAACTTTTTTTCTATTAAAATCTACTAGCAAGTCTTTAATATAACCTAATCTTTTTCCACTAATATCTACAACATCCATAAGAGTAAAGTCCTTACTTCTATACAACTTACCACCGCCAAAATTATAAAATGTTAAGAATTGAAACTTAATAATTAATAGTTTTGCCAGTTAAACAAAAAAATATAACTTCTAAATGAAGTTATATTTTTTGCAAGGTTTTATATTCTTATATTATTCTTAGTGTCCATGAACATGGTCATGAATATGATCTGAATGATTTTTCATTTCCCAAGGTTCTAATCCTTGTGATTCTCTATAGTTATTTATAGCTTTATGAATAGCTTCTTCTGCAAGTACTGAACAGTGCATTTTTACTGGTGGAAGTCCATCTAGAGCCTCTGCCACCGCCTTATTACTTAGACTCCAAGCTTCTTCTACAGTTTTTCCTTTTATAAGTTCTGTAGCCATACTTGAGGAAGCTATTGCTGAACCACATCCGAAAGTTTTAAACTTTACATCCTTTATTATATTATCTTCTACTTTTATATAAATCTTCATTATATCTCCACATTGAGGATTGCCCACTTCCCCTATACCATTGGCATCTTCTAACTCTCCAACGTTTCTAGGATTTCTAAAGTGTTCCATAACCTTATCGCTATACATATTAACTACCTACCTTCCTTTTTAGCATTTTCTTCTTTTATAAAATCTTCCCAGAATGGTGACATTTCTCTTCTTCTGGCAACTATTCTTGGAATTACTTCTAGAGCGTAGTCTACCTGCTCTTCTGTAGTTCCAGATCCAAGACTTAGTCTTAATGATCCATGTGCTACTCCATGGGATAATCCTATGGATAAAAGAACATGTGAAGGATCTAAAGAACCTGATGCACAGGCACTTCCTGTAGAAGCATATATTCCTTCATCATTTAAATCAAGTAATAAAGTTTCTCCCTCTATTCCTATAAAGCTTACAT
This sequence comes from Clostridium tanneri, assembly GCF_033659955.1. Lineage (NCBI taxonomy): Bacteria > Bacillati > Bacillota > Clostridia > Eubacteriales > Clostridiaceae > Clostridium > Clostridium tanneri. The sequence continues at coordinate 153,832 of NZ_JARUJP010000007.1, forward strand.
TTACGTTTCCTGGCATTCTGTTGTCGCCTATAGGACCATTAATTTTAACATAAGGTATTTTTTCAACAAGACCATTTAAAAGCTTATCTCTTAAATCTCTTAATCTAGCAGCTTCTGTTTCTAACTCTTCTGTAGCTAATTCAATGGCCTTTCCCATACCCACGATTCCAGGAACATTTTCTGTTGATGCTCTTTTACCTTTTTCTTGACCACCACCGTGGATTAAGTTTTCTATTTTCACACCTTTTCTTAAATACATTGCACCTACACCTTTAGGTCCATAGAACTTATGACCTGCCATTGATAATGCATCTATATTCATTTCCTTTACATCTATCTTTACGTGTCCTATAGCCTGCACCGCATCTGTATGGAAATAAACCTTCTTTTCTCTACAAAGCTTACCTATTTCCGCTATAGGTTGAATTGCTCCTATTTCATTGTTTGCAAACATTATTGAAACAAGTATTGTTTTATCAGTAATAGCATTTTTCAAGTCTTCTAAGCTTATTATTCCATATTCGTCTACAGGAAGATAAGTTACTTCAAATCCGTTCTTTTCAAGAAACTTACATGCATGTAATATTGCATGATGCTCTATTTTAGTAGTTATTATATGATTTCCTTTATTTTTATTAGCAAAAGCTATACCCTTTAATATCCAGTTATCGCTTTCAGAACCACCAGCTGTAAAGAATATCTCCTCTTTCTCAGCATTTATAGCCTTAGCTACTCTTTCTCTAGCTGTATTCACTGCCTTTCTAGGAACGTCTGACATGGAATACAATGATGATGGATTTCCAAAATGCTCTGTAAAAAACGGAAGCATTTCCTCTAAAACCTCTGGTTTTGTATAAGTAGTAGCTGAGTAATCCATATAAACCTTTTTATTCATTGACATTATCCCCTTTCGCTCTATTGTATTTCATTTTATTATAATCATCTACCATATCTTGTAATGTGGTGGACTCCATAACACTGTCCATACTTTCTTTTATCCTAGACCATAATAATCTTGTAGCACAGCAATCTATATTACTGCAGGATTTCTCACTATCCCCATCTATGCATTCTGATATTTCTATAGGTCCTTCAAGGACCTCCATTATATCCGCTACAGTTATGTCTCTAGGCTCTCTACTTAATATATAACCTCCCTGAGCACCCCTAATACTCTTAATTAGGTTCGCCTTCCTAAGAGGAGAAAATAGCTGCTCTAGATAATATTCCGAAATATGTTGCCTTTCCGATATACTTTTTATGGATGATGGTTCTTCTCCATAATGAATAGCCAAATCAACCATAGCTTTTACACCGTATCTTCCTTTAGTTGATAGCTTCACCTAACCACCTCCTTTAATGTTGAGCGTTTTACTATGCTTTCAACTTTATAATAGCAAACCCGAGTAAAATTGTCAACAATAAAGTTAACAAAATATTCTACTTTGCCCAGTCCATCAGTATTTCTTTCATTGTGTCTTTAGCATAAGTTGGATCTGCAGATTTTACTTCTATTGAGGATAGTTTTTTCACTGGTCCATAGGGATTTCTTAGTGAAAGTTTTTCACCTTTCCCTGTAAGCACCCATAAAATATTTCTATTTATAGGAGTACAGCTTAATACTTCTTCACCTACACCATCAGTAAAATAAATTATGAAACAGTCTCTCATGGATTTTCTCTTTATATATTCAAATACCGGCGAAAAGGCAGTTCCTCCCCTTGTATCTAATTTAGATCTAATATCCTTTTTATCTTTAGCTTTATAGACTCTTCTAACCCTATTATCGCACTCTATAATTGTTATTTCAGAATTGCTGTTTTTTACAATCTCCAATACCTCAATTACTATTTGCTCTATCTCCTTATCGGAAATACTTCCACTTATGTCAATAGCTACAACTATTTCAGTAACTTTTCTCGATAACCTTCCTCTTATATCTAGCCTATTCGGCTGTCTTCTATCTTTTCTGGTAATAGTTTTCTTATATCCAGAAGGTAATTTCCCTATGTTTCTCCTTAAATAATCCTTCCAAGATATTTCTGGCCTCTGACTTAATCTCTCTAAAATCTCTCTAAATTCTCCAGGTACTTTTCCTTTAGCCGCATTACTGGCAATCTTTTTAGTAAGCTCTTTTATTTGTTCAAAATTAAGGCAGTATTCATTTTCCTTCCACAATTGGTGAGCCCGCTCCGGATTATGTTCCTTTTTGATCTGAAACTCTTCATCATCGCCTTTATCTTTTATAACTTCTTTTCCCTCCTTACCTTTCAGCTTATCTATTCCTTCTTGAATCTCCTTTGCATATTCCTCCATTGTTAGATTAGGTTTTAAATCAATATTGTAAGTTAAACTCACATTATGCAGCTTATCAGACCAAGGTGGTAAATTCCTTATATATTGATTTATAGAAACATCCATAGCTCTACTTATAGCCAAGCTGCTGTATTTACCTTTAATATGTTCAGCTCTTTTAAAGTGATTATACATAATGTGATAAACCTCATGCTTCAGTAGTGCCTTCATTTCCTCTATAGAGCACTGTAAAAAAATGTAGGGATTGAAGTATATTTTATAGTGAGATAAAGCTGCTATACTTCCTACTGCTGTTTCTATATCTAATTTAACTTCTCTTTTCATTTGCATAGTAAATAGCGCGAAATAATTATCCTCACTTCCCATCATTGAGAAGGTACATAATTCTATAAGTTTTGAAAAATCCTTTTCAAATTCTTCCGTTATATCCTTATCGTCCTGCCATTGCAGCACCTCTGCATAAAGCCTTTTTCTTAATTGTTCAAAGCTATTACTTGTTTCCATATATACTCCCCCCTTCTAAATAATTAGAAATATCTCCAATAACCATAAATAGACCTACTTTACACCAATCCTCTATTTTCGGCTCTCAGAACTCTTTCTACCTTTTCCTTTTTAAAGCTTCTCATACATAGAAAAATAACTTTCTATAAAAACTTCTTCATTCAAGAACTCCTTATAAAGATTGTCCTCATAATTCCACTTGATTTCTTGCATTATAGCCATTCTTAAATCAGTAGGGTAAAGCTGTAGAAAATCTGTAAATAACCTAATTTCAAACTCACTATGCTTTTCCTCCGCCAAATAAATTAATGCATTTTTAGCAGAAAGATAAAGTCTAGAGTGGCTTTCGTCCTTTACTTTCTCCCTAAGATCATCGGCCAATTCATCATTTCTAAATAGATCTTCAGGTCTTATTAAGGGGTTTTTATTATTTTCTATAAAGTTTATAAAATCCTGCGCAATACTTCCCCCTACGTTGCCCCTTACTACATTGTAGAATATTCTAGACGGTATTTTATTTTGACTTTTTAAATATACTTTATAAGAGTTAGATACCCTTTCCCAGCTCCTTGGTGTTGCCTTTATCATTTCCTGAGAGTTAGGCGTATGAAGAAATTCTGGAAAATTAGCTATAAATTCTAATACATGCTCATGAATGTTTTTCTCTCCTTTTATGTGGTTTCTTTCCATTCCCCACTGCAGCCATGATTTTGTATCTGCCTCTAACTCAATCCATACAAAGCGATCCTCCTGTGCCCGGTCCATGTCTATTACGCCATAATCTGTACCGGCAAAATCATCATATTTACTTGAAGGATTCATAGCTGCTATGACCTTAACATTTTGGTGAAGTCTATACCCATTTATCTCTCTATTTAAAATTATATTCATAAGCTCTTGCTGTACACTATGCTCACATCTATTTATTTCATCTATGAAAAGAAGAACCTCTTCATCAGGATTTTTAGATATAATATCATCAATCTCTTGAAGCTTTGTATGAACAGCATAAACTGTTCTCTTTTTTATTACCTCTTTTCCACCCATATTCACAGTATAGTCTTCTACAGTAGGTAGTCCTCCTATTTCCCCTTCTTTGAGCATATTTCCATCTATTGTAACTAGATAATAGGCTTCCTTCTCAGCTAACGTTTTAGCTAGTGCAGTTTTACCTATACCACTTTCTCCAATTAATAGCGGTACTGCTCCGCTTTTTATAACTAAGTCTGCTGTAAGTAATGTATCTATAAAGTTCATATTCAAACCTTCTTTCCAAGTAATAATTCTTATTAATTAATATTTTACATCACTTTATTCAAAAGTTCCATTATTTATTAAAAAATATAATAACAGTCTAAAATCCCATAGAATCGTTTTGAAACCAATTCTATGGGATTACTCTTATAACTTTATAAATAGTTTTTCTTGTTTCAAGCATTTAAGCTATATGGAAAGCTTATAATCTACAAGTATTACCTTTGCAACTTTGCTTCCATAGTGATGGATAAACTTGACCTTATCAATATCTAAACTTTCTTCTTTTATAAAGTCTATTACATAGTTTCTGTCTACATCGTCACTGCTTAATCTTTCTTTTAAAATTTCAAGAACCTTTTCCCGAGGTACTTGTCCGTTATAATATTTTAATGCCCTTACGTTATCTCTAATGAAAAACTGCCAGCTTTCTTCTGTAACATTATCAATGTATCTTATTGCTTCTTCATTCTGAATCACTGATATTCTTTGAAGCTCCACTGATGGATTTTTAATATATTTTATACTATTCCACTCTTTTTTTACTGCAAGTTTTTTAACCTTTTCCGTAGGATTTTTAATATACCTAATAGCATCCCAATCTTTTTCCACAGCCATGAGTTGCAACTCTTCTGGAGGGTTTTCATAAAATTGAATTGCCCATCCCTTTTGTTCTAGAGCCTTTATAATAACCGATTTTCCTGGATTTTTAATAAATTTCAATGTATTCCATGCCTGTCCTACTACAAATAGGCACATTTCCTCCGAAGGATCTTTGATGTATTCTATAGCCCATTTATTATATTTTAAAGCCTCCCATTGTACCTTTTCAGTGGGGTTTTTTATGTAATTTAAAAGTATTCCATTTGCCCTAACTGCCATCAGCTGCATCTCTTCTGTAGGATTTTCCACTGATTTAATATAATTAGGATTTATAGAAAGTGTCTTTAAGATTTTTTCTTCGTTATCCATGGATATTACCTCCATCTTTAATAGTTATCAGTCTTTAAACTGTTTTTTATATGCTAGCTGCTTATATAATACTTATAAGCTGAAGGTTAGTCGTTACACTTATTATAATTCATAAACAATAAGTTGAACAGATAAAGCAATTAAGATATTAATAGTCTGTTAAAAATAAAGTTAGCATTGGAATATCAGCTTCAGACAAGTGAACATGTGCACAGAAATACTTGAATATTGATTTTATTATTAAAAACCATCAATTTTGAAGTATAATAATATAAAATACTTTTTAAAAGGATGGTGAGATTATGGATTTATTTGATATTGCTAACGAAAAAAACAATAAAGGATTAAAGCCCTTGGCTGAAAGAATGAGACCAAGGACTTTAGATGAATATATAGGTCAAAATCATATTTTAGGTAAAGGTAAGATGCTGTATAGAGCAATAGTTACAGATAATATTTCTTCAGCAATTTTTTATGGGCCACCTGGCGTAGGTAAGACCACATTAGCAAGAATTATAGCTAATACAACAAAGGCAAATTTTTATGAATTAAGTGCTGTAAATTCTGGTACAGCAGATGTAAAGAAAGTTATAAAGGAAGCAGAGGATAACTTAAAGTTTTATTCTAAAAGAACAATATTATTTATTGATGAGATACATAGATTTAATAAAGCTCAACAGGATAGTGTTTTAAATGCAGTTGAAAAAGGTATCATTATATTGATAGGTGCCACTACAGAAAATCCCTATTTTGAAGTTAATAATGCACTTCTTTCTCGTTCTATGATCTTTCAGTTAAACAGTCTTTCCGAGGATGATGTTAAAAAAGCATTGAAAAATGCCATTGAAAGTCCAGAAGGCTTTGGCTATCTTAAAATAGAAGTGGAACCTGAAGTGTTTGATTATTTTGCTGTACATAGTAATGGCGATATAAGAAAGGCCTTAAATGCTTTAGATATGGCAGTTAGAACCTCATCAAGAAAAGAAGATAAAATTTTTGTAACTGTTGAAGATGCAAAAGAATGCATTCAGAGAAAAATGACACTGTACGATAAAGGGGGTACATCTCACTACGATACTATCAGTGCTTTCATAAAATCCCTTCGGGGCAGTTCTCCAGATGCAGCAGTATACTATCTTGGAAAAATGCTGGATGCTGGTGAAGACCCAGTATTTATAGCAAGGAGAATTGTTATACAGGCTTCAGAAGATGTAGGAAATGCAGACCCAATGGCATTAGTATTAGCTGTAAGCGCTATGAATGCTGCTCATATGATTGGCATGCCTGAATGTAGATATGCACTATCACAGGCTGCAATATATGTTGCATCAGCACCAAAATCAAACGCTTCCTGCATTGCCATTGACTCAGCACTTACTGATGTAAGAGATCGGAGAGATTCTGGAATACCTTCTTATTTAAGAGACTCTCATTATAAAGGTGCAGAAAAATTAGGACATGGAACTGATTATTTATATCCCCACTCTTATGGTGGATTTATTAAACAGCAGTACTTACCTGATTCTCATAAGGATGTTGTGTATTATAATCCAACATCTAACGGATTCGAATCTAAAATTAAAGAGAGATTAATTAGGCTCTGGGATAAAAAATAAACTAATAAAATCACTAAGTTTTAGCAATAACTTAAAGATAACCGCTGTGTTAACTAACATTATTGTGAACATGGATAAAAAGAAAAATCAATCCATACCTTACCACATGGATTGATTTTTTCCTTTATCTTTCTTAACCTTTTAATAGTTGTTTAAGCTCTTTTTAAAGATTCCAGGTTTTATCTTGAGTTTCTATATATTCTTCAAGTTGTTCCATAGAATTTGTTATAAGTTCATATACAAGATACTGGGGATTTATAAATTCAATAAGTTTCTTTACATATTTATCAGTGAAAGGTCTATGGGGATCTATTCTAAAAACATGCATAAATAATTCATCACTTATTGGGTTTAAAGAAAATTCTTTATCTTTTTTCTCATTTTTCTCTATCTGATACCTTACATAGTCTCCTGACAATGAACAACTAAGATGTATACCATTTATTAATTTTTTTAACTCTCCAAGATTCCTTACAGAGTTTATTATATATTCCACTGCTTCTTCTTCATCTTTAAGATACAAATTTGTATTCATTAGATGTGATGTATCAAGCATAAAACCTTTATTTTTATATTGAACTTTGTCTAATAATTCAAGTGCAATTTTTTTGTCAAGCATAGTAAATCCAGGCCACCACATATTCTCAAATAAAAGTTTTACATTTGTGTTTATACCATTAAACACCTCATTTATTAAATCAATACTTGCATGTACCACTTCGTTATCTGAGTATGTAAATTTATAGTCATAAGTATGCTCAGTTTCTACATGGGCTACATGAAATACCACATACTCTGCACCAACTTTAGTGGCAGTTTCAATTTCTTTCCTATAGTGTCGTATCATAACTTCCCTGCTATTACCTAAATAATACTGTTTAACCATATCCTTTGTTTTAAATTGGTTTAAAAGCTCCTTTTTATTACCATTCCAGAAATCTAACCATGTAGGGTAATACTTTAAGTGTACTCCTCTAACTATTTTTTTAGGAAGAATACTTTCTTCCCAGGTAACTGGATTTAAAAGTTCAACACCATCCATCTTATGCTTTTCTAAAAAGTCCATTATTTGCTTACTATCAAAATTAAATTTCTCAAGATCATAATCATATGTGGAAAGGTTTATAAGCTTCAACATTTATACTATCCCCATTTCCCTATTTTCTTTTTTTCTATTTAAAATTGTATACCTGTTTCTAAGCTATATCAACATTTTTAAGCTTTCTCATTCAGGCTAAAATTCTCTATTCTTATAAAGAATAATAGATACTCCGTAAGAAACCAAAGCTAGTATAAATACAATTACAATAAAAAAGAGTAATATTTGAATATCTGACCCATTATATAAAAAATCTAATAGTAACCCTGATGTCCCAATAATTTTATTATTCTTTAGGTATCCAGCTAGCGACGCTGCTCCGAAGAAAAATAGGAAAAACAAAATGAAACTAAACATTTTAGATTTAATATAACCTAATTTAAAAAACAAAGGTAAATTAATACTAATTAATAATATTACAGAAATCATACTACTAATAATATCCACAGTTGTAACAGTGTTAAGTTGAATAGGCAGCATAGTTAATTTAATCAATAAAGTTGATATAAAATAAAAACTTATCCCAATAGTTAAGTATAAAAGCACGGAAACATATTTTGCAGTAACTATATCCTCTCTTTTTATAGGTAAACTATTTAGCATAATCTCAGACTTATTTTTATCATCATATGCCAAGGAAGTATTAAGTAATAGGTAAACTATCGCTACTACTGATCCAACAAAGCCTACATTTCCCATACCTTGAAAAGTAAATATAAAAAATATAGTATACACTAAAGAAATTAATATAGTCTTTTTTTGCACTAAAATATCTTTTATAATTAAATTAATCATTTAAACTCCTCCTTGTAGAATACAACATAATATCCTCTAGTGTTGGTTTTTCAACAATTACATTATCTTTAAATAGAGTTTTAATACTATTCCTGTCTCTCAATAAACCTTCAAAGCCAAAGCTGTTTTCTTTAATACCGATAAAATTCTGTTTAACAGCTTCATTTAGAAGTTTTTTATCCCCCTTTATAATAGTATAACTATCTAAAAGTTCATCCTTAGCAGTAGAAAATAAAACCTCTCCATTATGAAGTAAAGTGATATAATCAGCAGTTTTATCTAAGTCTGATGTTATATGGGTTGAGAAAAAGACTCCTTTATTTTCATCCTGTATTAGAAAAGATAAAATATCCAAAAGTTCACCTCTTACTAGCGGGTCCAAGCCTGATGTTGGTTCATCCATTATCAGAAGCTCTGCTCCATGTGAAAGAGCAACTGCCAAGGAAAACTTCATTTTCATTCCTTTGGACAAATCCTTTATTTTCTTTTTAGGAGAAAGTTCAAAATTTTTTATATGCTTATCAAAAGCGTCTTTATCCCAAAATTTATATAGTGGAGCAATGACATTTTTCATTTCGCTTATAGTCAGTTCTTCATAAAAATAATTTTCATCGTATACAAAACCTATCTTATTTTTGATTTCTTTTTCATTTTTAATATTATCTAATCCAAAGACTTTAATTTCACCGCTATCCTTTTTTAATAAATTCATTATTAACTTAATAGTAGTGCTTTTGCCAGCACCGTTAGGTCCTATAAATCCCATTATAAATCCTCTCGGTAGAGAAAAACTTACATTTTTCAAAGAAAAGTCCTTAAAAGACTTATTTAGATTTTTAACTTCTAGAATCGAATTCACTTCCTATACCTCCTCGTAAAAAAGTTTAAGCATTTCCTGAAGCTCTTGTAATGTTAAGTTTATACTTTGTGCCGCATTAACAGCTTCCATTAGCTTTTCTTCCACAATCTTTATCCTGCTTTCCCTAAGCAGCTCCTTGTTTTGAGCTGAAACATAGCTTCCTTTACCTGGAACTGTTACTATAAAGCCTTCTCTTTCTAGCTCGTCATAAGCTCTTTTAGTAGTGATAACACTAATTTGCAACTCCTTTGCTAAGTTCCTAATTGACGGAAGTGTCTCCGCTTCCTCTAATTCACCCTTTAAAATATATTGCTTAATTTGAGTTACAATTTGACTATATATGGGCTCCTGTGATGAATTAGAAATAATTATGTTCATTTATTTTAATCACCTCTTCTTCTGCAAATACTGTATATATACATTATATACAGTATTAACAATCATGTAAATATAAAAATTAAATTATTTTAATTTTTTAACCTGGTAGTATAAACATATTGGTGACAAATAGAATAAAGTTTTTCTAAATAAAAAAAGATTTAGTATAGAAAATTCTTATAAACTTCTATACTAAATCCTTTTTATATGACTGAGTAAGCTTTTTAATTAATCTCTTTTTTTCCTAACCAATATATTAATATAAAGCCAAGTACAAAGACTGTAGTTGACAGTATAATATGGATTCCATGAGGAATCCCTGGAAATACAGGCATTAAAGAACCCACTACAAAACCTATAATTAGCATATAAGTTTTGCCGGGATACCTTTGCATTAGTTTTTCTAAGGTTCTTACAGTAGCTAAGGTGCCTATAACTATTCCAATCCCCAATGGAATTAGAAATCTTATATTAAAAGTATTTATGGAACTTAATGTAATATCATATAGTCCCAAAGTTAAAAGCATAAAGGAGGCACTTATACCTGGTAAAATTAATGCCACTGCAATAATTATTCCAGCAATCAGAAGAAAAATTATACTTTTCATTCCTTCTGCTGCAGCTAAAGCAGCAATTCCCTCAGGCTCTGCAGACATTAAAAGACTAACTCCCAAACCTACTAGTAAAAACATCAAATCTTTATTATTCCTTTTTACTGAAATAGATTTCTTATATAATAGAGGTAAACTACCAAGAATCACCCCTATAAAGAAAAATCTCATCACAAAGGGATATTTACTAAGGGCACTCTCTATTAGTCTGCTGAAAAGTAGAATACCGATAGCCCCACCTAATGCTATTTGTGCTAAAAAAACAAAATGTTTTTTCCAATCCTTAAAGAAAGAACTGATAGAATTAATAAGTTCGTCGTAGACTCCCAATACTATGGACATAGTTCCCCCGCTGACTCCTGGAACTAGCGTCGCTACAGCAATTGCCATTCCCTTAAAAAAATTAATTAATTTTTTCAATTTATCCTCCTATAATAAACACTATATTTTCATCCTTTGTATAGATAATTATATATACAAAGATTTATGTTTATACAGGAATTATAAATTTCAAGTGCCTTTCTGTAAACCTATAGAGAATACTTTTAACCTTAAGTTCAAACTTGAGACAAATTGTTTAAGAATTTTTTACATTTTTATTTGTCTTCAATTAGCTTATCTACAGCAAAATCCACAATCCTTTCACTGGTCTTTAATAATTTCTGACTTTGCTTCTTAACCATATGCCCTGTTCCTTTTATTGTTGTAACAAGAACATTTCTCTTATAATTTTCGCCAAACTCCTTTATTTGATTTTCTGTAGCTCCTAGCTTTCTAGCTTGTTCTAATGCTCTTTCATAAGTCCATTTATCCTTATCTAGAGCACTTTCTATAGATCCTCCAACTAATTCTGATGTAATATCGATAGTGCTTCCTATTGGGTCAATAGGTGCTTTTATTCCATTTATAATTACAAAAGCTTTTTTATAAAACCTTAAAGATTCTGCTAATTCAAGCCAGCATTCAATCTTTTCAGGGTTAACTTTTATGCATTTTTTTGCTTTTTCTATCTCAGATAGCCCTTCTGCCAGGTCATTTACTACAGTAGCTATAGGAATTTCTTGAAATTCCTTTTGGACTTTCTGTATAACATTTAGATTTTTATTGTCTTTTTTCCTTTGTAATATGGAGTGTTTAACTTCCTCTTTTAATTCTGACCTTACTTTATTTCTTTTTCTCTCTTCTTCATTTTTTTCTTTCTTAAGCTTTTTTTCAAGATTTTCTTTTTCAATTATTAAATGAGCGCCTTCTTTTTCATCCAAGTTTTCTAGTTTTTTATCTATACTTTTAATCTTACTTTCTGCTAACTTACCTTTAACATTTTCCTCAATAGAACTAGCTGCTAACTTTCCTAACTTTGTAAACTTATTTATTAATCCCATAAGGCCCTCTCTCCTATTTTTAATATATATTCATATCTTCTAAACTATTGCACTTGTCTTTAGGTTAAGTAATATTGTAGCCTACTTTCTTCATCTTTTCCATTTTATGCTTTACTTATCATTATTTTTTCTTTTAATGTAATACATCCGTATAATTAAGGTTATTATGAAAGTACTACCTACTATAAAAGCCATGCTTTTCACCTTATGCTGAGGAAAGAAAATCCATACAAACCAGAAAGGTACACATATGACAAAATCACAAGCTATAAAAGCTAGTAATACTAGATCTAGTTTTTTAATAAAGTAATAATAATAGAAAGCTATGTCCCAAAGTGCTAGGGAAATTACAAATAATAAATATGAGCTGTTTTTTAACTGATTTTTTGTTAGTTCTAAACTAAAGTAATGAATACTTTCATTACTGAAAAATATACTTGCAACTTGAAAAAAGCATGCTATAACGAAAACAGCAATCCCTGCTTTAACAAGCATTTTGGTAAATATATTACGACTTTTTAATACATTGCTCATCTCAGCTACTACATAATTTTCCTGGCCAAAACCTTCCAAGGCTCTGCTTATACTCTCTTCTTCGCTTAATCCTTGCCTTTTTAACTCTTCTACTTCCTCATACAGATGGTTTCTCATTTCTTCTTTTAATATTTTCGTATCTTTATCTAAATTATCAAAATTACCATAAATACTATCGATATATTCATCAATTTTATTCATCTAACATAACCTCCATAAAATTATTTAATAATGATTTTAGAAGCTTCCATTCTTTTACCTTGTCTGTTAAATATCTTTTTCCCTCCTCAGTAATTCTATAATATCTTCTTCTTCCTCCTCCAGTACCTTCCTCATCATTCCAGTATCCCTCTAGATAACTCTTTTTTTCTAACCGTTTTAAGGATACATACAGAGTAGCTTCCTTTATCTCAAACTCTTCTCTTGATTTTTCTCTTATTCTTTTAGCAATTTCATATCCGTACATATCATTGTTTTGTAAAACACTTAATACCATTGTATCAATATATCCCTTCAGTATCTCTTTATCAAATTGCAATACTTTCACCTCCTTAATAAAACTATTACATTATACATACTACTTTATATTATTAAGTACAATTATACTATATAATATTGGAGATTACTATATTAATTGTAGCTAAATGAATAATGGCAGTTTATTGCGACACAAAAGTTTTGTGCACTGAAAAATGGTGTGTAGATAGCGATATATATCTGTTTTTAGTTTATTCAAAAGTTTTATGTAGACTTGTACTTTTTACGATATACGTAAAGCCAACTTGACATATGCTTAAATTTCCATTATACTAATAATGGAAAGCAAGCTTTACAAATGGAGGAAATAAATGTGAAGAATAAGTTGGAACAAATAAGAAAAGCACGAGGTATAAAGCAAGAAGAACTGGCAGATATCTTAGAAGTATCTAGGCAAACAATCAGCTCTTTAGAAAACGGAAGATATAATCCATCTATTATATTAGCATTTAAAATTGCTCGATATTTTAATCTTAGCATCGAAGAAATATTTATTTATGAGGAGGATGAATAATATGAAGAAAAATAAAAAGAAATGTGCATTATTAGTTGTAGGAATACTAATTTTTGGGATATCATTAATTGGATTTTCATACAGAAAAAACTGGCTTTTAGCAATTGGTGTAGGCATTGGAATAATGACATTGTCATCAGTCATTAGTAGAATACTTACAAGTTATTCCTTGAGAGATGATATGAAACTGCAAAAGAAACATGAAATTCTTAATAATGATGAAAGAAATCAATTTATTCTATACAAATCAAGTTATCGAGTCTATCAACTAATGACACCAATTTTAGGGGTTATTGGTTTTTCCTTAGGATTAATGGGAGTGGAAATATGGATAGTATGCATTCCTGTAGGAATATTGCTTTTGGAAGCAATTTTAATAGTTATGTTTCACTCAAAATATAATAAAGAGTATTAAAGTGTTATATACTGGAGAATAATATGTAAGATGAAAATTAGAGATTTTGAATTATGTAAGTTTCCCAAACAATAAGAATCATAATTTTGTTGAAGACTTTTTATTTAATCAAATTTAGCAATACTAATTATAGAAACTTGTCAAACTCATGCCTCCCATTCTTATTTCTATGATTTAACGCCTAAATATTACATTATATTACTTCTATTTTAATCTATTAGTTATGCTGTGGCATAAATTTTATGTGTGATGACAGACACAACAAAGTCTTTGTATACACTAAAAACAGGTGTGTAGATAGGGGTATACTGTGTAGAAAGCTTCGAATGAGGGTTAGAAGGTCTTATGCTGGCGATTTCGAAAATGTTAACTCAAACTCAGCTTTCGAAGAAAGCATTGAGTTTGAGTTCATTTTCGAAGTTGAGCCAGCATTAGATCTTCTTCCCGAAGTGAGGGCTTTTGAGCAGTATACCTCTATCAAACGCACCGGTGTTCAGTGCACCCAAGCTTTTGTGTCGCATCATACTTATTCTTCGTAACAGTCTATTATTTCTCCAAAATAGATTGTATGATAATCTTTAGTTCCATAAGAATTGTTATCCACAGCTTCATCTAAAAGATTTGGGGTCATTGGCTGCTTATACACTACTTTACATTCGAAATGAACTTTTGAACCTTTGATAACAGGAGTTGAAAGACTTCTTCCTTCTTCAAGCTTCAAATTAGCTTCTTTAATTTTATTCATGTCTCTTCCAGACTTTGTTCCGCATAATGCTAGTTCTTTTTTCATACTATCATCAAGAGGTATGCTTACAGTAAATTCCCCTGCCTTTTCAAGAAGATTGTATGTATGTCTTGACTTTCTAACTAATGCAGTAAACATAGGTTTACCCCAAATAAATCCAATACTTCCCCAACTTATAGTCATTGTATTAACTTCGTCACCAACCTTTGTAGTTAGAAAAGCCCCTTTCTTGTGTAAGAATTCCATATTTTTTTCTAAGTTTTTAGTAAAGTCCATATTTGTTCCCTCCAAAGTCTAACTATATTTATATTTTATCATATTGTTTTTTTCTATCTTTAAAATATACTACTCTTAAGTCACAAAAGTCTACTATTTCTTTAGCAACACTAAAGTTACCGCCTATTGCTAGTGAATTATGAGCATCAGAACCTAAGGTTATCTCTCTACCTCCAAGCTCCCTAAATCTTTTATATATAGGTATAAGATTCTTTGCTACCTTTATATCATCAAGTCTTCTGGTATTAAGTTCCATACATTTTTCTTTTTCAATAATTGTTTTTAGTATTTTATCTATTATTTCTGAAAACTCTTCATAGTATATTTCTCTATCCTCAAACTTTGAATATCTTGCAATATAATCTATGTGTCCCATGCTATCGATAAAATCAAATTCATTTACTGCTTTAAGCATTGCATTAAAATAACTTTTGTAAGCTTCCTTTTTACTAACGCCTTCATAATATTTAGGATAGTAAATATCTAAGTTGTTAACTAAGTGTATTGAGCCTAGTACATAGTCAAAGGGATAGTTTTCTATTAACTCTTTACTTTCATAGACACAATCGTCTTTCATCCCTATTTCAATTCCTAGTAATAGCCTATCATTTCTGTATTTAGCATATTGATTAAAATAGTCCTCTGCATCGAAACAGAATAATCCTTCCTTTGGAAATTTTAAATCCATGTGTTCCGTTATTATTAGTGAAATATCTTTATCCTTCGCTAATTTGATAGCATCTTCTAATTCCATTTTTGAATCTGTGGAAATTTTAGTATGAACATGGGTATCAAACATATTCCTTCACTCCTTTAAATAAACATAACCACTATAGGTATTGTGATCATTGATATTACAGTTGTTATAAACACACTTCTTGATGCAAGTGCTGTATCTGCTCCATATCTTTCTGCAAATATTGATCCTAGCACTGCTGCCGGCATTGCTTCAATAACTACACTTACCTGCAACAGCAATCTGTCTGCATTAAGCAATTTTAGAATAAAAAGAGTAAGAAACGGTACCACCATAAGTCTTAAAAAGGAAGCGTAATATACTAAGGTTCCTTTAAAAACCTCCTTAAACTTAACTTCTGCAAGCATTGCACCTACAATAACCATAGAAAGAGGTGTAGTCATTGAACCTACAACGCTGAGTGTGGTATATAATGGATAAGGCAACTTTATTTGAAAAATAAACATTAAAAAACCTAGTACCGTTGCAATTATGCCTGGATGTACTAAAACACTTTTTAATGTCTTTAAGTCCTTTTTACCTGTATAAATCATAACGCCAGCACTTAACATAAATATATTAAAAGGTATATTATAAATTGCTCCATAGAAAATCCCTATTTTTCCAAAGAGACCTTCCAAAACTGGATATCCCATAAAGCCGCAATTTGAAAAGATTGTTACAAACCTTAAAACTTTCTGAGAATTCTCTGGATACTTAAAAGCTAGGATTTTGCTTGCAAATATTAGAATTACATGGATAAGTATA
Organism: Clostridium tanneri; assembly: GCF_033659955.1. Lineage (NCBI taxonomy): Bacteria > Bacillati > Bacillota > Clostridia > Eubacteriales > Clostridiaceae > Clostridium > Clostridium tanneri. The sequence continues at coordinate 170,143 of NZ_JARUJP010000007.1, forward strand.
GAATATATAAAAATAGTTCTAGCGTTTACAATCATGTTCTCTGAGTAGTTAAAGTTAAATGAAGATATAAGTAAAAAAGGAAGTGTTATATTCATAAGTAGGTCTGAGAGACTTTTTCTAGTTTCTCCAGTTATTATATTTCTTTTCCTTGCATATACTCCAACCATCATTACTAATGATAATATTATTACTTGATTTATTACATTGTTATTCAAAATATCTCCCCCAAAATTAGTGTCCACTAAGATTTTACACTTTTATGCTAGAAAAATAAAGGATTTGTTTTATAAGTTTTTTATATATTTGTTATAGAAAAAATTATATAGGGAAGATCATTACTTCATATGCAATAGTGATTTTAAAAATAGTATATAAGACCCCCGAGGCGGAAAACAGGTATACTGATATCTGTTAAACCTTTTTACTACCTCAGGGGACTATCTACTATTTTATATACTAAACATTTTCTATATCGGGATACATACAAGCATCTGCAGCACTAGAAACTAAATCAGCAATTCTCTGGGTAGTTTCTTTAGCATTATCTTTAAATAAACCTAATAATAATTCCTTATTTTCAGAAAGAAACTGATAAATATTTAGAGTAATGTAATCTCTAATACGAAGATACATATAATCTTCTTGTAAAGCTCTAATCTTTTCTTTTGAATCTGGTATAGCATTATATCTCTCAATAAACTGCAGATAATCCTTATTTATACTTTTTCCATCTTTAAATGTAATTTTACCATTAACTACAGCAGTTTCACATTCATTTTCTATTTCAACAATGACTTTGTTAATTTCATCTACCTCTGGAATTTGACCTTTTATCCCCCATTGATAAATTGTGTCCAATTCTCTATTCCACAATCTTTTAAGATAAAGAAGTTCTGATTTTAATATATTGATATATTCTTCTTCAGTTTTAATGTTTTCTGCCTTTCCCCTTAAAATATTATAGATGCTTTCATACCAATAATTTTTCGAACTAAATATTGGTTTTGTAGAAATCTCTACAAGTTCTAATATTAAAGTATTCTTATCTTTAATACTACTCTCCATGATTAACCCTCCCCTGCTTGTCCTCTTGAATAATATAATATTTGTTAAAAATTAAACATAACACAAGTTAAATTTATTGCACACACTAAATTATACCACATTTTTATATTTTTAACTTGTTATTTTCTTTCAAATCTTTCACTTTATCCTAAACACTAGCAGTTGCATAGTTTCTATTCAAGGTTAAAATAAGGCTAAAGTTTGTTTGTCTCTAGCCCTTTTATAGTTTAAATTTAATATTAAAACTTATATATCCATTGTTATAGTTTACGTCAATTTCGCCTCCTTGAAGCTCTACAATATTTTTTGCTATAGCAAGTCCTAAACCACTTCCTCCTGTATCTGTAGATCTAGATTTCTCTACTCTATAAAATCTATCAAATATCTTTTCTAAATCCTCTTCAGTTATGTTGTCACAGTTATTCTGCACTTTTACTAGAGCAAATTGTTCTTCCTTATAAAGAACTACCTTAACTTTTCCTGGCTTCAAGCTATACCTTATAGCATTCATTAACAAGTTTTCGAATACTCTCATAGTTTTATTTGGATCTACGCTAACAATCACTTTTTCCTCTACAAACTCTTTAAATATAGACACATTGTTTTCTTCACTAATAGGAACTAATTCATCTATAAGCTGCTCTAACAATCCATTTAAAGCTATATTTTGTTTTTCTAAACTAACTCCATTATTAGCAATTTTAGTATATTCAAATAAGTCATTAATTAGAACTTCAAGCTTTTCTGACTTGCTGTAGGCTATATTTACATATTGCTCTAACTGAGAATCCTGTGAATACTTTTTATCTTTAATTAGTGATAAATATCCTTTAATTGAGGTTAAAGGTGTTCTCAAATCGTGAGATACATTAGTTATTAATTCACTTTTTGCCCTTTCTGATTTTCTTTCACTTTCTATCTTATTTTTAAGCTCTTCTGCCATAAAATTAATATTATTTGCTAAAGAAGCAAGTTCATCATTTCCATACTTTTTAATTCTATAATCTAAATTACCTTTGGATATTTCTAAAAGCCCCTTAGATACCACCTCTATGTATTTCATCTTTTTATTTGTTATAAAGTAAAAGGATGATAAAAAAGTAACTAGTATTGCTACTGTGCCTGGCAAATTATTATTATTTTTATCATAAACTATCTCTCCCTGTGGCATTCCGCTTACTATTAAATATCCCCTTGCATCTGTAAAGTTCACAGGATAAAAGCTTACATATTCTTTATTTCTATACACAGCTGAGTTGTTTCCATATTCAGAATCTCTAACCGTCTCCATTGCATTTTTTATTGTACTATATATGTCTATCTGCGTTTCATTGGAATTAGCTGATTTGTATAAAACCTTTCCATCTAGGTCTGATATTAGTACTTTAAAATTCTCAGATTGTATTGAATGCTGCAAAGTCTGTTGTACCTTCTCCTTATCATTTACACTTACTTTTCCTTCTCTTAAGGTATTAGCGATATAACTTGCCTGTTCTGATATCCTTCGTACGCCTGTAGTGTAATCGATTCTAGCGTTTCTTCCTTGAAAAGAATCACTTACTATACTTCCCACCAATATAGAAGCTAGTAAACATATTCCAAACACTAAAACTAATTCCATTCTTATACTTTTACTAACTTTACTTAAAATCAGTGTATACAATTTCCTACCGGGACTAAAAAGCTTCTTTATTATTTTGGGAACCCTAATTTTCAATTTTATATCCAACTCCCCACACAGTTTTTATAAATCTAGGTTTTCTTGGATTATCCTCTACCTTTTCTCTTATTTTTCTTATATGAACCATTACCGTATTATCCGATTGAAAAAACTCTTCCTTCCATACCATTTCATATATTTTTTCTATACTAAAAACTATACCTTTGTTTCTAGCAAGTAATAATAATATATCAAACTCTCTAGGCGTTAACTTTATTTCTCTACTACCTTTTTTAACCTCATGAGTATCTATGTTTATTAAAAGGTCATCTACTTCAATCACAGCCTCATTTTTTTCTAGTGCCGCTGATGAGTTTAGTCTTTTATACCTCCTAAGCTGAGACTTTACCCTAGCTATAAGTTCTAAAGGATTAAAAGGTTTAGTAACATAGTCATCTGCTCCTGTGGTAAGGCCCATAATCTTATCAATGTCCTCACTCTTGGCGGAAAGCATAATAATTGGCATATTCTTATCTTTTCTAATTTGCATACAAGCTTCCATTCCATCCATATTAGGCATCATAATATCTAATATTATTAAGTCTACATTTTCTTTTTCCAAGGAATTTAAAGCTTCTATTCCATTTCCTGCTTTTAAAACCCTATAATCATCATTTGCTAAGTATATTCCTATTAAATCTCTAATTTCTTTTTCGTCATCCACGACCAAAATTGTTTCTTTTTCCATACTAAACACCTCTTTGTAGTCAAATTGTCAATAGTTCTATATATTCCATCAGTTAGCAATATTGCTGAAAATATATCTAAAATAACATGTTGTTTAACAAATTCAGTTGATAAAATTATAAGTATAGCTGTTAAATAAATGGTTAACTTAATAGTTAATTTGCTACAGCTGCTTTTTCTTACCCCTCTTATCATAGCATAACTGGTTAAAACATGTATACTTGGAAAACAATTAAAAGGATTATCTGTTTTATATACAAATTTTACAACTTCCGTAAGAGAATCATTTTCAGTAAGTATAGGCCTTGGAACAGTGGTCTGGAAGAAAAAGTATACTAAATAACTTAAAAGCATGCCTATAATTATGGTACTTATAGTTTTATAATAAGTTTCTCTATAGTAAATGCATAAATATATTAGGGTAAGTATTATAAAGGGATACCATATTAAATAGGGTATTATAAATGCTTTTATAAAAGGTATGCTTCTATCTAAATCCGTCACGAGGCTGTGTGTTCCTCTTCTAGGATTATTTATATAACCGTAAAAAATATTCACCAACGGTATTAATAGCATTAGCATTAATGGAAATATGTTATCTTTTAACCTCTTCATTTCATAATCACCCTTTCTTATGGATTATCCTCATGTTTCTAAAATCTATATGTAAAATTATAAGATGTCCATCTTAATTAATTGATATGCAAAATCTTAATTATTTCTTAAAAATATCTTTTAACTCTACTACACAAATTATAATTTAAAATATGCTAACTAATAAAAAGGGTGCCATGAGCACCCTTTTGGAAACATAAACCATAATAAAGTTAAAGAACTTATATTTAAGTGTATACCTTAATATGTTCTAGAGTTTAGTTACTTTTCATACAATTCTATTGGCAAGTTATCAGGGTCATTAAAAAATGTAAATCTTTTACCGGTAATTTCATCCTTCCTAATGGGTTCAGTGTCTATCTCCTTTGAATTTAATTCCTTTACTATAATCTCAATGTCATCAACTTCAAAGGCTAGATGTCTCAAGCCTCTTGCCTCAGGATAGCTCGGTCTTTTAGGTGGATTGGGAAATGAAAACAACTCTATTTCTTCCTCTTTTCCAATTAAAAGATTTAGTTTATAAGATTTTCTTTCCTCCCGATAAGTTTCACTTATAATCTTTAATCCTAATATATTAACATAAAAATCTTTAGATTTCTGGTAATCAGAACAGATAATAGCAACATGATGAATTTTATTTAACTTCATAACTTCCCATCTTTCCCTTTCCATTAAAACTTAATAACTACTTTCACTAATTATAACATTATTTTCAATGCACAATTATGATATAATTTAATCAATTTGTAATAATAATTATATAAATATAGTTTTTCTAAAACTAAATTATGATGGAGAGGTGAAGGTTTTGGCGGGGAAAAAACAGAATATGCTCTGTCATCCATCTGTTAACTTTACAAAAGGATATATTAAGTCTGCCTCTAAGCAGCTTGGTATAATAAATAAATACACCTTAGAAGATCAAATTTGGATATATGAACTGCACTCTCAAATACAGAGGAGAGCAAAAAATAGATGTGTCTTAAAGGGTGGAGCAGCTACACAACTACATCTTCCTCTGGAACTCCAAAGATTAACAGCTGATATAGATTGTGCAACGGATTTATCAAGAAAAGAATTAGAGAGAATAATCCGTTCAATTAAAGAGGATTTTAATAAAGGCGGCATTCACTGCAGTTATAAAGAATATATACCTAGAGAAGTACAAATCCATGGTAGGACCATACCTATGATGACTTTTATATTCCATATACCTTTTGTATTTAACTCTTGGAAAAGACAACGATATCCAGGGCTTAAAATAGACTTTTTGTTTTTAGATTTGAAAGAACTTCATACTGTAAGACTTTCTAAATGTAAAGCTTTAGGACTTGAACTCTCATATAAGCCTATTGTTATTGATAAATATTCTACTATTAGTGATAAATTTCTCACTTTAGCACCTAATCTCTCTGGTCTTGAAAAAACTCAATTAGATAGAATTTATAAGAATATATATGATTTATACTGCCTAATAAATTCTAATAACGACTTAGAGAGTTTTATAATAATATCTGAAAGAATTAAGGAAAGCCTGGAACAGGAAATAAAAATGAAAAACGCTTATCCTATTAGCATTAAAACATTTTTAGATGATATCTTATACAATACTTATGATATTGCTACTTTTAGTCTAGTGAAAAATCACTCAGAATTGCCTGTTCAGATTCTTAGATTTCAAGAAGCTTCAATGCCTGAGCAAAATAGACAAATTTTAGGAACAGATATGTGGAGTATAATGGCATTGTTCCTTTACATATGGGTGTTTGCTTTAAAAACCTATATTATTGAAGAAAATTACTACAAATTAGAGGCAATAAATATCGTCATCGAAGAGTATGAATATTATAAATCCTTAGGCAAAAAAGAAAGACGCCACTTTAAAAGGGCACTTAAGGCTCGGATTAGTTCAAAAGATTCTTTACTAAACTTAGAAGGTACAGGACATCCATTAAGACTTATATGTTTAGACTATATTTTAAGTAATATGAAACCTAGTACCTTGTAAGCAAATATTCCGTATATGTTAACAAGAGGAAAAAGCACTTTATCCTAAAAAGATTAGTGCTTTTAAAAACTTAATTTTCCTTTAGTGTATACCCTCTACTGTTTTTCTTTCTGGTTTTTTATTGCATATTTTTAATCTTCTTTTTTCTAGCTCTTTTACTAAGTCATTAATATCAATTCCCTGTTGAACCATCAGTACCAATAAGTGGTAAACTAAATCACAGGTTTCATATACCACTTCGTCCTTACTATTATTCTTAGCTCCTATTATTATTTCGGAACTCTCTTCTCCTATCTTTTTTAATATTTTATCTAAGCCTTCTTTAAATAAGTAACTAGTATAGGAGCCCTCTATTGGGTTTTCTCTTCTTTCTTCTATTATTCCATAAAGTTGCTCTACGATACTCTTTAACTCCATCTTAACCCCTCCCTTATTAATTTAAAATCAAGTAACCTCCCAAAGTTTTACTCTGTAATAATTTCTCTATAAAAACAAGTTCTGCTTCCTGTATGACAAGCAGCACCTACCTGTTCTACTTTTATAAGCAAGGTGTCTCCATCACAATCTATACTTATACTCTTTACATGTTGAAAATGCCCTGAAGTAGCCCCTTTATTCCAATATTTATTTCTTGATCTACTCCAAAACCATGTAGTTCCTGTTTCCAAAGTTCTATTTAGGGATTCTTTATTCATGTATGCTAGCATAAGCACTTCTTTGCTTTCGTAATCTTGTATAATAACCGGGATCAACCCCTTATTAAAATCTACCTCTTTGAGATTATTATTACTTATATTACTTAACTGTAAACTTTCCATTAAAATTACCTTCTTTAGCAAGTTTTTACTTTCCACCTCAAAAATCAGTCTATAATCCACCTAAAGTTTATAGAATTTATATTCTAACCTCTAGCCCCTTACCTCTTAAGTATTCCTTAACTTTACCTATAGTTAATTCTCTATAATGAAAGAGTGACGCTGCTAACGCTGCATCTGCCCCAGATTCTGCAAACACATCATAGAAATGTTCTAACTTTCCACAGCCCCCGGAAGCTATTACTGGAATATTTAAGCTATCAGTTATAGCTTTAGTAAGAGCTATGTCATATCCAGCCTTTGTTCCATCAGCATCCATGCTAGTTAAAAGTATTTCTCCTGCACCTAGTCTTTCTGCTTCTTTCGCCCATTCTACTGCATCCAAACCTGTATCTATTCTGCCACCGTTTATAACTACATTCCACCCTGATTTATCTTCTCTCATCTTTCCATCAATTGCGACTACAACGCACTGACTTCCAAATTTATCTGCGGCCCTGCTAATAAGGTGCGGCGTTCTTATAGCTGCTGAATTAACAGAAATTTTATCAGCACCTGCTCTCAATATACTTTTAAAATCCTCTATGCTGCCTATACCTCCACCAACAGTAAGAGGTATAAATACCTTTTCTGCAGTTCTCTCTACCACCTCTATCATAGTTTTTCTACCTTGGTGAGTGGCAGTTATATCCAGAAAAACTAATTCATCAGCGCCTTCTTTATTGTAGAATTCTGCTATTTCTACTGGATTGCCAACATCTCTAAGTTTAACAAAGTTTATACCTTTTACTACTCTCCCCATATTTACATCCAAACAGGGAATTATTCTTTTACCAAGCATATCTTACTCCCTCCCAACAGATATTGCCTCTTCCAGATTAATGTTATGTGAATAAATAGCCTTTCCAACTATTGCACCATATACCCCTATTTCTTTAAGTTCTTTAATACTCTCAATGTTTTTTACCCCACCAGAAGCTATTATGTTACAGGAGACCGCGGAGTTTATTCTTGAAAGCTGCTCCAAATTAGGTCCTGTCAAAGTTCCATCTCTGCTTATATCTGTATATATAATAGTTTGTACTCCTATATCCTCTATTTTTTTAGCAAAATCTATATATTTCACCTTACTTACATTTAGCCAGCCATCTACTGCTACTAACTCATTTTTAGCATCTATTCCTATTGCTATCTTTTTGTTATATTTTTTCACAGCTTCCTTTACCATCTCGGGATTGCTTAGAGCTTCAGTTCCCAGTATAACTCTACTGATACCCTTGTCTATAATTGTATCAATAGTCTGCAAATCTCTTATACCTCCACCTAGTTCCACCGGTATTTTAACTTCCTTTACTACCTGCAAAACTACATCCATATTCTGAAGTGATCCCTTCACCGCACCATCTAAATCTACCATATGTAGGTATTCAGCTCCTGAATTTTTAAAACTTAACGCTGTTTTTACTGCGTCTTCACCAACAATCTCTGAAGAAGACATTTCGCCCTGGTAAAGCCTTACACATTTACCTTCTTTCAAATCTATAGCAGGAAATATTATCACTGTACTTACCTCCCGAATCTATTTTGTAAGTTTTACAAAATTCTTTAGCATTTGGATCCCAATATCCCCGCTCTTTTCAGGGTGAAACTGAACTCCAAATAAATTGCCGCTGCTTACCACCGCAGGAATATCGATTCCGTAAAAACTTATAGCATCAAGGTTTTCTTTATTTTCAACATCTGCATAGAAGGAGTGAACAAAATATGCATAGCTTCCTTCCTCTATGTCTTCTAAAATAGGACAATTTCTTTCTACCTTTAAACTATTCCAGCCCATGTGAGGTATTTTTATACCACCATAAAGCCTTCTAACTGTGCCTTTTAAAAAACCTAAGCCTTTGTTCAAGCTAACTTCTTCACTTTCTTCAAATAAAAGCTGCATGCCGAGACATATGCCTAACATCGGTTTATTTTTATCTACTGCTGTCCTTAAAACCATATCTAATTCTCTACTTTTTAAGTTCTCTATAGCATCTGGAAAAGCCCCTACTCCTGGTAATATTATTCCAGTGCTTTTTTCTATTTCTTCTCTATCTGAAGTTATAACAACTTGTTCTCCAATGTACTCTAAAGCTTTTTCAACACTTCTTAAATTTCCCATACCATAATCTATAATAGAAATCACTACTTTCACCTCCAGCACAAAAACATTTCTACATAAGTACAACGAAATTATAAACTTCCCTTTGTTGACATCACTCCCTTTATTCTATCATCCTTACTTATTGCTTCTCTTAAAGCCCTTCCAAAGGCCTTAAAAATTCCCTCTATCATATGATGAGTATTTTTGCCATAGAGCACCTTTATATGGAGAGTGATTCCACTGTTAACAGCAAATGCTCTAAAAAATTCTTCAACTAGCTCCGAATCCATTTTTCCAACCTTTTCTGAATTAAACTTGCCGTCAAATACCAAAAAAGGCCTTCCGCTTATATCCATAGAAACTACAGCTAGAGCTTCATCCATAGGCACAAAGGCTGTGCCATATCTTTTTATACCGCTTTTATCTCCTAAAGCCTTTTGTATACACTTACCAAGAGTTATTCCCACATCTTCTACAGTATGATGTCCATCAACATACAGGTCACCTTTGGCCTTTATATTTAAATCAATTATGCTGTGTTTTGAAATAAGAGAAAGCATATGATCAAAAAAGCCTATTCCTGTATCCACATTATAAATTCCTTCTCCATCTAAGTTCACTTCTACAGCCACATCAGTTTCACTAGTTATCCTAAAAATTTCTGTCTTTCTAATACTACTCATATCTTTCTATTCACCTTTCATCTTTACTAAAATCACTGTTAAAGTTCTATACCTTTGAGACAGTCTAATAATATCTGATTCTCTTTCCTGCTTCCAACAGTTATTCTTAGACATCTTTTTAATCTCTCATCCTTAAACTTTCTCACTATTATTCCCTTTTCAAAAAGACCATTGTAAATCCTATCTATATTCTCAGACTGAATTAATATAAAATTAGCAAAGGTCGGATATATTTTTATCTTCTCTATAGAGGCTAATTGTTCCAAAAGGAAACTTCTCTCTTTTACTATTTTTTCTATGGCTTCTTTTATGTTAGCTGTATTTTCTAAAACTACTTCACCTATCAACTGAGTAACAGAGTTTACGTTAAAAGGAGGCTTAACTTTCTTAATCTCGTTTAAAAGAAGATCATTTGTTATTAAAAATCCTAATCGTATACCTGCCACTGCTATAGCCTTTGAGCAAGTTCTTAGAACTATCAAATTTTCATAGTCTTGAACTTCGTCCACTACCGACTCCCCGTAAAATTCAAAGTAAGCTTCATCTATCACTACTATGCAATTGCAACTTTTTATTATTTTTATTATTTCTCTTCTTTCTATAACCCTTCCTATGGGATTATTGGGATTTGATATAAATAGTATCTTTACCTTTTCTTCATTAACTTTTTCTACAAGTGATTCTACATCTAAATTAAACTCCTCATCTAGTTCAAAATGTAGCGCCTTACCACCGGCTAATTCCACATAACTTTTATACATTGAAAAGTCTGGATTTAGGGTCATTATTTTTTCATTTTTATCTACAAAAGTTCCTACAATCATTTGTATTAATTCATCAGAACCATTTCCAGCAATTATATTTTTAGGACTTATTCCAGAATATTGTCCATATAATTGACAAACTGTCTGGGACTCTGCATCCGGATATCTATTGATGGTAATTTTCTTTAGTCTACTTGCTATTGTTTCAAGAATTTCTTCATCCAAGGCCAGAAAACTTTCATTAGCATCTAGCTTCACCTTATACTCAAGTTTCGGAACTTCATATGCCTTAAACACTTTTAAATTTTCCTTAAATAATTCTTCTATCATAGCCCCCATCCTTTCACAATAAGAACATAATCAGAGTTCTATTTACTTTTCATTCTTATACTGATTGAATTAGCATGAGCTGTTAATCCCTCAGTTTCCGCAAGCTTTACCACTTTCCCTCCAACTTCTAAAAGAGCTTCTTTAGAGTAATGAATAAAGCTAGATTTTTTAACAAAATCATCTACTGAAAGCGGAGAAAAAAATCTTGCAGTTCCACTAGTTGGCAATACATGGTTAGGCCCTGCTAAATAGTCTCCCAAAGGTTCCGGTGCATAATCCCCTAAAAAAATTGAGCCAGCATTTTTAATATCTCCAAGTGCTCTAAATGGCTCCTTGATACAAAGTTCAAGGTGCTCTGGTGCTATTTTATTAGCCATATCTATTGCCTCTTGTAGACTGTCTACTACAATAATTACCCCATAATTTTGAAGAGAGTCTACTATTATATCTTTACGACTTAAGCTTTTTACCTGTCTCTCTAATTCCTTCCTAACCTTTTCTGCCAACTTTTGGGAGGTGGTAACCAAAACTGCTGAAGCTAATCTATCATGTTCTGCCTGAGACATCAAATCTGCAGCTATATACTCTGCCTTTCCACTGTCATCTGCTATAACCATAATTTCACTTGGACCAGCTATCATATCTATATCAACGTATCCATATACACTTTTCTTTGCCATGGCAACGTACATGTTTCCTGGACCAACTACTTTATCTACTTTTTCTATACTTTCTGTTCCAAAGGCTAGTGCTCCAATTGCCTGTGCACCTCCAGCTTTATAAATTTTGTCTACTCCAGCTATATCTGCTGCCACTAATATATTTGGATTAATGCTGCCATCTTTTAGAGGAGGTGTTACCATTATTATGTTATCAACTCCTGCTACCTCTGCTGGAATAGCATTCATAAGCACTGATGATGGGTATGCTGCTGTGCCGCCCGGAACATAAATCCCTACATTTTCTAGAGCCCTAATATTTTGACCTAAGATAACGCCATCTTCCTTTGTCACCATCCAGGAATTTTTCTTCTGTTTTTCATGGAAAAATCTTATATTTTTAGCTGCTAGCTTAATAGCCTCTAAAAACTCTCCCTCAACCTGCTTATAAGCTTCCTCTAGTTCCTCTTTAGTTACACAAATATTTTCTTTGTTTACTTTGTCACTATCAAGTATATTAGTATATTTTATTAAGGCATCATCTCCCTCATCTTTTATGCCTTTTAATATTTCTTCAACTCTAACAATCACTTCTCTTTGAACGCTCTCTTCCCTATCTCTAAGAGCACTCAAATATTTAATCCCTTCATCTGTATCTTTATATATTAAACTTATAATTTCATTCTCCATAACTTACCTCCGACTACACTGCTTCCCTTTTGCTAACTTCCCTTTGAACCTTTAACATAATTTCTCCTATTTCTTCTTTCTTCATCTTTATACTAGCTATATTTACTATCATTCTTGCACTTATACTACATATATCCTCATAAATTACCAAACCATTTTCCTTTAATGTATTTCCTGTTTCTACTATGTCTACTATAGCATCAGCTAGTCCTAGAATAGGACCTAACTCTACAGAACCTTCTATTTTAATTATTTCAACATCTTGACCAATGGTTCTAAAATAATTTCTTGCTACATTAGGATATTTAGTAGCAATTTTCTTCCTATTGTAGCCTTCATAAAAATTAGAGTTTTTAGGACCTGCTACCGCAAACTTACAACACCCAAATTTTAAGTCTAGAACTTCATAAAAGCTTTTATTATATTCCATTAATGTATCTTTTCCAACTATACCTATATCAACAACTCCGTGTTCCACATAAGTTATAACATCTGCTGCTTTTACAAGAACAAATTCTATATTGCTGCACTTGTTCTCAAATATTAGTTTTCTGCCTTTATTTAAAAGCTCACTGCAGTCTATATCAGCAGCCTTAAAAATGTCTATAGCCCCTTGTTCAATTCTCCCTTTAGTTAAAGCTATTCTGACAGTTTGTTTATTCTCCATATTAAAGCCTCCAATGTTCCTAATTTGATAAAGTTTTGTCTTTCACTTATATAATTTTCACAATTTTATTTAGTCCCTTCATCTGTGCATATTTAACAGCTTCCTCATATGAATTTGTTAGATTAAGTTCAGTAATAATGCCGCTTCTTCTAAGTTCTATCGCTTTTCTATATGCCTCTCTAAATTGCCCCTCTTTATAGTAAATTAAAATCTTCTCTTTAACTGATTCTTTACTATCACTATTCTGCAGAGCTGTCAAAATACTATCTACATCAATGGCAAGCCCTGTAGCCGCCTGTTCTTCTCCAAACTGATATATCAATTTATCATATCTTCCTCCACTTAATATATTTCCACCAACTCCTGGTGCATAGCCTCTAAAAACTATTCCGGTATAATAATTTAAGTCCTGAACCATCCCTAAATCTACAGATAAATACCCTGAAAGTTCTGCATCCTCAATTACTTTATAAACATTTCTTATAGTTTCTAATGCATCTAAAGCTCTAGAGTTAACTGTTAGTTCTGAGGCTTTATCTAATATTTCAATGTTTCCAAAAAGCTTAGGAAGCTCTTTTAGAATAAATACTGTTTTTTCATCTATATCAGCTTTTTTCTCTTCTAAAAATTCTGAAAGAGCCGTAAAGTTTTTGTTTTCTATATGTATTCTAAGCTTTTCCTTTACTTCATCTTCAAAGTTAGCTTCTTCTACTATAGCCTTAAAAAACTCAGCATGCCCTAGCTCTATTTTGAAATTATCAAGTCCACAGCTTAATAGTGCAGATATTCCTGTTATTATTACTTCCACATCTGCTTTAATATTGTCTATCCCTATAAGTTCAATCCCTGACTGGGTAATTTCACTATTTTTACCATTTAAACTTTCATTCATTCTATAAATATTTGATGTATAACATAATTTTAAAGGATGAGGTGCATCTTTTAGTTTAGTAGCTGCTAGTCTGGCTATAGGTGTAGTCATATCTGGTCTTAAAACTAATATTCTACCTTGATTATCAAGTAACTTATACATTTTCTCCTGAGCCAAAGTAGAGGTTTCTCCACTAAAGACATCATAAAACTCCAGTGTTGGAGATATTACTTCCAAAAACCCGCTATTTACATAGGTCGTCCTTAATATATTTTCTACTTGAATTTTTCTACTACATTCCTCAAATAACATATCTCTTGTACCTTCTGGTATATATCTCTTCCAACTTAGCATCAAATTCACTTCCTCATTTTATCACTTTATCATTTTATCATAATAAAGCACTAATTTGTCATAGTGTAATTTTAACAGTTTATTCCTAGAATTGCAATAGTAAAATATTCAGTAACCAAATTTATTTTAGCCACATATTATATAGTTAAGTGCTTCTAGCAACACCAATATTTAGGGAGGAACATATTTTGTTTAACGGAATGGATATGTATAGGAGAGACAAAAATGTACTAGACTTAATCACTGAAGCCATGAAAGATGAACGACATGATAGAGTAAAGTATAAAAAAATGATGGAATTAGCTAAAAATGATAAGGTTCGCAAACAAATAGAATTCGCCTATAAGGATGAAGGAAAACATTATATGATGTTTAAACACATTTACTATATGCTAACCGGAAGAGAATGCGACATACCGGTTCCTAAAATTGAAAAGATAGACTGTCTGCTTCCTGCAATTGAAAGTAGTATAAACGGGGAATTGGGAGCTGTTGAATTGTATAGAAGAATTCAGTCAATGCTTCCTACTATCCAGATGAGAGATATGCTTTTTGAAATCATTACTGATGAACAGGAGCATGCAACTAGATTTGTATATCTGTACAGTATGCTAAAATAACAAACTATGCCTAGTTAAATCGTGATTTTAAAGTAATTTTAAGAGAGCTAAAATGTCCAGTTTTCAGCTCTCTTAACTTATGTTTTATCATTGTTTTTATACTTTCATCTAAGCTCTAAACTAATTCTTTCTTTTTATAAATTTTATTTATTTCATCATACTTGGTAAAATAGTTATAGCCACCATTTTGAAGTATTCCTCCACTTTTTCCCAAAACTAAAAAACCATTTTTATCTAAGGAGTCACTTAGATACCTTAATACCTTTTTCTGAAGACTGTTATTAAAATAAATTAATACATTTCTACATAGTATAAGATGAAATTCGTTGATAATACCATTTCCTAAAATACTATGTTGAAAAAACAATATGTTTTTCTTAAGCCCTTGTTTAATTTTAATATAATTTCCCTTCAATTCAAAATAGCTGGTAAAGCTATTTTCACCACCAGCTTTCCTATAGTTTTGAATTCCTTCTTCTATATCATCCATGGAGTACATACCATTTTTTGCTTCTTCTATAACATATGGATTTATATCTGTAGCATATATTTGTACTCTGTGGAGTAATCCTGCTTCTTCTAATAAAATAGCTAAGGAATAGGGTTCTTTTCCTGTAGAGCAACCTATGCACCAAATTCTAATATGTGAATAAAAGTTAAGGTGTAAAAGTACTTTATTTTTCACTACCTGAAAAACTTCTGGATTCCTAAAAAACTCTGTGGTATTTATAGAAAAATCTAAAAATAGCTGTTCAAAATAACTGTCATTTTCTAAAACTAAATTCTGAAACCCGGTAAAATCGTCAGTATTAGCTCTCAGCATTGATATTTTAATTCTTCTCATAATACTGTCAACTTGATACTCAGTATAATCATAGCCATATTTTTTATTAATATTCTCAAGGAAATATAAAACCTCTTCTCTCCCTAGTTTTACTTCAGCGCTTTGCAGCTTTTTAGAGATAATTCCCGAACTCATATTTCTCATTGGATTATACTTACATCGAATTCCTAGCTTATACATATAAGAATACAGATACGACTTAACAACAGAAATTTCTAATTTTCTAGCACTTTGAATATCTGCCAGTTTTTCAATAATTGCCGCCTCTAAAGTAGAGGCATCAAGAAAAGTTACTTGGGCTTCAGTAGTGATTTGTTGATCTAGTATATTAAAAAATTCTTCTATCTCAATTTCATCACATAACTCACCGGTTACTGTAATACATACTCCATTTATTACCTTATCCACACTTACCCCCATTCACTTATCCTCCTTAACCATTAAAGTTTTTTGCTTATCCAAGCCTTTACTAAACGGATAAAAATATCATAGTCTACAGGTTTTGAAATATAATCATCTGCTCCAACTTCAATACACTTTGCTCTATCTTCCTTTAAACTTTTTGCAGTAAGTGCAATTATAGGAATGTCTTTTAATTTTTCATCTTTACGTATTGTCTTTATAGCCTCGTATCCATCCATAACAGGCATCATAATATCCATTAAGATTAAATCCACATTATTCTTCTTAAGCTTTTCTATTGCAATCTTTCCATTTTCAGCATCAAGCACCTCTCCCTCAAAGTCTTCTAAAGCAGATGCTAAAACAAAAATATTTCTTGGATCATCATCTACTATTAGTATTTTTTTACCTTTCAAATTCAAAGCATATTCTCTATCTGTTCTACTTACTAGGTATCCGTTCTCTTTATTATTTTTTCTAACCTTATGTAAAAACAACGTAATTTCATCTATCAATCTTTCGTCAGAATTAAATGTCTTCAAAATTACACTATCAAAATACCTTTTTACTTTCCTTTCTTCATCAACTTCCAACTCTTTATCTGTATATGCAATAATAGGGATTTCTTTGTTATTACTATTCCTCAGTGCTTTTAGCCTTTGTAACTCTTCTTTACTCAATAATGCTAAATTCACTATAATACCATCTACTTTACACTTTTTAAGTATACTGTTTCCCTCTTCAACATTAGCAGCAACTACAGTATTGAAACCTAGACCTTGGTTAATGTTTTTCACAGAAGTTATAAAGTCTAAATTTTTTTCAAGCAATAAAGTAAGTCTATCACTCTTTCCTGCGGATTCCTCTTCCAGCCCTTCACCTATATTTTCACTAGAATCATCTGGAATAACCTTAATTTCCTCTCTGGTGGCACAGATATCAATTAATCCTGGCAAAATCAGCTTAAATTCGCTTCCCACTCCTAGTTGGCTGTTTACTTCAATGCAGCCTCCCATGAATTCAGCTAATTTCTTTGATATGGAAAGCCCAAGACCGGTGCCGCCATATTTTCTGGATATAGAACCATCTCCCTGTTGAAACTCTTCAAATATCATCTGTATCTGCTCATATCTTATCCCAATACCGGTATCTATAACTGAAAATACTACTATGTCTTTTTTATACTCATCTAGGTCTACTATTAATTTAACAGATCCTTCGTTAGTAAACTTTAAGGAATTAGATAATAAGTTTCTAAGTATTTGAGAAATCTTATCTCTATCACCCTTTAATTCTTTATCAACACTATCCTTTATTATTAACTGAACATTCTTCTCTTCAGCTACTTCGCCAAAGAGGTTCTTTAGGTTTTGTAAAAGTTCATTAGAATGAAATTTTGTTATGTTTAAATTCATTCTTCCAGCCTCAATTTTTGAAAGGTCTAGTATATCATTTATCAATCTTAGCAATTCATTTCCAGAACTATGTATAATACTTATTTTTTCAATATATTCCTTACTTAACCTACTTTCTTGATTTGTTATTAATAATTTAGATAACAAAATTATAGAATTTAAAGGTGTTCGAAGCTCATGAGACATATTGGCCAAAAACTCCGACTTATACTTATTAGTTATTTCTAATTCATTTGAACGACTAATAAGTTCCTCTCTAGAACTTTCTAATTCTCTATTCTGAGTATTTAGAACCTTAGATTGTTCCTCTAACATTTGCTGTTGTTCTTCAAGTTGACTATTAGTTTGCTGCAGTTCCTCACTTTGCTGCTGCAGCAATTGCTGTTGTTCTTCAAGTTCAGCGTTGGTTTTTTGTAACTCTTCCGTTTGCTGCTGTAATAATATCTGTTGTTCCTCTAATATAGTGTTGGCCTTTTGCAATTCTTCTGCAGTAATCTGAATTTTTCCCTTTGCTTCCTCTGATTCTTCTAGAAGAGTCTTTATCTTTTCATTTTGAATTACAGAAAAAAGATTAATGGCAATTATTCTGCTGCTTTCTTTTAAAAACTCCTGTTTTGCATCTGTAAAAGGTTGAAAAGAGGAAATCTCAATAACACCATAAAGCTTGTCCTCGTGAATTAATGGAAAGGCATATAAGTTAAGAGGCGGCTCACTAATTATACCAGTCCTTATTAAAGCATCCTGCCTTTTTATATTACGTAATAGAATAGGCTTTCTCTCCAATGCAACCTGCCCCACAATTCCCTGTCCCATAGCATAATGTTCAAATAAAATGTTCCTTTCAGTAAAAGCAAAAGCTGAATTTAATCTCAGGGTTTTATCCTTCTCGTTATATAAATAGAAAACTCCATTTCCCGCTTCTAAAAACTCACCTAAAAAGTTAATAACCCTTTGAGTAAGTTCTTTTAAAGAGTAGTTACCTGATGTTTGCTGACTTAATTTGTTTTGCCCATCTTTTATCCAAAACTGACTTCTAAGCTTGTAAATTAAAGCATTAAAGTTTTCTGACATATCTACTAGCTCATTTTTCCCCTGTAGGCTACATTCCAGTAGGTCATCGGTAGTGACACTATCTTTCATTACAGCCTTTAACTGAGCAATAGGTACTATTATACTTCTTGCTATTAGGGTAAAAAAAGCAACTGCTATAAGTCCAAATACTAATAAAGATAATAAAAGTATAGACTTTTGTGAGTTCTGAATTTTATGAGCATCTGTTATTAGATCACTGGCTAGTATTCCTTCTAGCTTATCTATTTTATCTAGCTCTTCTTCTATTTTACCTACAAAATCACTGTTATTATCCTGTGATAAAATTAAAGCCTCTCTTTTCTCCCCGTTTATTGAAAGATTGATTACATCTTGTCTGCTTTTTTTCCACTTTGTTAATAAAGATCTGATATCCATTTCTAAGCTTTTAACGTCTCCAGAAGAACTGGCATCTTTTATTACATCCATTTCTTGATAAACTCTATTTTCAAGTGAATTTATAACATCTATATGACTTTGTATTTCTGTTTCGCTTTCAGAAAGTATTACGTCTCTCATCTCTCTATGTATTTTTATAATATCTACTCTAACTTCCTTTGCTGAATTTGATAACTGTAATGGATAATCGTATATTTTTTGAGTCACCAAGGCAAGCTCCTGAAGCTTGATAATTGCTAAGGTGCCAAAACCAATAAGAATAATCATCCAGATTACAAGAGCTCCGATTAGACGTTTCTGTATACTTACATTTTCTAAGAATTTCATAGTAAAAGTGAAGGCCTCCTTGCTAAACTTTGTATCTTTGTATCTGCTGTTTATTTCCTAGCTAAAATAGTAACTATATGCTCTTAAAAGCTTAGTAGTATATATCTGAAAATTCAACATGTATTCTTTGCATAACGTTTTCTTCCGTAATAAGCGGTTTTAAATCAGGAATAGATTCCTGCTCCCCCTGTAAATCTGTAGGTAGTTCAAATATAAGTTCACTTCCCTTTCCATACTCACTTTCAACATATATCTGTCCATTATGCATTTCTACTAAAGACTTTACCAAATTCAAACCAATTCCACTTCCTTCACATTGCCTTGTAAGGAGGTTATCTACTTGTTTAAATCTTTGAAATATAATATTAAGTTTATCCTCTGGGATACCTATACCTGTATCTCTTACTGAAATCATCACCTTATCCCCTAAATCTTTTACGTTAACAAATATACTTCCTCCTTTAGGGGTATATTTTATAGCATTAGAAAGCAGATTTAACATAATTCTTTCAATAGCATCTAGATCACAACAAATAATTTTTTCTTCGATATCTGTATCAAAAATTAGATTAGCTCCTTTGTTTTCAACATATTCAACTACTGACATGGTTATTTCCTCAACAATTTCAATTATATTACACATGCTTAACCTAAGATTAAAATATCCTGCATCTATTTTTGTAATATCAATTAAGTTATTTACAAGTCTTAGTAATCGATAACAATTTTGTACCTGCAAGTTTATTTTACTTTGTAGTTTTTCTCTATCTAGCGCCCTATCCTCCCTCAGATATAAGTTAATTAACTGGGTTGTACTTAATAAAATATTAAGAGGTGTGCGAAGCTCGTGAGACATATTTGCAATAAAAGTGCTTTTTGCCTCATTTAGCTGCTCTGCTAATTCTTTCGCTTTTTTTAACTCCTTGACTTGATCGTTTACTCTCTGTTCTAATTCTAAATTCATAGTTCTTTCTTTTTCAATCATTTTTAGGTATATATTAATTCTATTGATTAGCTGATATTCATCAATAGGCTTGGTCAAGTAATCTACAGCACCAACTTGAAAGCCTCGCTTTCTAAATTGCTCATTAGTATACGCAGCAGTTAAAAATACGATTGGTATACTTTCTGTTTTCCTCCTCTGTTTTATTAATGTAGCTAATTCGAATCCATCCATTCCTTCCATTTGTACATCTAGAATTATTAAGTCTATAGACTGTTTTAATAATTCCCTTAGGGCCTCTTGTCCACAGTTTGCTTCTATTACATTAGCATTAATATATTCTTCAATAAGAGCTCTTAGTGATATCAAATTATTTCTATTATCATCAACAATTAGTATATTATATAACGCATCCTTCTCCAATTCCACAATCCTCCGCAATAGGCTATAATTAGGCATATTAATATACCTTCCCCATATATAATTGTACCCTATTTCAGGGATTTGTCAAATTTAGTAAATTTATAAATATACAGACTTATTATAATTATAGATAAAAAAACACTACATTAAGCTTTACCCTAATGCAGTGTATCTAAAGAATGGTATATTGTTATATAAGTTAAGTATTTACCTGAGATAACCTACTTTTGGCTTAAGAACTCGTCAATAGCCTTAGCAGCCTTCTTTCCAGCTCCCATAGCTAATATTACTGTAGCAGCTCCAGTTACAGCATCTCCACCAGCATATACTGCTTCTCTTGAAGTTAAACCAGTTTCC